>NZ_JACSQZ010000100.1 GCF_014836325.1 Clostridium gallinarum
TAATAATATTCGTATTAGCTTTTATAATTTTATTATACGAGGAAAGTATAAAAAGTTATGCCTTATTATTAACTATTCATACTTTCCTTCCTTCAGTTTGTAAAGAGATAAACATTGTATGAGGTTGACTTGGAGCGCATGCGACGGAGCAAGGAATATAATGTTTATCTCTTTTTTATTAGTTAAGGAAAAATATTATTAAAAACTTCTTATGTAACTAGTTACTAAATTTAAATAATTCACATTTAAATACTAATATTATAATATTTATAGCAGCTGCACAAATTGTTATATAGATTATTCTTTGTAAAAGAATAGATCCTAAAGAAAATAAACTTACAATATTTACATTAAATAAACCTATAAATCCCCAGTTGATTGCGCCTATTAAAACTAATAAAAAAGATATCTTATCCAATAAACTTATTTTATACATTTTTATTCCCCCTTATAAAGTAATATATTATAGTATATTATATAAGAATAAAAATATAACTCAAAAAAGTGAAAATTAATTTAAGATATGATATAATACGAATGATGAAAATGGAAAATAAAAATTTATTCGGAGGTTTTCAAAAGATGAGAGACTTATATAATTCACCATTAAACTCAAGATATGCATCAAAAGAAATGAGCTACATATTTTCGGATAATATGAAATTTTCAACTTGGAGAAAATTATGGGTAGCATTAGCTGAAGGAGAAAAAGAGCTAGGTTTAAATATTACAGAAGAACAAATAGAAGAGCTTAAATCTAATATAAATAATATAAACTACGATGAAGCTATAAAAAGAGAAAAGGAAGTTAGACATGATGTAATGAGTCATGTATATGCTTATGGATTACAATGTCCTAGTGCTAAAGGCATAATTCATTTAGGAGCTACAAGCTGCTATGTGGGAGATAATACAGATATAATTATTATGAAAAATGCTTTATTATTAGTTAAAAAGAAAATAGTAACAGTAATAAATCATTTATCTAATTTTGCACTTAAGTATAAAGATATGCCAACTTTAGGATTTACCCATTTCCAGCCTGCTCAGTTAACTACAGTAGGAAAAAGAGCTACACTTTGGATACAAGATTTAATACTTGATATAGAAAACATAGATTTCTTATTATCTACATTAAGATTAAGAGGAGTTAAAGGAACAACAGGAACTCAAGCTAGTTTTATGACATTATTTAATAATAATGAAGAAAAAGTAAAAGATTTAGATAAAATAGTAGCTAAAAAAATGGGGTTTGAAAATAGTTATGGAGTAACTGGTCAAACATATCCAAGAAAATTAGATTCTATAGTTTTAAATAGATTATCTGAAGTTGCTCAAAGCGCGTATAAGTTTAGTAATGATTTAAGATTACTTCAAAGTATGAAGGAAATAGAAGAGCCTTTTGAAAAAAATCAAATAGGATCTTCAGCTATGGCATATAAGAGAAATCCTATGAGAAGTGAAAGAATGAGCTCTTTAGCTAGATATGTTATTGTAAATTCATTAAATCCAGCGATAACAGCAGCAACTCAATGGTTTGAAAGAACATTAGATGATTCTGCAAATAAAAGAATAGCAGTTGCTGAAGCATTTTTAGCGCTAGATGGAGTTTTAAATTTATATATAAATATTGCAGAAAATATGGTTGTTTACGAAAAAGTTATAAATTCTCATGTAAATAATGAGTTACCATTTATGGCAACAGAAAATATTATGATGGAAGCAGTAAAAAGAGGTGGTGACAGACAAGAATTACATGAAAAGATTAGAATACACTCAATGGAAGCTGCTCAAAGAGTAAAAGGAGAAGGTTTAAATAATGATCTTATTGAAAGAATAATAAATGATAGTAGTTTTATGCTTTCTAAAGAAGAAATTTTAAATATAATTGATCCAAATAAATTTGTTGGAAGAGCTCCAAGCCAAGTTGTTGAGTTTATAAATGAATATGTAAAACCAATTATTGATGATAACCAAGATGCTTTAGAAATAAAAAGTGAAATAAGTGTTTAATTCTATTTATTAAAATCCATTGCTACCCTATAAGTAATCTTTAGTTTAATAAAAAGTATATAATTGACAATAATTAATTATAAGAAGCAAAGGGAGGAAAATGTATGGAGTTTGAAAGTAATAATTTTATTAATACATGCATTACTTGCAATGGAGTAGGAAAGATAAATTGTGATTGTGGAAGTAATAGTATCCCTAATAAAAAATGTGTAACTTGCCAAGGGATAGGAAATTTTAAGTGCCCTATATGTGAAGGTGAGGGTAAGCTATAATATATGAAATTTAAGATAGGTTTAAGACCTATCTTTTTTCATGAAATTAATATTCAATAGATACTTTAAAGAAGAGAAATTTAAAAAAGGAATTAAAATAAAATGTATAGCTGTTATAGTAGATGACTTATTTTACAGAAAATGAATTGAATATTAATAATAGGGGTGCGTAAAGCAACCCTATTATAGTTTAAATTATATTTATTTGATTTAATTTAGAGGAGATGAATTATCTAAATCAACTTTAAAGCTTTCACCTTCAGACATTAAAATATGTCCTGAAGAATAAGGTTCTCCATCTAAAGTTATAATAACATTATCAACTTTAAAGTAGCTACCGAAAGTATTACATATAGCTTTAATAGTACTTGATTCGGCACCTCCTCCTAAATTTTGTGCTTGTACAAAGTTTGAAGAAAAATCTAAGGTTATAGTTGAACTTTCTTCATCAACATTAGCTGAATTTAAATTTATTTCATTAGAAATAGCTGGAGCTATGTCAGAATTAGGTGATTTTTTTAGTTCATCTACTAATGCTGTAGCAGTCATCTTTTCTTCAATTTTAATAACTTTATTTATGTATACTATTTTGTCATTTACAGCATCATAATAATAAATATTAGCATTTGCCTCTTTTATATCTTCTTTATTATCTGCGTTATTATTTACATTACTAACTTCATTATTACTTTCATTACTAGAGTTTGCTTTATCAGAAGATTCATTAGCTGAAGAAGCTAAGTTATTATTTTGAGTTGTTACATTTTTTGCAGACTCCTTACAAGAAATCATAGAAAATGGTATTGATAATGATAATAATATTGCAATTATTTTCTTTTTCATTTAAAACTCCTCCAAACTTAATTTAATTAAAATGAAAAACTTGTTAAATAAATTATAACATAATAAATATATTGTTACAAATTTACATAAAATATTAGATAATAATGCAGTAATGTTTGAAAATTTGATGTAAATATCATATAATATAAAACATCGGCTTAAACATCATTTATTAAAGTTTAAATACCATATAGAAGAAGGAGAAAATAAGTAATGCAAAAAACAACTGAAGTGAATAATGAAAGATATTTAGAAATCATGAGAATAATTGAAGAGGTATGTAAAAATAATTTGAATGAAGAATACTTGTTTCTTGCAGAAAACTTATGTAAAGAAATATTTGAATTAGATAATGCTAATTTAAATAAGGGTAAGGCTAATTCATGGGCTTGCGGAATTATTCATGCTATTGCTTTGAAAAATGGATTATTCACGAATAAATCCAATATAGATATTAAGGCTTCAGATTTTTATAAGTTATTTAATATAAGTAGTAGTACAGGCCTTTCTAAATCAAAAGATGTAAGAACGATGATAAACATTGATGAGGACAAATGGTTAATTTCTTCTAAAGTTGAAGTTGAAGAAGTAATAAATATTAAAGAACAAGAAGCAGAAATAGATGAAAAAGATGAAAATATAGATGATATTATACTTGAAGAAGATAAGGATTTAGTAGAAGCCAACAAAATAGCAAATGATGCATGGAATCAAAAGAATTTTAAACAAAAAGTAAAACTTGCAAAGGAAGCTTTAGAGATTAGTGAAAAGTGTGCAGAAGCATATATCATATTATCTTATGATAATTCCTTAAATAAAGAAGAACAAAAGAAATTAGCTAATAAAGCTGTAGAAGTAGCAAAAGAAGTTATAGGTGAAGAAAATATAAATAAGTTTATTGGAAAGTATTTAGACTTAGAAATAACTAAACCTTATTATAGTGCGAAATATAGACTTGGTAATCTATTATGGAGTATAAATGAAAAAAGAGAAGCCATAAGAGAATTTAAGGAACTATTAAGATTATGTCCTGAAGATAGACTGCTAATAAGAGGAGTTTTACTATCTTGGTTAATTGCTGAAAATTTAGATGAAGATTTAGAGAATATTTTATCTCAGTATAAAGATGATTATCTTTCAGCAACTAAATTTTCAAAAGCACTTTACTTATTTAAATTAGGTAAAGTAGAGGAAGCTGAAAGAGCTTTGAGAATAGCTAATGCTTCTAATCCATTTGTTATAGATTATATTACTAAACAAAAAAGAATACCTAAAGTCCAAAAAGAATTTAAAAGCTTAGGATCAGAAGAAGATGCAATAAATTATATTAAAAATGCAGAAATAGCATGGGACTCTGTTGATGGAGCAAGAAACTGGGTAAAAGAAATAAAAAATAATCTTTAAAAATAAAAGTGTCTAAGTTATGGTCTTATCCACGTCTATTTGACGGGGAGAAGACCATTAAAGGGACACTTTTTATTTTTTATATGAATCTAGTATTTTAATAATAAGTTTTTTATAACCGTTACAAAAAGAAAAATTAGAAGGTATATTTTGGGGAGTGTATAAGTAATTTTTATAATCTGTTTTATTGTTAAAATATAATTCATACAAGTTTTTATGGTAGGTAGAATTTAAATTATTATAAATTTTATCTAAAATATCATCATTAGGAGTGTATCTAGTATCTGTTATTTTTAGATAAATAAAATAGTAAAGAAGTGATATAGAGGTTTTTTCAATTTGTCTATAATCAAGTGACTTAATATTATCATAATCATATATAAGATTATTAAAGAAAATATATATAGATGAATGTAAAGATAATATATCATTATTTATATAACTAAGAAGAGAATTTGTATAAAAAGATAAATTATTTAAAAAATCCCATAGGTTATTTACATCAAAAGTATTAATTGATATATTTTTTGAAATTTCAATATGGTAATCTGTAAGAATTCTTTTGCTTTCATCAGAAACTTCATCGTCACCACATAAGGTAAAACTTCTAACTGTATCAAAAGCAATACGAGTATCTTCCTTAGATCCAATAGCATATTTTCCATCTTCATTAAAGAAGTTGATAGTAGCTAGACAAAAATAAATTAATGAAGTTAGAGCTAAGTATGAATATTCCAATTTACTTATGCCTATTGAAAATAATAATACAAAGATAATAAAATCATAGATAGGTCCTATCCAGTAATAAACCCTCAATTTTTTTAGTAAAATATTATATTTTGTTTTTGAAGATATAGAAATGGAATTAAAATGAAGTTTATTTGTAATAAAATTATCTTTAAATAATAAAAAGTTTAATTTCCACTTTTTATCATTTTGGTTGAAGTTGAAAGGTATCATATAAAAAGTAGATAATTTAAATCCTAATAATAATGAAGTTATATAATG
>NZ_JACSQZ010000101.1 GCF_014836325.1 Clostridium gallinarum
GGGGGTATAGCTCAGTTGGGAGAGCACTTGCCTTGCACGCAAGGGGTCAAGGGTTCGAATCCCTTTACCTCCACCAAGAAGTTATGAAAATAACTTCTTTTTTTTTGTTTTAAATAAAATATATATAAATGTCGAAAAAGTTTAAAAAATTTCTAAATTTTTAATTAGGAATAATATATAAAATAATATATAATTAATATAGTATATGAATATAATTAAAATAAAAAGTTTTAAGGAATGATCCTTAAATGGGGAGTGTTGGTATGAGCAAAAAGGATGAGTTAGAGCAAAGACTAACAAATTTAAAACTAGAAAAAAGAGAATTAGTTTTAGCAGGAAAAAGTACAAACATAATAGATGAACTTATAAAAGAAGTAGAAAATGAATTAGAAAATATAATAAATAATAAACCTAGTAATAGATCTAAATAAAAATTTAGGTCTATTTTACTTTTGATAAAATATGTGGCCTATTAAAAGATACTATGAATAATTCAATAGATTTTAGCATATTAAATTGTAAAGGAATAATCTTTCTATTTAAAGAGGAGGAGTAAAAAATGATAAGAACTTTTGTATGTGAGAAAGATGGATGTAGTGGGAATATATTTTATTTAGAAGGTAATGAAGAGAATTTAAATTTAATTTGCTCTCAATGTAAATCAAGGTATAATATAAATGTAACGAATAAGGATTATATAATTATACCAAATTGTTCAAATTGTAGTAGTGAAACATTTAAAGTTTATAGGGATATAGAAAGAGATGATATATATCTTAAATGCTCTCAGTGCGGTTCTGTACCTGAGAAGTTATATATTGATTCGGATGGAGTACAAGTTTCTTACGAAGCTAAACTTTTAAATGATATAAAGCAAATAATGAATTTAGTAGAACAAAGAATCTATAATTTAGAAGTCAATGTTAAGGATTTAGAAGGGGGGCAAAATATACTAGAACAATCGTTAGCATATATCAATAGATACTTAGTTGAAAAAAATTAATTTATAAATAACATAGGAGAGATTTATGAACAAAAATAAGAAGATACTATCCTGGAGCATGGTAATTTTATGGATGGGAATAATATTTTTTATGTCGCATCAACCAGGAGAAGTTTCAAGTAGTCAAAGTGATTTGGTTTTAAAGTTATTCAAATTTATAGGAATAGAGTTAAATGATTATTTGGGGGAATTAGCTACTTTTATTATTAGAAAAGCAGCTCATTTCTCAGAATATATGATATTATTTTTATTAGCATATAATGTTTCTAGATATTACAAAATTAAAGATAAAAACATCAAATTTTATTTAATTATATTTGTATTTTTATATGCATGTTCAGATGAATTTCATCAATATTTTATCCCAGGAAGAAGTATGGCTTTTAAAGATGTATTAATAGATACATCAGGAGGAATATTTGGGTGTATAATTGTATCAATTATTGAAAAATTTAAATTAAGTAAAAAATATAGACCAGCTAAATAGTTGGTCTATAATATTGAGGATAATAATCTAGAAAATCCATCTATTAATTTATTTAATAAATTTCTATTTTCATATTCAGCATAACTAAAAACCCTACATTGATTAATTAATCTGTTAAAGATCTTATTAAAATTTTTAGTTATATCTTTATTATAAATAATAGTATTAATTTCATAATTTAATTCAAAACTACGAATATCCATATTAGCTGTTCCAATAGTGCATATCTTATTATCAATAGTTATTAATTTTGAATGTATAAATGCATTTTTAGTATATAAATAAATTTTGGCTCCTGTCCGTTGTAATTCAGCTAAATATGTTTGTGAAGCTCTATTTACCGCAAAATGATCTGCTTTTTCAGGAAATATTAAGGAAATATCTACTCCGCTTAATGATGCAATTCTTAAAGCATCCATTAAACCTTCAGATGGAATGAAATATGGAGTGATTATATTAATAGATTCTTTTGCCATACTAATCATTTTAATTAGTAGTTGAAGTATACTTGGATATTCAGAATCAGGTCCACTTCTAATTAACTGCATTGGAATTTTGTCATTACAAATATGAGTTTTAAAATAATTTTCTATATTATTTAAAACAGATATTTCTTCATTATTATATTTCTTTATAATTGAAAAATCATCTAAAAAAACAGATTGCAAACCTAAAACGCAATCTCCCTCAATCATTATATGGCAATCCTTCCAATCGCCTAATTTACCTAATCCTAAATATTCATCGCCTATATTTATTCCTCCGATAAAAGCATATTTACCATCAATAATAACAATTTTTCTATGATTCCTATAATTAATTTGTGTATTTATCAATCTTAATAAAGGAGCTAAAACATACGAGTAGAAAGCTATATCTACTCCTGCTTTTTTTAAGTCTTTAATGTATTTTTTACTAAGTTTTATAGAACCAACTCTATCAATTACAAATCGCACCTTTATACCATCTTTAGCTTTTTTTATTAAGATATCTTTAATTTCATTACCTATTTTATCATCTTTAACTATATAATATTCAAGATGAATATGATCAGTAGCTTCTAACATCTTTTCTTTTAATATATCAAACTTTTGAACTCCTCCATCTAAAATAGTAACTTTATTATTTAAAAAAAGAGGTGAGTATGAATTAGAAGCTAGAAGTTTTATAATTTGTTTATATTCATTTAATATTTCGTTTTTTTCTATACTGGCAAAGTTGGTTAAATTAAAAATTTGTTCTTTAACTTTCCTATCTAATGTGTTTATTTTCCAATTACGACCTAGAAAGATAAATAATATTAATCCAATTGGAGGTAAAATCATCAATACTAATATCCAAGATAATGTTTTTTCAGGTCTTTTTTTACCAAAGGGAATGATTATAAATAGTATAAATAAATTAATTATAAACGATATACAAAAAATAATCTTAAATGCAAGTATTTTAAAAACCTCCTTCAAATTATGTAATAGTAAATTTTATAGATATATCCTAAAAATAAACGTAGTATTAATAAGAGTATAATATTAAGTATAACCTATATTTGATATTCTTAAGCTATTAAATGTTTGGATAAAATATTAATAATATAAATATGAATTTTTTGATAAATTTTAATATAATTAATATATTAACTTGAAAATATAACAAAAAATATATATAATGTGCTTATATTTTGTCAAAATATAATTAATAATGAATTAAATAAATATTGAATTTTATATGTTAGCTAATTTGCATATAAAGGGGGAAAACAAATGAAATCTAAAGATAAAATAAATGACTCTAATAAGGGAATATTAAATTCAATAGAGAAAATAGGAAATAAACTTCCACATCCTGCTACAATATTTGTTATTCTTTGTGGAATTATTATAGTAGTATCAGCTATTATGGCAAGAATGGGTGTATCTGTTACATATACAGGCCTAGATAGAAGTAGTATGGAAATAAAAGAAATGACTTCTACTGTAGTTAGTTTATTAACGCCAGAAGGAATTAGATATATGTTTACTTCTGCAGTTAAAAACTTTACTAGTTTTGCTCCGCTTGGTACAGTTTTAGTAGCTTTACTTGGTGTTGGAGTTGCAGAAGGGACAGGGCTTATAGGTACTTTATTAACAAAACTTGTTACAAGCACACCAAAAAGATTAATAACTGTTGTTGTAGTATTTGCTGGAGTTATGTCAAGTATAGCGTCAGATGCTGGATATGTTGTTTTAGTTCCTCTTGGAGCAATTGTTTTCTTAAGCTTTGGAAGACATCCAATGGCTGGATTAGCAGCTGCTTTTGCTGGAGTATCTGGAGGATATAGTGCTAATTTACTAGCCGGTCCAACTGATGCATTATTAGCAGGTATTTCAACTGAAGGAGCAAAATTATTTTCAGCTGATGCTTTTGTTGGAACAGCAGATAATTGGTATTTTATAATAGTATCAACTTTTTTAATAACTATAATTGGAACATTAGTAACTGAAAAAATAGTAGAACCTAAGCTTGGTCAATATAAAGGTGATGAAAAAGCAACGATAACACAAATTACAAGTGAACAAAAAAGAGGATTGAAATTTGCTAGTATATCAGCATTAATATTTATAATAATAATGCTAATATCTTTACTTCCAAATGGAGTTTTAAGAAATCCACAAACAAATGAAATTCTTAATTCACCATTTATGGATTCTATAGTAATAATAATTGCTTTACTTTTCTTTATTCCTGGAGTAGCATATGGAATTGGTTGTAAAACAATTAAAAGTGATAAAGATGTTATAAATTTAATGGGAAAAAGTATGTCAACAATGGGGGGCTATATAGTACTAGTTTTCTTTGCAGCACAATTTGTTCAATACTTTAGTTATACTAATATAGGTATTGTAATTGCAGTTAATGGAGCTAACTTCTTAGAAGGAATAGGATTCACTGGAATTCCGTTAATTGTTTCATTTGTTATATTAACAGCTTTTATAAATTTATTTATGGGATCAGCTTCGGCTAAATGGGCTATAATGGCACCAGTATTTATACCAATGTTAATGAATTTGGGAACTTCACCTGCATTAGTTCAAATGGCATATAGAATAGGAGATTCTTCTACTAATATAATATCTCCATTAATGAGTTACTTTGCATTAATAGTTGCTTTTGCAGAAAAGTATGATAAAAAGTCAGGTGTAGGTACGTTAATAACAACAATGATTCCATATTCAATAGCATTTTTAATTGGATGGACAGTTTTACTTATTATATGGTATATGTTTGGATTACCTTTAGGTCCTGGAGTTGGAGTAACTATATAATTTAATATTTAATTTTAGGCTATATCATTTAGATATAGTCTTTTTTGATGTATAGACCAGTTATAAAAAGTCAATACTTTTTTAAAAAATTCTTTTATTAAATAAGGGTATACTTAAGAAACCA
>NZ_JACSQZ010000102.1 GCF_014836325.1 Clostridium gallinarum
AATAAAAGTGGGAAAGAAAGTAAAGGAATACTTAAGGAATTATTAATTAGTATAAAAAATGAAGACATAGTATCTGAAAAGATAATAGATGTTTTGAAAAATAATATAGATGAAATAAAATTATTTAATAAAATAAGCTCTGAATATTATTATGCTGATATTAAAATTGATATAAAAGATAGAGAGTATCCATGCAAAATTATTGTTAAAGATAAAAGAGAAGATAATAAAAAGATAGATAGTAAAAATATAAAAATGGTTATAACCATAGAAACTAAAAATTTAGGAATAGTAGATAGTTATATGAGGGTTTTAGATAAAAAAATAGATATAGATTTAAAATGTAAAGAAGAATATGTTAAAATAATAGATATAGCAAAACTTAAATTGTTATCTAACATTGAAAATATAGGATTTATAGTGGATATTAAAGTATCTAAAAAAGAAGAAGAAGTATCAATAGCTACATGTAGAGATTTCTTTAATTCTGGTTTTGGAGTTTCTATAGATAGGAAGGTATAATCTTTTATATAGGAGGAAAAAATCATGAAGGGAAGAAAAAAAGCTGCAGCATTAAAATATCAAGAAAACTTAGTAGCTCCTGTAGTTACTGCTAGTGGAATTGGGCATATTGCAAATAAAATTATTGAAAAAGCTGAAGAAAATGATGTTCCAATAGTGTATAATAAGGAATTGACAGATTTGCTTTGTAATGTAGATATTGGAGAGTATATTCCTAGAGATCTTTATGAGGCAGTTGCACATATAATTGCATATATAACAGATTTAGATAGAATAATAGAAAGGTGAGTAGGTTTAATGGCTTTATATGCTATTTCAGATCTTCATCTTGCTTTTACAACAGATAAACCAATGGATATTTTTGGAGAAAAGTGGCTTAGGCATGATGAAAAGATTAAGGAAAACTGGATTAATAAAATTAATGAAGAAGATACAATTCTCATAGCTGGAGATATATCTTGGTCAATGAAGGCAAGTGATAGCAAAGGTGATTTGGATTGGATAGATAGTTTACCAGGTAAAAAGATAATTTCTAAGGGAAATCATGATTATTGGTGGAGTGGAATATCTAAGCTAAATAGAATGTATGAAAATACTAAATTCCTTCAAAATAATTTTTATTCTTATAAAGATTATGCTATTTGTGGAACGAGAGGCTGGATACTTGAAGGAAGTGACAGATTTACAGAAAAAGATAAAAAGATATTTAATAGAGAGCTTATAAGAATTAAATTATCATTAGATAGTGCAAAGGAAGCTGGTTATAATAAATTTATAGTCATGATCCATTATCCTCCAATAAATGAGAAAAGAGAAATTTCTGCTTTTACAGAAGTATTTAAAGAATACGGTGTTGAAAAAGTTATATATGGACATCTTCATGGACCATCATTAGCAACTGCTATTAATGGTGAGGAAGATGGTATTGAATATATTATAACTTCTTGTGATTACTTAGATTTTAATCCAATAAAAATATTAGAATAATATAAAAATGAAGCTCACTATTTCTTTTGTGTGGACTTCATTTTTTATTTTGCTAAAAATTCTTAAAATTTTGATAAAAAGCTTCAAGAGTTATTGACAATCAATATCACTTGGTTATAATTGTATATAGAAACCATGTAAGGGGGAGAATACATGAACATATACGGAATGAAGGTTGGTGAATCTGGAACTATAAAAGAAGTTTTAGGAGATCCTAAATTAGCAAAAAGATTAAAAGCTTTAGGGTGTGTAAGGGGGACACAGGTTAAGGTTAAGTTAGTTGCACCACTTGGAGATCCAATATTAATAACTTTTAGAGGATTTGATTTAGCAATTAGAAAAAATGACGCTAAAAATATTTATTTAAATGTTTAAGGAGTGGGAAAATGTTAAATGTAGCACTAGTAGGTAATCCGAACACAGGAAAAACTACAGTTTTTAATGCACTGACTGGATCTAAACAATATGTAGGAAATTGGCCAGGGGTAACTATAGATAAAAAATATGGATTTATAAATAAAGATATAAAAATAGTTGATTTACCAGGTATATATGCAATGGACACATATTCAAATGAAGAAAAAATATCAAGAGCTTATTTAGAAAATGAAGATGTCGATGTAATAATAAATGTAGTAGATGCCACTAATTTAGAAAGAAATTTATATCTTACAACTCAATTAATGCAATTTAATAAACCGATACTAGTATTTTTTAATATGATGGATATAGTAAAAAAAAGAGGGATTAATCTAGATACTAAAGTTTTAGAAGAAGATTTAGGTATAAAAATCCTACCCATATCAGCGAAAAATAAAAATGGACTAGACAATATATCAGAAGAAATAATCAAATCTAAAGAAATTATTCCAAATTATAAAACAAATTTTAAAAATGAAAATGAAGTATATTTATATATTGATAATATTATAAAAAGAGCTACTAAAACAAAAGGGAAGTCAAAGTATGTAGGAGAACAAGTAGATAAAATAGTATTAAATCCACTTTTAGCATATCCAGCATTTTTAATAGCATTATTTTTAATATTTAAATTTACATTTAGTTGGTTTGGACAACCTTTGGCAGATGGATTAGATAAATTTGTAGGAGACATATTTACACCATTTGTAGAAGGAGTACTTATAAATTCATCAGAGTGGTTTAGATCACTAATAATTGATGGGATAATAGCTGGTGTTGGAGGGGTTATAGTATTCTTTCCAATAGTATTTTCACTTTTTATTGGTATATCATTTCTTGAAGATAGTGGATATATGTCAAGAGTTGCATTTCTTATGGATAGAATAATGAGAAAAATAGGTCTATCAGGTAAAGCATTTATTCCTATAATAATGGGTTTTGGATGTTCAGCACCTGCAATAATGGCAACTAGAACTTTAGAAAGTGAAAAAGATAGAAAGATGACAGCATTATTAGCGCCACTTGTAACATGTGGAGCAAGATTGCCTGTATATGCGTTATTTGCTTCAATTTTCTTCACTTCAAATCAAGAGTTTGTAGTTATGGGATTATATTTATTAGGAATTATAATTGCAATTTTAGTAGGATTATTATTTAAAAATACTTTATTCAAAAAGGATGAGCAACCATTTATTCTAGAACTGCCTCAATATAAATTACCAAGCTTTAAAAGTATTATTTTAAATGCTTGGGATAAGTCTAAAGGTTTTATTATAAGAGCTGGGACATTAATATTTGCAGTTTCAATAGTAGTTTGGTTTTTAACTTATTTTAATATGAATGGATTTACAGATGAAATAGATACAAGTTTCTTAGCAAGACTTGGTGGATTAATATCACCTATCTTTGAACCATTAGGATTTGGTGGGTGGCAAGCTGGAGTATCAATACTTACAGGTCTTGCAGCTAAAGAAGTAATAATTGGAACTATGGAAATAGTTTATGGAGATTTAGCATTAGTTTTACCAACCATGTTTACAACTGTAACAGCTATAAGCTTTTTAGTGTTTGTATCTCTATATACTCCATGCTTTGCAGTTATAGGAGTTATGAAAAAAGAATATGGAACAAAAATGATGTTCTTATCAATTAGTTATCAATTTATATTAGCTTGGGTAGCAGCATATTTCTTTAAATTTGTTGTAACACTTGTTACAGGAGGAGTTACAATTACTTATATACTAGAGTTTTTAATATTTCTAGGAATAATTACTCTTTCAATATGGTTGTTAGTAAAATACTTCAATAAAGAAGAAGTTAGAGAAACAGTACATCTTAATTAAATTATTAATATAAAACCAAAAAAGTAAAAATAATCGTAAAACTCAGTGTTTGCTGAGTTTTATTTTTATATATGTTATAAAAATATTAAGTGCTGAGAATAAATCTTTATAATTTTATAGCTAAATAGTTATATTAATTCTGTGATAGCTATTTAATTAAGGGGGGATATTTAGAATAAAAATAACAACAATACTTAATATTAAGTAATATATATACAAATGTGGAAAATAAAACATATGTATTGTATAATAAAAAGATAAAGGGTTGTGTAAAAGTAGAATTTAAAGGAGAGAGTTATTTTGAAAGAAATTAAAATAGAGGAATGTCAATATTGTGGATCAAAAGATTTAACTATAGGACATCAATATGCACAAGGATGCATATATCCAGAATTATGGGGAATAAGATTAGGTAGTCCAGTTGAACATATAATATGTAAAGAATGTGGAAGTATAATATATTCTAGGGTAACTAAAATAGATAAATTTAAGTAGTAATACTTTTAAGGTAGAAATATTTTATAATAGATTAGTTAGTTTATAAGGTTTTTTATTTAATTATAATTTTTTTATAGCATATAATGAAGTTATTAATAAAAAATAAACCAACATAGAATATTGAAAAGTAAATAAAATATATAATTAATAAAGAGAAAGAAGTTAGAGTATAAATTTTTTCTCTTTTTATTATATATAGAATTTAAAAAAACTATATTAAATGATGTATTTCGTATCAGATAATACAAAGCTATTAATTCAACACTGTCATTATATTATATGAAGCAGTATATAACTGTGTTTTAAAATATTGTTGTTAAATAAAGATAATTTGTTTTTAAGATTCAGTTATATTTCAAATTAATGTTATATCTATAAATATAAAATTAATTTGAAAGAATAATAAGATTTATTAAT
>NZ_JACSQZ010000103.1 GCF_014836325.1 Clostridium gallinarum
AATTAGGAGTATTTATATTAGTTTATAAATACTTTTTTTATGTATAGACCAGTTATAAAATATTAACTATTTATACTTTCCTTCCTTCAGTTTTGAAGTGTTAAAATATCATAGCAAGTTCCAAGTCACCTTGCTATTATATTTTAACACTTTTTTATTTTATTAATTGTATAAATATTGAATATATGGATATAAATTTAAATGGTGATGAAAATGAATAAAATAGAAATCTATAATATCCAATTAGATATTGCAAGAAAATTAGGTAAAAATAAAACTATGGAAAATAATATTTTACCAATAAAAATTGAATCAGATAAAATTATAGTGTTTTCGGCAAAGGACTTTCTGGAAAATAAAGAAGAAATTCAATTTATTTTTAATAAAACTTTAAAAATAATAAAAATTGATAATGATTATATAAAGGATTTAAT
Source organism: Clostridium gallinarum (assembly GCF_014836325.1). Classification (GTDB taxonomy): domain Bacteria; phylum Bacillota; class Clostridia; order Clostridiales; family Clostridiaceae; genus Clostridium; species Clostridium gallinarum. The sequence goes on from NZ_JACSQZ010000103.1 coordinate 435, forward strand.
TTTTAAAGTTTTTCTTGGTGAGGACGAGAATTTACTTAAATTAATCTTATCTAAAGCTATTTTAGAAGTAGCATCAGATATACATTTTGAACCTCAAAAAGAAGACGTACTTATACGAATACGAATTGATGGAACACTGGTACCTTTTACCAAAATTAAGCATAATGAGTATCAAAAATTAATTTCGAGAATTAAAGTTATTGGCAATATGGATCTGACTGAAAAAAGGAGACCTCAAGATGGAAAAGCTTATTTTAATATTAGGAATAAGGATTATGATTTAAGACTATCTACCATACCTATTATTTATGGAGAAAAATTAGTAATTAGGATTTTGTATGGAGAAGTATTTAATCATAATATAAATAATTTAAATTTAAGCAATACTCAAAGAGAAAAATTAAATAAAATGATTTCTATGAAAAATGGCCTTGTTTTAATTAATGGTCCAACTGGTAGCGGAAAATCCACAACATTATATTCTATTTTAAAAGAAGTTAATAAAAAAGATGTTAATATTACAACTTTAGAAGATCCAGTTGAAGTTTTAATAAATGGAATTAACCAAGTAAGCTTAAATAAAAAAGTAGATATTACATTTGCTACAGGACTTAGAAGTATATTAAGACAAGATCCAGATATTTTAATGATAGGAGAAATAAGAGATTCAGAAACTGCAAACATGGCTGTTACAGCATCTTTAACTGGACATAAAGTTTATTCTACAATTCATACTAAAACTCCTAAGGAAGTGTTTTTTAGACTTGAGGATATGGGTGTAAAATCTTATTTAATAAGAGATTCATTAATAGGAATAGTATCTCAAAGGCTTATAAGAACTTTATGTAATGATTGTAAGGAAAAAAGTAATCATATAAAAATAAATGATAAATTTATATTAGGATATAAAGCTACAGGATGTATTTCTTGTAATTATACAGGTTACAAAGGAAGAAAATTAGTAAGTTCAATTGTATATATAGATGATAAGATTAAAAGAATAACTTCAAATATTTTCCAGGAAATAAAAGAGTTAAGTAATGATGAAATGATATCTAATTTAAATTATTTAGTTGAAAATGGATTTATTTCAATAGAAGATTATAATAAATTTTTAATAGAAGAAGGATTAAATTATGAAGAAAGTAAGATTAATGCGTAATAAGATACACTATGATGATTTAGCTTTAATAGCAGGAAATATAGCTATACTTTATAAAGAAGGTATTTCAATGATTATGATTGTAGATTTACTTAAAGAACTACCCTTAAGGAAATCATATAAAGATAGTATTAATGGAATTAAGGAATATGTTTTAAAAGGAGAATCTTTAGAAAAATCTTTTAAGCAATATCCAAATTTATATCCTGAATTTTTTATCGGCATGATAGCTATGGGCGAAAAGAGTGGAAATCTTTATAAGGTTTTAAAAGGATTAGAAGATTATTATAAGGTTATTATATTTTTTAATAATACGGTAAAAAGCGCTTTATCCTATCCTTTTTTAATATTACTAACTACTATTGGGTTATTTATTTTTCTTTTACTTTTTGTAATACCTAATTTATATGAATTTTATATTAATTTAAATAATAAAGTACCTTTAATGTGTGAAATAAGTTATAGATTTTCAAAATTTATAAGAGAAAACACTGTAGAATTTTTAATTTATTTTTTAAATTTAATATTCTTAGTATGGTTTTTATATAAATATTACTTTAAAAATAAATTTATAGTTTTGATGAATAAATTTAAGACATATAGAGAATTTAATGAATTTCTTTTTATCTCAATTTTGGGGATAATAATAAAAAGTGGTATTAATTTATCGGATGGACTTATATGTGCAACATCGAACTTTAAAAATATGGATTTAATAGATAGATTTATTGCTTTGAATAATAATATTTTAAAAGGTGAATCAATTTCAGATAGTTTAATAAGTAAAGGAAATTATTCAAAATATACAGTTTCCATTATTAAATTGGGTGAAGAAGGTGGAGGGATTGAGGAAAGATTAGAGTCATTGACTATATATTTACAAGAAAGATTAATTGATATGATCAATAAAAAAACAGCAATTATTCAACCAGTATCAATATTAATTATAGGTGGTTTTGTTATATTATTCTTAATTATTTTTGTACTTCCATTATTCTCATCAATGTATGAGGTAGCTATATAATGATAAAAAAAGGATATACACTTATTGAAGTAATTATAGTACTATCTATAATTTCACTTATTTCCTCTATTGCTATTGTTAATATTTCTAAAGTTAAAGAAAATTTAGAAGTGATTGAATTTAAAAATTCAGCCAATGAAGTAAAAGCTTTATTGAGTTTTGCTAAAGCTTATTGTAGAAAAAATAAAGTGCATGGTCAAATAATTGTAGGCTCCGATAGAAAAACAATAGCTTTTGAAGTAAGCGATAAAAATCACTCGTTTAAAAAGATAATAAAATTAAGTAAGAATATTGAAGTAGGATCTAATTTCAAAGTATCTTCAAGTATAACAAGTGCGAATAATAATGTTACAGATGAAGGATATATTAAATCAGCAGGAACTATTACATTAATGTATAAGAATAACAGGAAAATAGAAATAACTATAAGTGTTGGAAATGATATTAGTAGAACTTATGAAAGTGACAATGAAGATGGAGATGTTATAAATGAAGAGGGGTAGTACCATAATAGAATCAATAATATCTTTAGCTATTATTTTAATAACTATATCTTTATCTTTTCAAATTACAAGTATTACTATAAACTCTATTACCTTAAGAAAAAATAAAGAAAAGGGAAATAGAATAGCATATGCAATAGAAAATGAAATTAAATATAACTTTACTATTACTGAATTAGAAACACTGTTTAATAATAATTTATCTTTGAAATATAGCGATAATATCATGGAAAATATATCTAAAAAATCTCTTCTTTTATTAGAAAGAGGAAATGATATTATAATTGAAAAAATAAAAGATGAATCTACAGAAGAAAATTATAGGATATATGTGTATAGAGTAAAAATATTAAGTCCTAAGGGAGGAATTATGACTGAAAGAGAATTTATTAAATCTTATTGGATGGATATTTAAGAAAAAGAAGAAGGGATTTTCTTTAATAGAATTAAATATATCGATGTTAATACAATTGATAGTATTAACATTAGCTATTAATACTACAATAATTACATTTAAAAGTTATTCAATGCTTTTAAAAAATTCAAAGTATCAAGATTCTTTTGATGATGCAATACTTAATATTGAAAGACTTTTAAAAGCTTATATGATTCAATCTATAGTTGTAGAAGAAGATAATAATAAAATAACAATTAATTATAAAAAGGATAATAATAAACCTGAATTAAAGAAAAAAGAAATTTATTTTGAAAGTAGTAAAAATAGAATAGTCTTAAGAACATTAAATGAAAATAAATATCAACTTGGATTTAATATACTAATGATTGATGTTTCTAGCTTTAAAATAATAAAAAAGGGAAAGACATACTATTTAAAAATAATTAATTTAAATAAGGATGAAAGGATTATTTGTTTGTAATGTGTAAAAAGAAGGGATTTGCTTTAATACAGACATTAGTAGTTTTAATGATAGTGATTTTATTAATAAGTCTATCTATAAATTTAATAAGCTATAATTATTTAAAATCTCAAACTTTCAATTCTTATAATGATAAGAGAAGCTTAAATATGGAAGAAGAGAAAATATTAAAGAGCTTTAATAAAAAGATGCCAAATTTAAATATTGGTACAACTATTGAAAAATACAAGTTTATTCAGAAAAACAATAAATATTATATTATAAAACAATTAGATAAAGCTAATAGATATATAGAAGTTGAAATTAAAGAATATAATGGCAACAAGTTTTTGGTGCCAACTTATTATAAAACTGAGGATATAATAGGAGATAAATATGATTAGTAAGATTAATGTTTATGATGAGAAGTATTATCATAAAAAGGAAGAATATAATAAAAGGACTTTAGTTAATTTACTTAATATATTAAAAAAGAAAAGAAAAATAGTATTATATTCTGAAAAGATATTTGTAAAAAGTTATGAGTATATTGGGAATAAGTTTGAAACCTATGTACAAGAAAAAATTACTGAAGATTTTAGTAATAAAGATAATATTTTATTCCATTATGAAGTAGATAAGAAAAATAAATTAATTTATTTATATTCTTTAAGAAATGATAATTTTAAAGATATATATAAAGA
>NZ_JACSQZ010000104.1 GCF_014836325.1 Clostridium gallinarum
AAGTTATACTTTTATATACAAAAAATATCAATAAAGATAAAACTATCCCAATTAAAAGCAAATTATCTTTATATAAAAATATAAATAATAAAAGTAATATTATTGATATAACTGATAAAATACTAAAACCTTTAAATTTTCCTTCTAACTTTTGATTTTTTATATTTAAGTCATTATAATTTTCAGCTTTAAATTTATATTCCTTTAACTTATCTTCATATTTTACTAATAGTAATTTTATTTCATCTCTAATATCCTTAAAGTTTATTGCACTACCAATAAACTTTTCTTTATTAGAAATATCTTTATTTATACTATCTATTTCTTTATTTATTTCTTCATAGTTACTAATTTTTTCTTCTAAACTTTTAATTTCCATTGATGCTTTCATAAATTTATTTTTATCTTCACTTGTTAAGTTTTCAATAAAAAGTAAATCATCAAAGCCTTCTCTTTTATTTGAATAAAGCTCCTTACTTTCATTTAAGTTCTTTTCTTCTTCAGCCTTCATATCTAAAATACTTAAGTAAAGAGAGTTTTCATCCTTTATATCATTTAATAAACCTTCATCTATAACTCCATTTCTAGAAGATATACTTTCTTCAATATATCTTTCTTTTTTCTTAAGTTCTTCTTTTTTTCTTAGATACTCACTAATTTCCTCATATTCCTTTTGAAGTTTAGATTTTTTTAAATACTTTTTATAAATATCTAAATTTCTAAGTTCAGTTCTTAGTTCTTTATTTCTTTCCCTTAAATTTATTAAATGATTTTCCTTATCTATATTTTCCTCTGATAATTTATACCCTTCATATCTTTCTTGGTTTAAATTGTCAAGCTTATTTCTTAGTAAATCTAATTCACCTGTTTTTCTAGTGGTCGTTATAGACTTTTTAATTCCTTCTAGCTTTTCTAAAGACTTTTGAATCGATATATTTTCACTATCATTATCAAGAAGATTTGCAGCTCTATCAATAATATCCTCTTCCTTATCCTTTGAAATAGCTACTCCTAATTGATTAATAAATAAGGTTTTTGTAAAAGTAGCTGAATTTACATTAAGAAAGTACTTTCCTGGTTCATCCTTTGGAATATCCTTAATAACTTCTCCAGTTTCAGCATCTAAAATTTCAGATAAATCATCTTTTCTAGTTGCTCCAAAGCTTCTTCTTATTACATATTTTCTATCATTATGAGTAATATGTAGTTCTCCCCTAATCTTATCTCCATCTACTGGTGAAAACCTTACTCTATCATTACTTTTTAAATCCTTACTTCTTTTAGAGCTCATTCCATAAAGCCAAATTCTTATGAAGTTTTGAATTGTACTTTTTCCCTTTTCATTTTCTCCATAAATTAAATTAACCTTATCCTCTAAGTCTATTACCTTATCCTTTAATCCTGCAAAGGAAATTATATTAATTTTATTTATAATCATTTAAATTCACTTCCTCATGGGATAAACATTGCATTCCTAATTTTAAAGCCATTTTTAAAACATCCTTATCACAATTTTCATCTTCCATTTTTTCTAATAATTTTTTTGCATATACCCCTCTAACAGAGTAGTCCTTTGATATCTTATCAAAATCTAGCTTAACTTCTGTTTTATCAACAACTTTAACGAAATAAAAATCATCCTTTATTCTCTCTAAAATCAAATCTTCATTTAAATTAATATAAGACTCTATTTCTCCCTTTAATATTATTTTATATAAATTAGTTTTTCTATCTTCTTCTTTTATAGATGCTAATATCCTTAATCTTATTTCATCATAGCTCACAGAATTACTTATATTTATTTCATTAACATAATAATTTCTCTTTGATGTTCTTTGGAATCTTAAATCTACAGCGCCCTTAGCTACTTCTCCAATTATAATTCCCTTATCTTCTAATTCATCAAAACCTCTTCCTTGTGGACATCCTGCATATCCATAGTAAGTATTATTTTCTCTTAAAATTCCACTAAAATTATGCCTATGTCCTATAGCAATATAATCAATACCACTATCCCCTATATCCTTTAAAGTCATTGGATTATATTCATTACCTTCATCAGAATTAGAAATATCACCATGAATAGTCATTATATTAATATACTCTTTATTTACATTAATATTTTTAAGCATACTTTTTCTTACATGATATTCATTAAAAGCTGCTCCCCACACTACAGTATTTAAATCTTCTAATAATATACTTTCTATACCTTCCTTAAATACATAAACATTCTTTGGCCAATTTATCATTTTATAAAAAGACTTCTCATTATAGGGATCATGATTACCAGGTGATATAAATACTCTTATATTACTTATTCTCTCAACTTGATTTTTTATAAATATTAACGTCTTTTTATTCACAGTTAAATTATCAAAAATATCCCCAGTTAACAATAAAATATCAACATTATTTTCTATAGATATGTCGATTATCTTACTAAATACCTCTAATAATTCTTCTTTACTTATTTCCGATATACTTTTACTTAAATCCTTAAAGGGTGTATCAAAGTGTAAATCACCTGCTTGTAATATCTTAACTTTCCTCATTTTATCACCTTTACAATTCGCGAACTTTTGTTCTATTTTATCATTTTTCAAATTCTTATACAATAAAGAAAGAGATAAATATTATATTCCTTGCTCCGTCACATGCGCTCCAAGTCGCCGTCATACAATATTTATCTCTTTGAAAACTAAAGGAAGGAAATTATAAAAACTCTAATTCTTACACTACGAATTTTACTATTCTCATAAAAATATCCATAATTTATCCATAAATATAATTTCCAAAGTAAAAAAAAGTGTTAAAGTATCATATCCAGGTTCCGTCGCATGCGCTCCAAGTCACCTTGCTATGATATTTTAACACTTCAAAACTGAAGGAAGGAAATTATAAAAACTCTATATCTACTCTCAGAATTTTGCTACTCTCATAAAGCTGTAATCATATTTGACTCTGTTAAATTTCCTAAATAATAAAGAAAGATATAAATATTATATTCCTTGCTCCGTCGCATTCGCTCCAAGTCAACCTCATACAATATTTATCTCTTTGAAAACTAAAGGAAGGAAATTATAAAAACTCTAATTCTTACACTACGAATTTTACTATTCTCATAAAAATATCCATAATTTATCCATAAATATAATTTCCAAAATTGAAAAAAGTGTTAAAGTATCATATCTAGGTTCCGTCGCATGCGCTCCAAGTCACCTTGCTATGATATTTTAACACTTCAAAACTGAAGGAAGAAAATTATAAAAAAGAATTAAAGTAGGCTCTGTTTTAAATAAATGGTGATAATTATTGTGATTACCTACTATGGAATTATATCCCAGTTGGGTGTATAATAAAAATGTATTTTATTACATAATTGGATTTTTTATTGAAGATAGACATAGATAACAGTTAACATTCGTATTAAATTACGAAGTATATTATTTGAAATTAGGTGGGGATAAGATGAAAGTCTATACAGTGTTATTGAGAGTTGGGATTATATTATGTATATCTGGTATATTATTAACTGTAATTAATTACTTTACTGGTTTTATTAATTCAACTATTACAGCAGGAGCTTCAACAGTATGCTTAAGTTTATTTATTATTGTTTTAATTATCATGATAAATGGTTCTAACCGAAAAAAGAATAAATAACGATAGTTTTTAGGCGTTGAAATTAAATTAGTACGGCTTAGTATTAATCTAAGACGAGCTAATATATGAAGTTTTTTTACTTATGGAAATTAGGAGGTAGAGCTATGGACATGAATCATATGCTACAAATAATATTCACAGTTATAGTGGTATGTATAATTATTGGTACAATGATAATAGTGATTAAGAAAAATGACAAGAAAAATTATAAATTTAAAGATATGATAATTGGATTTGTAATTGGTACAATTTCTAGTTACTATATGCTGAATGTTCTTATATGTGCTCCTATAGGAATGTTTTTGGGGATTGGAATTGGAAAGAATATAAAAAGAAACTGTTGAATTTTAATAGATAACGTATCTTATTAATCTATTATGAAAATGTATTATTAATGAAAGGTATAATAAGAGAGGATTAGATTTATATGAACAAACTTATTGACATATCTGTAGGAATTATTTTATTCATTATTTCTATGATATTATGGTTATACACACTTTTTATAACATCAAACGACTTTTCAATGAGGATATCTAAAAAACAGTTTACTATTTTATTAGTGAGTTTATTGTTATTTGCACTAATATACAGTTTATATATAATAAATTCTAAAAGAAAAGCAGTATCAGCATTACTATTAATCACATTAATATTATGGTTTTCAGATATAATTAATTCAATTCAGTATAATTTCCAAACATACTATACTATATTAACAACAATTGGTTTTACTACTATAGGTTATTGCGTTGGGTTATCAATATATAAATTAATAACTTACAAGAAAAAAGTTTAATAGTAAATATATTAATGAACTATCTTAATCTAGAACTAAATCGCTAAAAGCGACGGCTGGGGAAAATGATTAAATAAAAGTTTATATGGAAAAAATAAGAAGTGAAG
>NZ_JACSQZ010000105.1 GCF_014836325.1 Clostridium gallinarum
GGAAGATACTTATAATATTATAAAAGAAAAATCATCATTTATTTCTATTCCTGAAGGGTGTATGGATATATATGAAGCTTTTAATGAGTACTTAAATACTTATTCAGTCTATTTAAAATCTATTAAAGAAGCTACTATATATGAAAAAACTTCTATAGATTTAGATGGGGATTCTAGTGAAATAACTAAAAATTACACAAATTCATCCTCTAAAAGAGAAGATACTTTGGAAGCTTTTAAGAAGTATGAAAATGAAATAAAAAATAATTTGTATTAAATTTTTCCTTTTGGTAATAATAAGTTTTGGATTATATTATCCAAAAGGAGGGTATTTATGAAATATTTTAAAACATTATCTATTTTATTAGTAACCCTTTTATTTTCAGCTAATATTAAAGTATTTGCTTATAGCAATAATACTACAGAGATGAGGAAAAAAAATTTAAATGAAGAAATGAATGTTAGTTTAATAAATAGGCCAAAAGAAGAATTTGTTCAAGTTTTTAGTCACAATGATAACTCAGTTTATCTAACTAAAGAAGATTTAGATTTAATGGCTAAAATAGTCTATGCTGAAAGTAAAGGTGAACCCTATGAGGGGAAGGTTGCAGTTGCATCAGTTATTTTGAATAGAGTTTTAAGTCCAGGATTTCCTAATAGCGTTAGGGATGTTATCTTACAACCAAATGCATTTTCTTGTGTAATTAATGGAGAAATTAACGTAATTGCTACAGAAGAGTGTTATAATGCAGTTTACGACGCTATTAAAGGTAATGATCCAACCAATGAAGCTTTATTTTTCTATAATCCTGATATAGCTACATGCTCATGGATGCAGGATGTTGAAAAAGCAGATAGTAAGTATATTGGTCAACATGTATTTTTCAAAACAGGATATTAAAAAAGATATTAAAAAAGCTGAGGCAACTCAGCTTTTCATTATTTATATTTAATCTTTAATTTTCAAATGTTCCTTTCACTATAGCGGCTCCATCCTTAACCATAACTTTTCCCATTGCTATAACTGTATCAATGTCTAAAGTTTCTTCATTAACTATAACTAAATCAGCATCTTTCCCTATATCTATAGAACCTTTATTCTTTAGCTTTAATACTTTTGATACATTCGAGGTAATAACTTTAAGTGCTTCATCTATAGGTATATGATACTCTTTTATACATTTCTTAACTTCTTCATAAAGACTCGCTACAGTACAAATTCCAATCTTTATTAATTTTCCTTTATCATCAAAAATTGGCATACTACCATTGCCATCTGAAGAGAAAGTTACATTAGAAATATTAGAATTATTTTTTATTAATATGCTCAAAGCTTCACTTGCACTTAATTCACCTGGGGCTAATAAATTCTCTGGAGTACTAGTGGTAAAATCTATATATCCGCCCTTATTTATATATTCCTCACCAGATTTAAATAAATCTCCGTTTCTATTTATATGAGTTGGAAGAATTTGAGTTATTGGTATTTCAGTTTCATCTGCCAATCTAAATAAATAACCTAGCTTTCTTGTACCATCTCCTAAATGAATGTTTGCTATTCCTGATTTTCCTGATAATAATCCTCCTACTCTTGATTGTGCTATCGCTTGAACTAATTCATCATATGTTGCTTGAGAACTTCTTGTGTCGGATATAGCAATTTCTCCAATTCCTATAATTTTATCTATTAACATAATATCTTTTTTAATACTTCCTGTTAAAGTTTTTACTGGTATTTCATAGGACCCTGTATAACAGTAAGTAGTTATTCCTTCTTCCTCTAATGCCTTAGCCTTAGCTATTAAGCTAGCCATATCCCTACATACACTATCAGTTCCAATACATCCAACTACTGTTGTAATTCCAGCTTTAGTTAAATCAGAAAGCATTATTTCAGGTGTCCTCATATTAAATCCACCTTCTCCTCCTGCACCATTTATGTGAACATGATTATCTATAAATCCTGGAAAAAGTAATTTCCCCTCTCCATCAATTACTTCTATATTTATAAAGTTATTTGGTATTTCCAAATCATCATATATACCCTCAATCTTATTTGATGATATGACTATATTCTTTTTCCCTAAATATTCTGGAGCATAGATTTTAATATTTTTTATTATTTTTATCATTTTACCCTCCTATGAACTCATTATTTCTTCTACATAACTATTATTATATATAGAATTAGGGTAATTTATTAAAATTTTATTTGCATAATTTTTACTTATATCTATATCCTCATTTCTATATAATAAAGCAGCTCTATAATAAGCTTCTTCTATATAACTCCCATTTATATATTCACTTATATATCTATCAAATATTTCAATTGCCTTATCCTTATATCCTAAATTTTCATAGGTAGCTCCTAATAAAAATATAATATCATCATCCAAATGACTGCCCTTTAGTTTAGAAACCGTATTTTCTAATATATCTTTCACTTTTTCGTAATCTTCTTTATCATACATTTCAGTGGCATTTATATAATTTTCTCTTATTTCATCCTCAGTTAAATCTTTTTCTATATTTACTTCTTCATGACTTATATCCTGATTTTTATTAACTATATTTTGATTATCTACAATTTTTTCAATATTATCTGGATTTTTTTCTAAATTTATTTTTGGTATTTTATGACTCATAAACTTTTGGTTAGTAATAAATACTATTGCTATCATTCCTATACCCATAAGAAATCCTAAAGATATTTTTTTTGTAAAATCTCCTCTATCTCTATACTTATAGATACTATTTAGTTTTCCATTAATCTCTCTAGCTAGCTTATTTTTTTTATCTAAACTAAATACTTTATCTAAATATTTTCTTGCATTTTCATGATTACCTTTTTTATAATAACAAAGAGCTAAATCATTATTTATGTTTATAGAGTTAAAATCACTTTTACTACATAAATTTAGAATATCTATTGCCTTATCTATATCTAAATTATTTATTAATTCTTTTGCCTCTTCATAAAGCTCTTTTCTCTTAAAATCTTTTTGAATATCCCTTATATATGAAACTGATATATTATCATCATTATAGTCCTTATTAATATTCCATAATGCAATGGCATCTTCTAATTCGCCTTTTAAATATAATAGTAATCCTTTTAAATTAATTACATTAGAATTAGTTAAATCTTTAGATATTTCTCTATCGCAAATTTCTATTGCTATATCTATATTTCCATCATTAAATAAACCTAATGCCTTCTCGTATCCCTTATTTTTCATTTTCATCCCTCATAAATTCTTTTACATATAAAATACTAAGCCTATAACTCCAGCTAATACTATAACTAATATCGGATGTAATTTCTTGCTTAATAATACTAATCCTATTATAGCTGCTATTATTAAACTTTTTAAATCTAAGTATGATTCTTTTGCTAAATCTAAAAATGCTTTTATAATTAAAGCTATTAATACAGGTCTCATACCCATTAATGCTGCTTTAATTACTGTTGATTCTTTAAATTTTTCAAGCATTTTACTTATTATAGATACTAATATAAATGAAGTAAATATTACTCCTAATGTTGCCATAATACTTCCTATAACTCCAAATAATTTATATCCAACAAAAGTTGCTGAATTTATTGCAATTGGTCCTGGAGTCATTTGGGATATTCCTATAATATCCATAAATTCATTTATATCTATCCAATTATTTTTTTCTACTATTTCTCTTTGAATAAAGGGAAGCATAGCATAGCCGCCTCCAAAGCTAAATGTTCCTATTTTAAGAAATGCTAAAAATAATTTTAATGCTAAATCCACTTATTTCACCTTCTTTCTTAAAAACACTACTCCATATATTGCTGATGTAATTATTACTATAACTGGATGTATGTTAAAGAAAGTCAATGCTATAAGTGCAATTATTATAATTGCTATTGTTCTAGTATTTTTTTCTAAACCTTTTCCTAAACTAATTGCACCTACCAATACTAATAAAGGTACTGCTGCATTAATTCCCATAAAGGCCGCATTAACATAATAATTATTTCTAAATTGCATAAAGAAAGCTGCTATTAAAAGTATAATTAAAAATGATGGTAGGATTACAGCTAATAATGCCATACACCCTCCTAATATTCCTCCAATTTTATATCCTAAAAATATTGAACAATTTACTGCTAAGGCTCCTGGTAAACTTTGAGAAACCACTAATATATCCATGAATTCTTCTTTTTCTATCCATTTTTTGTTATTTACTACTTCTTCCTCTATTAAAGGAATCATAGCATATCCTCCGCCAAAAGTAAAAGCTCCTATCTTAAAAAAAGCAATAAACATTTCTATTATCTTTTTCATTACTTCACCACCTTAATATCTATTATCTTACAACCTTTTTAAAAAAGCAAAAAAGCCGCATTTATAGTATGCGGCTTTTTACAGTTTGTTGAAAAACCCCTGTTTTAAAAAAACAGAGGCTTTTTCTATTATAAATTGTGGATAAATTTAAT
>NZ_JACSQZ010000106.1 GCF_014836325.1 Clostridium gallinarum
TAAATTGTCGCCAAACAATTTAAAGAACCGAAGTTCGTAAAGCACTTCTCATTTTGAGGGGTGCTTTTCTATATTCATTTTTAAATATTTCAAATATACAATTTCCAATTTTATCTTAATTTTACTAGTTTAATCTACATATTGCAAGAATTTTTTTATTATACTTTAATGTTAACAATTAAAAGTGCTTAAACTTCAATAGTATAATAAAAATAAGCATTGGTAGAACATTTAAAATAGCTGTTAAAAATCCCAATAGTTCTGTTGCACAAGCTGTAGATTTCGTTGAAAAACGTTCAGGATATTCAGCTGTATATAGAGTTAAATAACAAAAGCCAATGATCTAAGATCATTGGCTTTACTAATTACGCTAAACTCAACTTTAGCGAAGTCAAACCTATTAAATTTCGAAACTAATATAATATATTATTATAATTATTAAAGCATGTTATTTAAATGTATTCTACCCATTTTGTATTTATCTTTCCGATCAACTTCATTAGCATGGATTTTATTTACTATGCCAATCTACATAATAATTTTAATGCTAAAATTGGTTCATATCTATAATTCGGTCGCACTCATTTACAAGTCTTTCATCATGAGTGGCAAGTACAACGATAGCTCCTTTTTTAGCACATTGCCTCAATAACTCTATGACAAGTTCACGATTTTTCACATCAAGAGAAGCTGTCGGCTCATCAGCGTAAATAACAGTTGCATTTTTAAAAATTGCCCTTGCAATTCCTATTCGTTGTTTTTCCCCTCCTGAAAGAACTATAGCAAGCTCATTATTCCTACCTTCAAGCCCAACTTTTTTTAGTATTTTTTGAACTTTATCACTATTCATTTTATATTTATCTAATGTAACATTGTATGCTACACTTGCATCTTCTATTATTCCATAATCTTGATAAATAAAAGTTGCATAATCATGCCAAAATTTTGTTTTTTCTTTATCTTTGTATTTCGTTACATTTTTCCCATTAATCATAATCTTTCCATAATCAACAGTTTTTATCATTCCAAGACAATTTAGAAGTGTAGTCTTACCACACCCTGATGGACCTGTAATAGCAACCATTTCTCCTTTTTTCATTTCAAAAGATACATTAGAAAAAACTTTTCTTCCACTTATATCCACAGCTATATCATTAACCTTAATCTCCATAATTCCCTCCATCCACTACTTGGTTAGCAGTATAACTAATTTAAATACAAATTCATCTTCCTGACTTTTAATGAAATGAATCTATATCTTTAGAGTATTTTCTACTCGTTACGACATGACATTTGATAAAAAGTTTTTCTTACACATACTTGATAAGCAACTAAATTCCCAATAGCATATAAAAGTGCAATAGCACAAGCTACGAATATTAAGGTAATCAGTTCTGGGCGTCTTATCACAAAAGATATGATACATCCAATAATAATAGTCAGTATAGCAATAATCAATTCTTTACTAAATGATAGCCGTATAATCTCACTATATTTTTTTCCAAATGTATGCAATGTGAAAATACGTTTTTTATTAGCTCCTACCCATAACTGAGCATTCATAATTCCAGCAAATATCATTGCAATAAAAATAAGAATACACGCCATAATATAAAATATAGCTTCTTTACCAAACTTTTGTGCCTGCTCTAATGCTACATCTGCAATCGTATCAATAGACACAACATATTCTTTAATAGGAGAATCAGACAAAGCTAAACGTAACATTTTTTCATCTTGGAAAACAACATTCCCACTTGACGCAGCATAAAGCATAAAACCTTTCATTTTAAGAATTAAAGTAGGATTATCAACTAAAATAACTAATGGATTCTCTGCTTGGATTGTATTAGATCCATAACCGACATTAGCTGGTAATGCAAGAAATTTTTCACCTGTAAATTCATAGAAACCAACTCCCTCTGGCTGTACTTCTCCAGTTTTTGTCCAAAGTGGAATTTGAGCATTTAAAAAACTTTGAAGATGTTCTTCTAATTTTTCTAAGTTTACCTCCGTAAGTTTACCACCGTTATCTTCCGTATCAACTCCTATATCGAAAGAATCTATCCATGACTTGTCTGTAATGATAATGTGGTCGTATCCCCCATATTCCTCTTTGTTTAATAAAATTGATTTATCAATGACAAGTGATAACCTTAAATTATTTTTTTGCTCCATATCCAAAAAAAATGTTTCAACATTAGGTAGCATTTCCTCTGTTTCTAAAGAATCAATATCCCCCAATGATATGCTCAGATTCCTTTGCATATTTTCCCACAAGGAATACTCCTTTGATAACTGTTGTAATATATATGCAGAATTTATCGTACTTGGAATGATAAGCAATGCCAAAATAATGGACATGATACGTGTAGCCATTCCTAATTGTCTAAATCTCATCAAAGGAATTTTTCTATATGAAAGGTACTCTATTTTTGGTCGTACCAATATTGAAATTATTAATATAAAAAAACTCGACAATACTAAAAGCAAAATGAGTGATGTAAAACCTTGTAATATAATTAGTGGTATTTGCATAATTCTATTTACAAATGCTATGTATCCTAATATAAAAATCCAAGCAATAAAAAATCCAGGAGTAGCAGTCGCCATAATTGATATTGTGTCTTCTACATGGATTCGCTTACTACTTACTCCACCCAAAAATCGAATTGTTCGAGCTTTAGCATGAGTAACAAACCATGCTATTAGTGTTGTTAAAAATAATAAGAAAGCAGTTATTATTGCATTACCTATACCATTATGAATTAAATTATAATAAATATTTCTCAATGCTGATAGATTAGCTAACCACGAAATTGTAATGCCATTTTTATCAGCCCATTCAATTATTTCATTTTTAAATCTATCACTTCCTTGCATAGCATATATTCCATACAATGGTCGAGTTTTTATATCAGTTGATGAAATTAACTCTCCTTTCAAATTTGAATCAAGCCAAAATATTTTTTGATTATCAACAATAATATTTTTTGAAAAAGGTTTTTTTGTTCCAAACCAAATAATATCTTTTTTATTCTCATAATTTTCTGTATCTGTCACTACTTTTACTAAAATTCCATCATTACTACTTGTAAGTTCATTCAAACTATCTATAAGTTCTTCTTTAGGTACATTAGAATCAGTTATATTTAATTCAAACTGTTCCGTTGTATTAAATGGTAATTGTTGCTGTTTAAGCATAGTTTGTTGAAAATTTAGTAAAAATGCAAAAAGAGCTAGTACAAAACTCGTTAAGCGAATACTATGTTTAATCATATAATAGCCTCCAATAATATAAAAATTGGCTTCGACAATTATACTATTGTCGAAGCCTAATCTACAGATATTTGTAGTAATTTCTAAAATAACAACTTTCTAATCTAGTCACTAATTACTAACGATAAAAGTACTGATCATCTTTATCTGACTGAACTGCCCATAACTCTGCAATTGACTTTTTACCAGCTGCAGTATCTATTGAACGAGACTCCTTATTCCCCAGCTTTACAGTACTTCCGTGACTTTGGTCAGCTGTATAATAAGAACGTACTTTAGCGTTCCAAAAACCATACTCCCATGTACCACCTTCGGCTGGATATCTAGTCATCGGTCCAGGAGCAAGCCAATAAGGTTCTATATTATCTTCTCCCATAGTTCCTACGCTATTTTCTATATCTATTTTCTTAATAGAAGAATTGATATTAGTATTGCTATTTGTTGCAGCCATAACTGGTGTGCTTATAATTGCTGGTACAAGCATAGTAACACCTAAAACTGCAAATTTTTTAAATAATAATTTCTTATTAAACATAATTTTCTCCCCCTTTACTTTACCATAATACTATTCTCTTGTAAATATTTTTATTATATGGTAATTATTAACTTATATGAAGTATACTATTACTAAAGATATAATTATTATAATACTATTAACATACAAATAAATTTAAAAGAACTATAGTCTGAAGAATCTATATATAGTGATGCTTCAGACTATAGTCAATCCTATATAGCATTTACTTTACTAACCTAAGTAATCCACTTTTTTTAAGCTTATCCGTTAACTAAATTTTTCAAAATATATTATTAGGTTTCTTAATAAATATATAGTTGATTTCGCTAAAAGTAATTTTCACGAAGATATAAAAAATTACGGTTTTAAGCCATTTATAAGCTATGATATAATAGAAAAATAGTAGTTAAC
>NZ_JACSQZ010000107.1 GCF_014836325.1 Clostridium gallinarum
TGTTCCTGTATGATATTTTCCAAAATTATATTTAAAAATATTAATAATATCAATACTAGTCAATTATATATTTGGAATATTAATAGATTCATTAGGTAATAGAGAAGATAATTCAAAGGATAATGTGAAAGCTAACAATTATAATAAACTAAAAAAGCTTACTTTAATTTTGGGAGTAGTTTTAAATTTAGCCTTACTTTTTTATTATAAGTATTACGACTTCTTTATAGAAAATTTCAATATAGTTTTTAATAGTGATATAAAGTTTAAAAATATAGTTTTACCTGTAGGAATTTCTTTTTTTACTTTTCAAGGTATGTCATATATTATTGATATTTATAGAAATGATGCTAAGGTAAATAAGAATCTTTTTTCTGTTGCTCTTTATATTTCCTTATTTCCTCAGCTTGTAGCAGGACCAATAGTAAAGTATAAGAGTATTGATAATGAAATAAGAAAAAGGAAAGAAACTGTAGATGAATTTAGTTATGGAATAGAAAGATTTGTTATAGGTCTAGCTAAAAAGGTTATAATTGCAGATATGCTTGGAGTTGTTTCTGATGATATATTTGCCTTGGTTAGCACATCTGGAATTGATATTATGACAGCATGGCTAGGTGCTATTTGTTACAGTTTACAAATATACTTTGATTTTTCTGCATATTCAGATATGGCAATAGGTCTTGGACACTTCTTTGGATTTAGGTTTACAGAAAACTTTAATTACCCATATATATCAAAGTCTATAACAGAATTTTGGAGAAGATGGCATATATCCTTATCAACATGGTTTAAAGAATATTTATATATTCCTTTAGGTGGAAATAGAAGAGGAAATGTATATTTTAATTTATTTGTTGTATTTTTAGTAACTGGGCTTTGGCATGGAGCAGCATGGAACTTTATAATTTGGGGGCTTTGGCATGGAGTATTCATTATTTTAGAGAGAGCTATAAGAGATAAGAATTGGTATAAAAATATTCCTTCAATAATAAAGCGTTTTATAACTTTATTTATAGTTTTAATAGGATGGGTTTTATTTAAAGCAGAGAATTTTGATGTTGCACTAAAGTATTTAGGCATAATGTTTGGTTTAGTGAAATTTAATAATATAACCTTTGAAATTTCTTATTTTATAAACGCAAAAACTATATTTTTAATATTTGTTGGTATGATTTCTTCAACCCCAATATTAAAAATATTTGTTTCAAAATATAGAGAAAAAATTTGGTTTGGAGTTATTAAAAATATTTTAATAATACTTTTATTTATTATAGCACTTATATTTATGATTAATTCTACCTATAGTCCATTTATATATTTTCAATTTTAGTGTTAATAAAATGAGGTGCTTAAGATGAATTTAAATAGAGAAAATACAAAAGGGAAAAGGAGTTTAAGTAATATTATATTAATAATCTCATTTTTTATAGTTATTTTAATTCCAGTATTATTTATGAATTTAAAAAGAAATCAAGTTTCTTATATAGATAATAGAAACCTTTTAGAAGTTGAAGATATTTTCGATGATGGAAATATTTTTGAAAATCTAAAAAGTTATGTAGATGATAGAATAGGCTTTAGAGAAAAAATAGTTGATATTTATGCTAAGTTTATGGATAAGGCATTTAATGAAATAACTCATCCTAAGTATGAATATGGGAAAGAAGATTTTATTATGTCTAGAGCAGAAGAAAATGAGTTTGATCCAGACTTTATGGAGATATATGCTGATTTTATAAAAGGCTTTCAGGATTACTGTAATGATAGAAATATAAAGTTTTTATATGCAGTAGAGCCAAGAAAAGAGCTTATATATCCTGAATATATAACAGAAGGTTATAATTATGAAAATATGGATATAGAATATTTTATAGAACTTTTAGAGTTAAATGAAGTTAATTATTTAAATAATGTAGAAACATTAAAGGAAGCAAAAGAACTTGGTATAGAAGAAGCTTTGAATAATCTTTATTTAAATGGTAAAACTTTAGAAAATGGAGAGATAGATTATACCAAGATAAACTCTAACTTATTATTTGATCAAAAATATGATGCTAGACATTGGAATGAAGCTGGAGCTATAATTGGAATTTCTGCAATTTTAGATAGATTAAATTTACTAGATAGTAGAGTAGATAAATTTAATTTAAGTAACTATAAATCAGAAGAGTATATAAATGATACTTTAGTAGCATCTAATTTTGAAATTAATGAAACAACAAATCACTTCAATTTAATTAATGATAATTCAATTTATATAGAAGATTTTGAAGAAGAAATAAAAAGACATGAAAGCTTTAGAAACTTTACTCATTATAAAAATTTAGAAAATGAAGATGCTCCTAGAATATTAATATTTGCAGGAAGCTATTTCAATGACAAAGAAAAATTTTTAACAGAAAGCTTCTCAGAAGTTATAAAGGTTCACAACTATAGAAATGTACTTGATTATGAATATTATATAAATATATTTAATCCAGATATAGTTTTATTTGAATCAACAGAGTATACACATTTTGATTTTTATTTCCCAGACAATGAAATGGAAGATAAAATTCATATGAAAACTTTAGAATACTTTATAAACAATGAAAATATAAAAGAAGATGAATTTGTAAAAATTATAGAAGTAAACAAAGATGGTGAAAACTTAACAAACTTTACTATAGAAATTGAAAGTGATGAAAACTTCTTTGCTTATGTAGATATAAATAATAGAACTTTAGACTGTAAAGTAAGTAAAGCAGGAAATAAAATATTAGTTGAGTTTTCAATAATGACATCAGAAATACAAAATATAGATAGCTTTGATTTATACTTTGTAACTGAGAATGGAGAAAGCTATCATAAAATACCTATTAGTTTAAAGTAGCTTAAACTGATAAATATAAAATATAGATAAGTTGTATTATAAACAAAAAGTAAAAAGAGGAATTAAGCTTTGCTTAATTCCTTCCTTCAGTTTTCAAAGAGATAAACATTGTATGACGGCGACTTGGAGCGCATGCGACGGAGCAAGGAATATAATGTTTATCTCTTTTTTACTCAAGAGAAAATAAGAATTTATGTAATTCCTCTGTTGTTCCTTCAATATCAATATTAGTATGGTACATATCTGTAAAACCAGCACTAATTATATTTCCATCAGAAGGAAATCTTCCTTGCTCTATATTACTCAACCCCATACCTAAAGCCTTAGATGAAATAGATATTATTTCGCTATTAGTTAAATTAGTAGTTACTAATGGCAATATTTCGCTTATCATGCCTGGTACTTCAGTTAAATTTATATCTTTAAATTTAACAAATAAAGCATTAAGAACATCTCTTTGACGCTCGGTTCTCTTAAAATCTCGTCCTTCAGTATATCTAATTCTACAATAAGCAGAAGCTTGAGTTCCATTTAAAAGTTGCTTTCCAGAAGAGTAAATATGCTCTGTATTTGTACCGTTATTCTTATCTATATGATCTATGTATCCATTAATATATTGCAGTTCATCAGTAGTTATTTCTATTTCAACTCCACCTAAAGCATCAATTATTTTAGGGAGTCTCTCTAAGTCAACTTGAACAAACTTATCAACATTTAAATTAAAATTATAATTGATAGCCTTTAGAATAGAGCTTGGACCACCATCTAAAATAGTATAGTTTAAGTTCATTTTTCCGCCATCAGGTAAATCTAAGTATATGTCACGCATTAGAGAACAAAGCTTTATAGTATTATTTTTAGTGTTTATAGCTAATATCATAGTAGCATCTGCTGAACTTACATCATAGTATTCAGAATAATCACTTCCAAATAAAGCGATAGTAATAACATCAGCTGCTTCCTTTGGAGCTTCTTTTCCTGTATCTACAACATTTGATCTATCAACAGCAACTCTTTCTACTTTACTCGATAAATAATATGTATAAGATATTCCTCCAGATATAAATAAAAGAATAAGTGTAAAAATAGCAAAAAAAACCTTCTTTTTTGTGGTAATTTTTCTCATGAATGTTCCTCCAAATATAAAATAATAAAATACTTTAATAATTATATCAAAATATGGTAATAATAGAAATAAAAAAGCTAATCATAATGAAATTGGAATTTATAATATATTACTGCATATATAAATATAAAAAGCGACAATATAATTTAATATTAAATTCGACAAATACATAATAAAAAAATAAAAATAAAAATTCTATAAAAC
>NZ_JACSQZ010000108.1 GCF_014836325.1 Clostridium gallinarum
TTGCTGGTTTATTTTACTTAACTTATATTCTGTTCAATTTTCAAAGACCATTTTCTTCGTCGCCCTCAAGCGACTTCATTATCTTATCACCTTTCTTTTAAGCTGTCAACATATTTTTTATTAATTTATAAAAACTTGTTTCAGCCCTAGGCGATGACTATATATTATCACCTCAAAATATCTTTGTCAACATTATATTTTACTTTTTATTTATATATACTCTTTAACTTATTTGTAACCTAAATATTTTAATATTATAAGCGATGTATCTTCTATAGCTCTTTGTGTTACATCTATAGTCTTACATCCTATTCTTCTAATTATTTTATCAGCAAATTCAAATTCCTCAAGAATTCTTGCATCGCTTGCATAATCTATACCTGTAGGTATTCTGTGAAACTTATCTAATCTTCTTTTTCTTATTTCTATTAACTGAAGTGGATCTATTACTAATCCAAAAATTTTCCTTCTATCAATTTCAAAAAGCTCTATAGGTACTTCCACTTCTGGCATAAGTGGTATATTAATAGCTTTTAACCCCTTATTAGCTAAATACATACATATAGGGGTCTTAGATGTTCTTGATAGACCTATTAAAATAACATCTGCATTTTTTAACCCTCTATGATCTTTACTATCATCATATTGCATGGCAAACTCCATAGCTTCTATTCTCTTATAATATACATCATCTATTTTCCTCATAGCACCTGGATTATTTTCTGGCATTTTATTTAAAATAGATGATGTAACATTTATTATAGGACTAAGAACATTAATTATTGATATATTTCTTTCCAAACATTTTTGAGTTAAATATTCTCTAACACTTACTGTAATAATAGTAGATACTACTATACAATTTTTATTCTCATCTATTTCTTTTATTAACTCTTCTACATCTTCCATATCTTTTACATAAGGTATTCTTTTAACTTCAACTTCACCTTTAAATTGACTAGCCGCAGCTAATCCAACTTGCTCCGCAGTTTCTCCAATAGAATCTGATACTGAAAAAATCTTCATAACTTCAATCCCTCCCAACGCATATTTTATTATTAATTTAAATAGTTTAAATATTCAATCTTATTATAGCAATAAATAAAATAATTTGTTATGTTTATATAAAATAATATATAGATATGTTAAAATTTTAATATCTTATTATTCTATAGGAGGATATAATGTCTAGTAAATTTAACACTGAAAAATGGCTAACAATTGGATTACTTCCTTTAATGTGGCTAGCATATTTTGCATTTGAAATTATAACAGGTAGAGTAAAGGATATTTATACTCTAATAATGAACCTCTCTCTAACTCTTATATTTGCGTTAATAGGCTGGCTTATTTATGCTTTATCAAAAAAACATGAATATGGTTTTTCTAAAAAAGTATTATTTATTATATTTTTAACACTTATGATTATTGATCAAGGTATTAAAATAATAATAAAGTTATTTTTCTTCAATGATTACTTTGAAATTATAAAAAGTTTCCTATCTTTTGATCCTATAATAAATACGGATGGCTCATGGCTTAATGCGCGTTTTGGATTGGGAGTTGGCTTTATAACTCTAATAATTTTAAATGTATTTGCTGTAATTTTATTTATAGAAGTATATAGATATTATCTGTATAAAGGAAATAAAGATTTCTGGGCTGATATGTCATTCTCATTTATTACAGCAGGTGCATTATGCTCACTGATAGATAAAGTATTTTATGGAGGAAGCTTAGATTTTATAGGAATAAGTAATTTATTTATAGCAGATATTAAAGATATATATATTAATCTAGGAATTTTATTCTTTATTATGTTAATTTATATAAAAGGCTATTTTAAAGAAGAAGATAATACAACTCTAAAGGATGATATAAATTCTATAAAAGCATTTATAAAATTTATAAAAAAAGATATATTAAAAAAATAAGAAGGATATAATCCTTCTTATTTTATATAATGCTAAGCAAGTTCTTATAAAAAAAATCACTTCTATATAGAAGTGATTTTTGGTGGCTTACCCGGGAATCGAACCCGGTACACCTTGATTAAAAGTCAAGTGCTCTACCGATTGAGCTAGTAAACCTTATGACCTGGCAACGTCCTACTCTCCCACACAGTCTCCCATGCAGTACCATCGGCGCTGTAGAGCTTAACTTTCCTGTTCGGAATGGAGAGGAGTGTTTCCTCTACGCCATCATCACCAGATATTTTTCTCTCAACAAGAACTTATTATATAGACTTATTTCATTATTGTCAACATGTTTTTTTAAAATAATTTATATTTTTTATCTTTTTTTTATATTATTTTAATTTTTATAGAATATTATTAAAGCTATTAAGAAAATTTATCTCCTAATAGCTCTACTTTTACTTCTTTAATTTATTAATATATTCTCTTATTAATTTATTAGACTCTTTAAATTTAATTAATTCATCATCTGTCATATTAATTTCAACTACTTCTTTAACGCCTTCTCCATTAAGTACTACAGGTACCCCACTAAATACGTCATATTCTCCATATTCACCTTCTAATAATGTTGAAACAGGAATTATCTTATTTTCATCATTTATAATTGCCTTTATTATTCCTACTGTTGCAGATGCTATAGCATAATATGTCGTTCCTTTTCTATTGTATACTTCCCATCCAGCTCTAGCAGTATCTAAAACCAACTTATCTAAATCAACTTCCCCATATCTATCTTTATTATCTTCTACTACTTTATTAAATGGCTTTCCACCTATATATACATGAGACCATGGAACCATTTGAGAATCTCCATGCTCTCCCATAGAATATGCTTGAACACTTCTAGGATCTACATTAAATATATCACCTATGAAATTTTTTAATCTCGCTGAATCTACAGAAGTGCCAGATCCAATTACATTACTCTTAGGTAATCCCGATAATTTATACACATGATATGCTATTATATCCACAGGATTTGATACAATTATAAAATGTCCCTTAAACCCACTTTGCATTATAGGAGTAACTATTGATTCTGCAATCTTAGCTGATAAATCTAAGGTATCTAATCTTGTTTGTCCTGGTTTAGGTGGAGCTCCTGCAGTTATTACTACTATATCAACATCTCCACATTCTTCATAAGATCCAACTTTTATCTTAGTATTTCTATTTAAATATTCTATACAATGATTTAAATCCATTACTTCCCCAAGAGCTTTTTCTTTGTTTATATCTATTAGAAGAACTTCATCACAAACACCTTGAGTTATTAAGCTAAAGGCTGTGCTGGATCCAACTAATCCAGTTCCAACTATAGCAACTTTTCTTCTTTTTGAAAACATATTAACCCTCCTAAAATTTATTATATATTTTAGTTTATCATACTTTTAATAATTAATTTATAGAAAATAAAAAAAGTATTAAAATATCATATTTAGGTTCTGTCACAAACTCCAATTCACCTTGATATAATACTTTAACACTTGCAATTGAAGATCGAAAATTATAAAAATCCATTTCTTAGAATATGATTTTTACTATTTTCATAAAGCTATCCATATATTTGCACTTTATTATAATTTCCTATAAAACAAAAAAATCCTAAACATATGTTTAGGATTTTGGTGCGTCATCAGGGGATCGAACCCGGGACACCCTGATTAAGAGTCAGGTGCTCTACCAACTGAGCTAATAACG
>NZ_JACSQZ010000109.1 GCF_014836325.1 Clostridium gallinarum
GTATATATCTAAAGTGAAGAATAATGTAGAAAAAGTGTTATAAAGAGTGGAAATGTCTAAATGTGTAAATAATTTCAACGACAAATAATTAACAAAAATGATATAATTTTAATTGTTAAAAGAATAGAAAAATAAATTTTAAATTATTCACATTTAGTTTATAATTATAACTTAATTAAAAAATATACATTTTAAATTAAATATATATGAAAACAGTATAAATTTTAGGGTGTATTTGTAACTTTAGGGTTGAATAAAAATAGTAATTAAATTAAAATAATTTGTGGAAATAATTGATGAAAATTAGTTAAAAGTGCGTTAGGAGGAAAAAGATTGGAAGAGCAAGTGATAAGACTGGACGAGCTGTTTGATGCTCTAAAAAAAAGGTGGTTAATGATACTTTCAATTACTTTAATAGCAACTATAATTTCAGCTGTTTTAAGTTTTTTTATAATAAAACCACAATATGAAGCAAGTACTAAAGTTTTTATAGGAAAAGATGGAACTGAAAGTCAGAATTATAGCCAAAGTGACGTTCTTATGTATCAAAATTTAATGAAAACTTATTCTGAAGCTATAAAAACTAAAGATTTAATTTCAAGAAGTTTAAAAGGAGTTAATGTTGACTTAGAGCCAGCTCAAGTTTTAAGTGATTTAACAGTAGAAACAGTAAGTAATACTCAAATTTTACAAATTAAGTATAAAAATAATAATCCACAAGTAGCAAAGGTAGTTATAGAAGAAGTAGCTAAAGAATTTGTAAAAACTTCTAAAGAATTGGTTCCTAATGGAAATATTCAAATAATAGAATCTGTAGAATTACCAGAAGAACCAGTTAGTCCTAATAAGAAAATGAATATAGCAATAGCATTTTTATTAGGTTTAATGGTTGGAGTTGGATTAGCATTCTTATTAGAATTTTTAGATAATACCTTTAAAAATAAAGATCAATTAGAAAGAGAATTAGATATTCCAGTAATAGGAACAATTCCTACAGTTAATGATCTATAGGAGGAATTTATGTTTATAGTTGAAAAAGAACCAAAGTCTATAGCGGCAGAAAGCTATAGAACTCTTAGAACAAATATACAGTATTCATCTTTTGATAAAGAATATAGAGTTATAGTAGTAACAAGTTCTGAACCAGGGGAAGGAAAATCCACAACAGCTGGGAATTTAGCTTTATCTATAGCTCAAGATAATAAGAAAGTTATATTAATAGATTGTGATTTAAGAAAACCATCTATACATAAAAAGTTTAAAATTTCAAATTTAGTTGGACTTTCTGATGTAATAGTGGGGAAAGAGGAATTAACTAAAGTTGTACATAGATACAACAAAAACTTAGTTATATTAACTTCTGGTAAAATACCACCAAATCCATCAGAAATGCTTTCATCAAAAACAATGAGTAATTTACTAGAAAGTCTTAAAGAAACTTTTGATTATATAATATTAGATACTCCACCTGTACAAGCTGTTACAGATTCTCAAATTCTTTCTACAAAGTCAGATGGTACTATATTAGTAGTAAGAGCAGAGAGAACAAAAAAGGAATCAGTTCAAAATGCAGTAAATTTACTTAAGAAAGTTAATGCAAATATAATTGGAACAGTATTAAATGGAGTAGATGGAAGTAGAAATAAATATTATTATTACTATGGTGAAAAATAGTTAATAATTGAAGAAGATATAATAAGAAAAATTTAAAGTTTAGGAAATGATAATTTAGCTTTGCTAAATTCTTTCCTAAATTATCATTGAATAACAGTTATTAACTTTACATAGTTTAACTATATTTTTTTGGAAGAAATAAGGCAAAAAATACTTATTTAACATAAAAGTGTAAAAGACATTATATGCTAAATGCGGTTTGGAGGGAGTTAAATGGTTGATTTGCATTCTCATTTGATTTGGGATATTGATGATGGTTCTAAATCTAGAGAAATGACTTTAAATATGTTAAAGCAAGCTAGTGAAGGTGGAACAAGCAAATTAGTACTTACACCTCATTATTTACCAGGACATTATGAAGTACCAATAGAAAGTGTAAAAATAAGGTGTAAAGAATTAAAAGATTTAGCTAAAGAAGAAGCTTTAGATATTGAAATTTATTGTGGACAAGAAGTTTATTTTACAACAAATATATTAGAAAAATATGAACAAAAATTAATAGGAACAATTAATAACTCAAGATATATGTTGATTGAGTTTAATATGAGAAATTTTTCAGTTAAAGAAGTGCTTGAAGTTTTATATGAATTACAATTAAAAGGGATAGTGCCTATTATTGCCCATCCTGAAAGATATAATATTTTTATAAAAAATCCTTCTTTGATAAATGAATTTATAAAAGAAGGATTTCTTTTTCAGCTAAATATAGGAAGTATAATTGGTGATTTTGGAAAAGAAGTAAAGAAAACAGCAGATATATTTTTAAAACATAGAATATATAGCTTCTTTGGCTCAGATGCACATAGAGATGAAAATAGAAATCCTAATATGAGTGAAGGAATAGAAGCTTTAAAGATAAGAGATGAAAATTATTTTAAATATTTAAAGGCTTCTGGGGAAGAGCTTTTAAAAGATGAAGAAATAATATTTAAAGGAACTAAGTTAAAAGAAAAAAAGGGACTGTTAGGTTTAGTAAATATTAACTTTATAAAAAAGGGGGGAGTAATATGGAGAAACTTCAAATAGAAGCTAGTAATACAGAAGTAATAACTAAGGATGAAAAAATTATATATATGTTTTTTAAAAGAGTTTTAGATATTCTTTGTTCAATCATTGGGTTAATAATATTAAGTCCAATAATACTAATTGTGGCTATTTTTATAAAATTAGAATCCAAGGGACCTATTATATTTTTACAAAAGAGGGTAGGGTTAAATGGAAAAGAATTTAATATGTATAAATTTAGATCTATGGTGAAAAATGCAGAGGAACTAAAAGAAAAATTAGCAAAGCAAAATGAAATGTCTGGACCTATGTTTAAAATCAAAGATGATCCTAGAGTTACTAAAGTAGGTAAGTTTATAAGAAAAACAAGTATTGATGAGCTTCCACAATTAATAAATGTCTTAAAGGGAGAAATGAGTTTAGTTGGGCCTAGACCAAGCCTTCCTAAAGAAGTCGCTAAATTTGAAAAATGGATGCTAAAAAGATTAGATGTAAAGCCTGGACTTACATGTTATTGGCAAGTTTCAGGAAGAAATAATATAGATTTTGAAGACTGGATGAAGCTAGATTTAAAGTATGTAGAAGATAGAAGCTTTTTATTAGATTTAAAGCTTATATTTAAGACGTTTTTGGTGTTATTAGGAGATAAAAATGCTTTTTGAATTCATTTTAGGAGATGAAGAAAAATGAAATTGTATATTATAAATACAGCGTATCACTTAGTACTATCTATTGCTGATATGGAAACTAACAATAATAAGGGTGATATTATTATATTTAAGGACTTTAATATGGATAAAGAACTATATAATAAAATTAAAAAAAAATTTAATAATGTATATATTTTTAATGGGACAATAGAAAAAAATTTGATATTAAGACTTTGGGAAAATTTTAAGTTTATTTA
>NZ_JACSQZ010000010.1 GCF_014836325.1 Clostridium gallinarum
ATATGGTTTCTTAAGTATACCCTTATTTAATAAAAGAATTTTTTAAAAAAGTATTGACTTTTTATAACTGGTCTATATATTAAAAAGGAGCTAACACTACTTTAAGTGTTATGGCTCCTTTTTTATTTATAAGTTTATTAAATTTTTATAATTAAATTAATTAGTAGCTATAGTAACATTCATTAATTTTATTGCCTTTGGACCTATAAAGTTATTTTCTCTTTGTAATTCCTTAGATAAATATAATTCTTTTTGTAATTCCATTATATTACCTGAAATTGATCCACCTGTAACTGGAGTAACTTTACTACCATCAAAATACCATGCTAGTCTTATTTCACCACCAAAATTCCCTGTTAGTTTATCTACTGTAAAATCTGAAAATGCTGCTATTTCTAGATAAGGTTCTTCTTTTAATTCATCAATAGTTTTACTTCCACCTGAAATAATAAAGTTATTGATATTTCCTGTTGGTTTAATATTTAAATAATAAGCATACTTATTACTAGCAATATAATTTTTTAATACTCCATCTTCTATTACTGTTACATCTTCTAATGGAAAACCATCTTCATCAAAAAAGTTTGATTTTGTTGAATTACTCATAAATGGATCAACTTTTATAGAAATAACATCTCCTAA
The DNA here is from genome assembly GCF_014836325.1 of Clostridium gallinarum. Lineage (GTDB taxonomy): Bacteria > Bacillota > Clostridia > Clostridiales > Clostridiaceae > Clostridium > Clostridium gallinarum. The sequence continues at coordinate 643 of NZ_JACSQZ010000010.1, forward strand.
AACATCTTCTCCTAGGATTTTATCTCCTACTTTCCAATTAGACTCTTCTTGATAGATAGCTTGTGCATTACTTTTAAAAGTATAAAATGAAAATATTTCTGGGACTGCTCCTCTTGTTAATATTACTGGTATTTTACCCATATTAGGTGTTTTAACTGCTCTAGCCCTATCTTTACATATATTAAGCATGCCCTCTACATCATCAGATATAGAAGTTGAATCAAAGCTTGAAAAGTTCAAACATCTATAAAGTTCAACTTCCTCATCTTCTCCCATCCAAGTTGGTATATATTCAACCATACACTTATAATTTACTCCCTCTACATCTACACCTTCGGAATTTATTATACGAGTATATATCTTATTTAAGAAAATTTCACAAGAATTAATTCCTCCATTTTCATATATATCATTTTTATATACCGCTTTTATTATTTCATTAATCCAATGAGGTAAATCTTCCTTTGAAAAATTACTTTCATTATTATTTTTATATAAATTAGACTTTTTCACTAAAGGATAGTATTGATTTTTTGCAAATTGAGCCGCAAAAACAGCTTCATTTACTGCAAACTCTATTTCTTTTTCTGTCATAGTAGGATATATATTAATAGTTGCTTCTCCTCTATACTTTATACCATTCTCTTCTAAATCTTTATAAATTGCTACTTTAAAATGATGTACATCTTTTGCTCTATCCATATCAACACTTTTTTTAACTAGAAAAAGTTCATTTGCTTCAACTTTTTGCTCAGTAATTTTATATCCATCAATATTTTTATTATTTATAATTATATTTTTTATTATATTTATCATTAACCTAACCTCACTTTCGCCTTTATATATGGCCCACCATTAGATGTTTTTACAAACTCCTTATATCCCTTACCACAGTATCCTGATCCTTCCATATCCATATGGTCTGAAACCATAGTAATTGACTTTAATATATCTGGAACAAACCCAGTCATATACACCGGTGATATTAAATTTCCTGTTAGGTTTCCATCTATAATTTCTCTTCCAACTAAAGCAATACATTGCATTCCCCAATTTTTAGGATCTTCCATTCCACTATACATCTTCTCAATAAGATAACCCTTTTTAACTGAAGCTATCATATCTTCAACTTTATCATTTCCAGGTTCAAAAAATGTGTTAGTCATTCTTGAATAAGCTTTTCTTTCAAAAGATTCTCTCTTCCCATTACCTGTAGGTATTGTTCCTAATTTTAATGCTGAGAGTAAATCTGATATACCATTTTTTAATACACCATTTTCTATTATTACTGTATCTGTCCCAATTGTTCCCTCATCATCAAATAAGTAAGAAGATACATCTTTAATTGCAGCTGCTCCATCGTGCATTGTAGTTAAATTTGAGGCTACTACCTTATTTATATACTCTGCCCCTTTTGCTCTTTCCTTTACAAACATATCCATTTCTACTCCATGTCCAAAGGCTTCATGTGCAATTAATCCTGTAATATCTGGAGCGCATATAACATCATATTCGCCTGGCTCTACACTTTTAGCATCTAAAAGTTTTATACTTTGATCAACTATTTTTTTTACATTTGCTTTTGCTTCTTCTACAACTTCAAAACCTTTTAACCCAGAATAAGAATCATAATAATATTTTGTATTATTTTCTCTTCTAGCAATTGAGAACATCATACATTGACTTATTATATATGATTGATCTAAATCTTTTTTATTTGAAATAAACATCTTTGATATATGACTTGTCTCAAAAGCTATATTAAAATTTACAATTAAATCTGAATAGGATAACCCTTCATCCTTTATTGCTATTAATTTATTTATTATTTCCTCTGAAGTAATATCTTTAGGATCTATTAATACTTCCCCTAAATAACTTTGCACTATTTCCTCTTCATTTATAACTTCATATGAGTTCTTTGAATTAAATTCAGATACTTTATTTAACTTAGATTTTATTTCATCTACAATACTATTTAATTTATCCTCACTTATTTCATTAAATGAATATTCGCTATAATTTACTCCATTGTGTACTCTTACAACAAACCCTCTTTCCCCTAAAAAGCCATCCCCTATTAATATTCCCATTTTATTAACTGCATATCTTTTTGAATTTATATCTGTTCCTAAAACTGAAACATAACTATAGCTTTCTGATAAAATATTAATAAGCTTTTTAATTATAGGCTTACTATTATTTAAAAACTGTGAATTTGATACCTTCATAAAATAACCCCCTGTATATATCTTTTAATATTCTATATTTAATTAAATTTTACAATCATTAAATATATGTATATTTTTCCTTAATTTCTCAATTAATTATATACTACTTTTTATTTATATTCTACATAATAAAAAGTTATTGTTATTTATTAAAATTTATAATTAATCACCTTTTCTAATACTTATCACTATAGTATAATAATAACAAAATTATATTATATATGGAGGCCATTTATATTGTTAAAAATAATTAAATCAAAAGGAGTTATTCATATGTGGGTTATTTACGCTTTACTGTCAGCTTTTTTTGCTGCCCTTACTTCTATATTAGCTAAAGTCGGTATTGAAAACATAAACTCAAATCTAGCTACTGCAATACGTACTGTAGTTGTTTTAATAATGGCTTGGGGAATTGTTTTAATAAATGGTAGCATAAGTCAAATTAGCAATATAACTCAAAAAAGCTGGCTATTTCTAGTTTTATCAGGAATTGCTACAGGTCTTTCTTGGCTATTTTATTATAAAGCCTTACAAATTGGAGAAGCTTCTAAAGTAGTTCCTATAGACAAATTTAGTGTTGTTATAACTATGATTTTAGCATTTGTTATATTAAAAGAAGCTGCTAGTGTAAAAACAGTTATAGGTGGTATATTTATTACTATTGGCACTTTTATAATGATATTATAAGAACTCAGCCCAAAGCTGAGTTCTTATTATTTAACTTTCTACAATTTCTTTTATTATACTTTTTATTTCATTTAAGGATAAGTCTAAATTTTCTATTCCTCCTATATCGCATTGAGCTGTATTTTTTATGCTATTTAATATGCGTGCATATAATTGCTTTTTACTATCAAACTTTTCATTATCCTGAATTATATATCTATAAATCATCTTTGCTTCTTTTTCTATATACTCTCTATCTTCCATAACATCTCCTCTTAGCTTTTCATATAAAATCTATAAATTTGCCTCTTCAAATTTATGCTCCATAAAATGTATTAACTTATGGAATGGCTTCTTTAGTACTGCAATAATAATAAAAATTAAACAATATATTAAAAGTGCATTTACATTTGTAGTAACATTTTTCCAAACTGGTCCTGATATAGCTTCTCTAAAACTATTTATCGAATAAGTAAATGGCCAAAGTGGATATAAAATACCAAATATCTCTGGGTTTGTTTGAATAGGATATATCCCTCCTGCACCTGCTATTTGGAATACCATTATTATAACAGCTATAGCTTTACCTACATTTCCTAAAACAGAAATTAAAGTAAATATTATTATTGTAAAAGTAATTGATGTTAACATTGCTAATCCAAATAAAAGTGGTACATTATAAACTGGAACCTTAAGTAGTAGCCAATCTCCTAAAATTATTATAAATGATTGAATTAGGCTTATACTTAAAAATAATAGCATTTTCCCAAAATGTCTTTGAAGCATATTAGGTTGCTTTCCATCCTCAAAATCCTCACAATTTGTTGTTAATAATGCTCCTGCTAAAAGGGCACCTACCCAAATTGCTAAAACAGAATAAAATGGAGTGAGCCCTACACCAAATATTCCTTCCCCATAAACATCAACTTCACTAACAGTTATTGGTGATGATATAAAATCGGCTATTTCACTAGAATCTTTTGTTAGTAATTCAATTATTTGATCTAAACTTTCATCATTTAAATTTTCTAACTTAGAATCTAACTCTGAAACACTTTTTTGAATATCAGCTATTTTGTTACTTAACTCTTCTGCATCCTCTATAGCCTCGTTACTTGATGCTATTCCATAGTTTGCTAATGCATTTAATTGTGGAACTATTATCTTTGAAGTTTCAAGGATAGAGTTTAAACTATCTAAATTATTAGTATACTCATCTGAAATATTGTTGATAACATTACTGCTATTTTTATAATAATTATTTGAAACACCAACAATATTATTCATAACTTCATCATTAACCTTAATAATTGAATCTATTTTCTTACTTAAGTCTTCCCCTGCCATACCATTATTAACTAATGTTTTTAATTCGTTAATGGAATTTTGTTGATTATTTAAAATATTATTAAGATTTTTTAATTCTCCTACTAATTTATTTAAATTTTCATTATTTATTTTCTCATTAATCTCATTTATTTCTTTAATTGATATATCAATTATATTTTTCATCTCATTGATATAATTATAAACTTCATCTAAATTCTTATTTATTTCATCCCTTGTAGCAGATGATACCTTTATATTATCTAATGAATTATCAATTTTTTTAGATAAAGTTTGAAGCTCTATAATAATATTATTAATATCTTTATTTATAGTAGTTAAATTATTCTTGTTTTCATTTACTAAGTCCTTACTTAATTCTGTAGCTTTTTGTAAATTATTAATTTGCTCAGTAATAATAGGCAAATCATTTTTCATACTATAAATATATTCTTTTAAACTCTCTGAATCTTTAGCAGATGTATTTATATAATCTTGTATACTTGCTAAGTCAACTATTGATGTACTAATAACATCTTTTATAGATAATACCTTTGAACGATTATTATCCAACTCTATTCCTATATCATTTAGAGCACTAAATACTTCTGAATTTACTGTTTCTACAAAATTTGATTTTATTTCTTTTGTAAGTTTATCCTTAGCCACATTAGTTATTTTAGTTGCTATAGCATTTGCTTTTTCATTTACTTTATATACTATACTTGGCTTTTTAGGATTATTAGTTGTTAAACTTACTAATCCACTTGAAAAATTTTCTGGTATTTCTATTATTGCATAATATGTTCCTTGATTTAATAAATTATTTGCTTGCCATTCATCTATCATTTCCCATTTTATAGATTTATTTTCTTTTAAACTTTCTATAACTTTTTCGCCTACATTTATTTCTTCAGAATTCACCACTGTGCCTTCGTCTTTATTAACTACAGCAATTGGTAAATTACTTGTATTAGCATATGGATCCCAACATGCATATATATTTATCCATGCATATAATGAAGGAATGATACAAAGCCCTATAACTATTATTATTGCTGCATAGTTTCTTTTAATTTTAAGTAAATCTCTTTTAAATATTCTAAATAACATCTTCATAATTTAACCTCACTATTCTCCTATTCCTGACTCATGGAATTTTAACTCAAATTTTTTAACTACACTTTTTAATTTTGGCTTAAATACAAAACCTAAAATTACATAAAGTATTGAGAATAGTAATAAAATACTTATATCTAAAATTACACTACTTACAAGCGGTCCTGCAATAGCCTCTCTAAATCCACCTACAGCATAAGTAAATGGGAAAAATGGTTGTAATATTCTAAATATAAGAGGATCTACCTGTATTGGATAACTTCCTCCACAACCAGCCAATTGAAGTATCATCAAAACAATATTTATAGCTTTTCCTACATCTCCAAGTAAAGATACATTTGTAAAAATTATTATTGAAAATGTAATTGCTGATACTATAGAAAAAATAACCATTAAAATAGGAGATACAGAGTATACTTTTAATAAAAATATATTTCCTAAGGCTATTATAACCCCTTGTATGGATGCTAATAGTATAAAAGTAAACATTTTTCCAAAGTGTTTTTCTCTTATATTTATCTCATTTCCCCAATCAATTTTAGGTGCTTCTGTTTTTAAAATTGAAGTTAATATTAAGCCCCCAACCCATAATGCTAAAACTGAGTATATCGGAGTCATTGCTGAACCATAATTAGGTACAGAATATACACTTACTTCTTTAATATTAAAAGGATCTGAAATAAAATTAGAAATCATATCTGGATTACTTTGCAATATTGCAAGAATACCATTTAAGTCTTCATCATTTATTTTAGATAATTTCTCTCCTAAGCTTTTAATATCATCTTTATAATATTCTAATTGTTCTAAAAGATCACTTGAAACCTTAGTTGCAAGTCCACTTCCTTGTTCTGCTGTATTTAATAAATTTGTTATCCCATTAACAGATTTTTGTGAATCATCTAGAAGTTCATAAGCCTTTTTAGTAGCATCAACTAAATTATTATTTATATCATTTAAAATTGGAACCGTTGTATCTTCAAAATTATTCTGAAGTCTTTCAATATTTTTAGAAATTTGTTTTAAGTTTTCCTTTAATTGATTTATAACTTCTTCATTTTCTTTATTTCCACTAGAATAATTATTCCAAATTGATTCAACTAAAGTTTCTTGTTCACTAATATTACTTTGTAATACTTTCATCTCTGAAATATTTTGTGCTATAGCCTCATTTGGAGTTTCTTCATTTATAGCATCTAAATAATTTATATTAGAATCTGTTGAATCATTTATTGAAGTTAATGTATTTTTTATATCTCCTAATTTACTATTAACTTCTACTGTACTATTAGTACTACTTATAGTATCTAATATGGATATTATTCTATCTACGCTAATTTTACTTTGATTTAGGTTTTGATTTAATATGTAAATAGAATTAGAAAAACTATCTGTTGTTGTTTTTATTAAATTTTGTGCATTTTGAATTACAGATTCACCTGATGATATTCCACTTGCTAATAAAGGTAATGTTGATTTAACTTCTTTTAGATAGTTATTTAAATTACCAGCATTTGAATTTACACCATCTAAAACATTTATAACAGAATCTATCCCTTTAGATGTTGTTATTATAAGATCCTTAAGCTTTATTATATCAACCCTATTATTATCAACTTTTTCTTGATAACCATCAATTTTTTCAAAAGCTTTTTTATTTACTGTTTCAATAAAATTAGTAGTTATTTGATCTATTAATGTTTCTTCTGCTACTCCAGCTATTTTACCTGCTACCGGATTAGCCTTTGTGTCTAATTTATAAATTATTTCAGCCTTATTAGCTTTATCTGTTGTTATACTAACTAAATCTTCAGAAAATCTTTCTGGAATTTCTATAGATGCAAAGTAAGTTCCATCCACTACTCCAGCATCAGCATTTTCTTTACTAACAAACTTCCAGCCTATATTATTATTTTGTTTAAGTTCCTCAACAACCTCTTGTCCAACATTTATTTCTTCACCTAGAACTACAGCTCCCTTATCATTATTAACTACTGCTATTGGCATTGTACTTGTATTACCATATGGATCCCAACATGCTTTTATATTTACCCATGCATACAAGGCTGGTATAACGCATACACCAGCCACAATGATTAAAGCTATTGGATTTTTTACAATACTTTTTAAATCTCTCTTAAATACCTTAATTATGTTTTTCATACTGCCTCTTTCCTTTTGCTACTTTAAATATTATACATTTGACTGACTAGTACAATTTTAACTCCACAGTATGAAAATTTCAATAAAGATTATTAATTATTTTAGCCTTTAAAAAGCTATTAACTATTAAATTCTATTATAAATGTAGTATCTTTCCCAATATTACTTTCAGCATATATTTTTCCATTATGACTTTCTACTATAGATTTAGCTATAGATAATCCTAAACCATATCCCCCGGTTTCTCTTGCTCTTGATGAGTCTACTCTATAAAATCTTTCAAATATCTTTTCTAAATCCTCTTTCTTTATTCCTTCCCCAGTATTATTCACCTTAAGTTTTATTTTATTTTTTTCTTGTACTAAGTCCACATTAATTTTTCCATTTTTATTAGTATATTTAATAGCATTATCAAGTAATATTATAACTACTCTCTTTATGCTTTCTTTATCTCCCTTTAACTTAATATCCTTTAAAATATTAGATTCTAGTTGAATTCTATTTTCAAAAATAACTGCTTCAAAAGTTAATAAAATATTATTTACTAATTTGCTAAAATCAAACTCTGAAAACTCTTTAAGTTCCTTATTAGTATCTAATTTTGCTAAAGTTAACATTTCATCTAATAACTCTGACATTCTTTCTATTTGGTTATTAATATAATTAAGCCATTTCCCTTGACTTTCAACAGTAGCACTCTTATTAGATAATACTAATGAATTATTAGTTTTTATAATAGCTAATGGAGTTTTTAGCTCATGGGAAGCATTTGCTATAAACTGCTTTTGCTTTTCAAAAGTTTCTTTTATAGGCTTTATAGTTCTATTAGTTAAATAAATACTTATTAAAAGTAATAAAATAAGGCTTATACTTCCAATTGATATAAACACTTTCAAAAGATTATTTAATACATTCATTTGTGGCTGCCTACTCATAAGAGCTATTTTAATTCCCTTTGTACTATAATCCTTTAGATAACCATAACTACTTCCTTCTAACTTAATTTTTCCATATTTATCTTCCTGTTTTATTATTTCATATATAGTATTTTCAAGTGATTCTTCTTCAACCTCCATAAATGTTGAAACCTTTGCTATATTATTTTCAGAATCTAACTCTATAATTATACTGCTACTTAACATTGGCATATCAAGTCCTGGCTTTTTTTGATTATATATAAGCCCTCTTAATTCATGCTCTAATTCTCTATCCATACTTATAGTTGTAAAAATATATATACTTCCAAAGATAACTATAAAAACTAATGTTAATAAAGACATATTAATGAATATAAACTTTTTCTTTAACTTATCAAACAAAGTTAATCCTCCAATCTATAACCAACACCTCTTATTGTAACTATATTTACCTTAGAATTTAAATAAGCTAATTTTTTTCTTAAAAATGAAATGTATACTTCTATATTGTTATATTCTACTTCAGAGTCAAATCCCCAAAGCTTAGTTATTAAATCATCCTTACTAACCACACATTTAGGCCTTTCCATAAAATATTTGATAATTTCAAACTCCTTTAATGTCAACCTGATACTTTCATCATTAACATCTAAATCATAAGTATTTATATTTAATCTCATATCCCCGTAAGTTAATATATTTTCATTAATAACAGTCCCTTTTCTCCTAGTAATTGATCTAAGTCTTGCAAGTAATTCTTCTACTGCAAAGGGCTTTGTTAAATAATCATCTGCTCCTAAATCTAATCCTGTTACCCTATCTTCTATTTGACTTTTTGCCGTAAGCATTATTACAGGTGTTAATATTCCTTCTTTTCTTATTTTCTTTAATAAACTTAATCCATCTAACTTAGGTAACATTATATCTAAAATTATAACATCATATATTCCTGTTAATGCATAATCAAGCCCATCTTCACCATCATAGACAGTATCAACAGAATATTTATTTTTAGTTAATATTTGAAATAAAGCTTCTGAAAGCTCTTTTTCATCTTCAATTAAAAGTAGTTTCATAATTACCTCCTATAAACCACTATATTATCAAAATATAGTATATTTTAAACTTTATTTTACTAACTTATTACGATTTTATCATAGAAATCTTAAAATAAAATTAAAAAATTAAATTCGTACAAAATCTTTATTTTTTTAAATTTAAGATTAATTTAAGCTTATTAAATTAATATTGTTTTCGAACAGGAGGTGATAATTTATGGTGAAACCTAGACATGAAATAAAAGTTTTTATTACCCTAGCAGACTATATATCTATAAAAAATAGATTAAAGACTTTTGCAACTCTAGACAAAAATGCAGGTGATAGTGGTATTTATCATATAAGAAGTTTATACTTTGATAATTTTAATGACAAAGCTCTAATGGAGAAAATAAGTGGTATTAATAATAGAGAAAAATTTAGAATTAGATTTTATAACCACAATCACTCTTTTATAAGGCTTGAAAAGAAAAGTAAATCAAATGGATTATGCTATAAATCTTCTGCTACATTAACTAAAGAGGAATGTGAAAAAATACTAAATGGAGATATTGAATTTTTAAAAGATTCTAATAAAGATGTACTTAAAGAATTTTATTGTAAATTAAAATATCAATGTCTTAAACCTAAAACTATAGTTGATTATACTAGAGAAGCTTATATATTTAATGCTGGTAATGTAAGAATAACATTTGATTATAATATAAAAAGCGGTCTATATTCTACGAATATTTTTGACCCAAATCTACCAACCCTTGGCTTAGTAAATGACAATCCTATAATTTTAGAAATTAAATATGATAATTTTTTCCCTGATATTATTAGGGATCTTGTACAAACCAATACACGTAGACAAACTGCAGTTTCAAAATATGCAGCTTGTAGATTATTTACAGTATAATTTATATTTTGGAGGTAACAAAAATGACTTTTAATGATATTTTTAAATCTAGTTTTTTAGAAAAAACAACATCTATTAATATGCTTGATATGGTTATTGCTCTTGGACTTGCTTTTGCAATAGGATTATTTATTTTCTTAGTTTATAAAAAGACTTTTAGAGGAGTTATGTACTCTGAGAACTTTGGTGTATCTTTAGTTGCTATGACTTTAGTAACAACGCTTATAATCTTAGCTGTAACTTCAAATGTTGTGTTATCACTTGGTATGGTTGGTGCTTTATCTATAGTGAGATTTAGATCTGCTGTTAAAGAACCATTAGATATTGCTTTTGTTTTCTGGTCAGTAAGTATTGGTATAGTTCTTGGTGCTGGACTTATTCCTCTTGCTGTATTTGGATCTGTATTTATAGGAATTATAATGCTTGTATTTGTTAATAAGAAAAGTACAGACAATCCTTATATTTTAGTAATAAATTGTGAAGATGAACATAGTGAAAATTTAGTAATGAACAATATTAATAAATCAGTAAAGAAACATGTTATTAAATCAAAAACTGTATCAGCTAGTAATGGTATAGAGCTTACTGTTGAAATAAAATTAAAAGAAATGTCAACTAAATTTGTAAATGAAATTAATAAATTAGAAGGAGTTAATAACGTTGTTTTAGTAAGCTACAATGGTGACTATATGAGTTAACCCTTAAGGTGGTGTTATGAAATGATTTCAAATAAATATATAAATACTATTATAGCTACAATAACAGCTATAGCTATATTTTTCACTTCTTTATTTTATATAAAATCTAAAAATATAACTATTGCAAATACTGTATCTTCTAGTAATTTTAAATATCTTGATACTGTTTTAAATAAAGAAAATATAACTGAAATAGATATAGAAGTTGATGAAGATAATTGGAATTATCTTTTAGAAAATGCTACAGATGAAGAATATATAAATGCTAATATAACCGTAAATGGAACTAAATATTATAATGTTGGTATTAGAGCAAAAGGAAATTCAAGTCTTTCTACAGTTGCAAGTGATGATACTACTGATAGATATAGCTTTAAAGTAAAATTTGATGAATATGTAGATGGACAAAATATGGATGGGCTAAGTAAATTTGTCTTAAATAATATTATTTCTGATGCAACTTATATGAAAGAATATTTATCTTACGACTTACTAGATAAAATGGGAGTTCCAACTCCAGCCTTTGCCTTTACTAATATAACAATTAATGGTGAAGAATGGGGATTATATTTTGCAGTTGAAGTAATTGAAGAAGAATTCATAGAAAGAAATTATGGCTCTTTATCAGGAAATCTATATAAACCTGATGGCATGGAAATGGGCGGAAACAAAGATAATAATGAAAATATGAAACCTAATATGAATAATGAAGATATGGGTAATCCTCCTGATATGAGTAATATACCAGGTGGAGATAATGCTAACTCTCCTAACATGAACAATATGCCAAGTGGAGATAATACTAATCCTCCTAATATGGACAATATACCAAGTGGAGATAATGCTAATCCTCCTAATATGGACAGTATGCCAAGTGGAGATAATTCTATCCCTCCTGATATGGGTAATATGCTAAGTGAAGATAATTCAAATACAAGTGATATTAACACCTTAACTAATAACGATAATAATACAACCGATACTCCAACAAATAATACTACTCAAGGAAATCAAGCTAATATTAATGGCTTTAGAGGTGGTATGATGGGTGGAGGCGGAGGAATGGGTTCCTCTAATGGTGGAAGCTTAGTTTACACCGATGATAATAAAGAATCATACTCAGATATTTTTGACAGTGCTGTATTTGATACAACTACCGATTCAGATGAAGATAAAGTTATTGAAATGATTAAAAATCTTAATGAAGGAACTAACTTAGAAGAATACCTTAATGTAGATGAAATTCTTAGGTATTTTGCAGTAAATACTTTCCTTGTAAATTTAGATAGCTATGCTTCTAATATGAAACATAATTATTATCTTTATGAAAGAGATGGTGTTTTTGAAATACTTCCTTGGGACTACAATCTATCCTTTGGAGGATTTACTGTTGGAAGTGCTAGCAATGCCATAAACTTCCCAATAGATACTCCTGTTACAGATACTACTGGAAATAGTCCTTTAATAGAAAAATTATTAGAAGTTGATGAATATAAAGAAACTTATCATAAATATCTTCAAGAAATTGTTGATTACGTTAATGATGGAACTTATGAAAATACAATAAACTCAGTGAATTCTCTTATATCTGAATATGTAAAAAATGATCCTACAGCATTCTATACTTATGAAGAATATGAAGCTTCACTTCCTGAGTTAATAAACTTTGGAATTGATAGAGCAAAAAGTATATCCGCTCAACTTGAAGGAACTCAACCGTCAACTTCCTATGGAACTATTGAAACTACTGTTAACTTAACAGCAATGGGTAGCCAAGGTGGTGGTGGTAAGGATAAAAACATGAATATGCAAAAACCTACTGATACTAATAATGTAGATACAACTACTAGTGCTAGTATAGAAAATACTAAAGATAATAATGGTGAAATAAATAATATGGTTACTAATGATCAAGGTCAAATGCAACCTCCTACTAATAACAATGTAGAAGGTAATACTGAACAACAAAGACCAATGCAAAGACCTAATGATAGTAACACTGTAAATTCAAATACTAGTTCTAGTACAGAAAATCCTACAAATAATCAGGGTGAAATGCAAAATCCTACTACTAATAATGAAACAAGTAATACACAAGAAAATTCAATTCAAAAACCTAATAATGATAATAATAAACAACAAGGTATAAATAATAACCAAGAAAGACCTTCTAATATGAATGGATTTTCTAATAATCAGATAAATATCAAAAGTAAATTACTTGAATTTGGTGGATATATATTATTCTTACTATTAAGCATAGCTTTTGTAGCTCTATTTAAAAGAAAAAGATTTAAAGCCAAATAAAAAAGAGATATAATTTCCTAAAAAATAATAATTTTTCTTGCTATTTTTTTAATTTAATGTTATTCTATTTAAGCAGTTGGTACGTAAGTGCTAATTACTTGAGGAGCTTGGGTTGTCTTTCGCCGGATACCAAGCTCCTCTCTATTTATATTGATTCAACGAAAGGAAATATTTATGAATTTTATAAATTTAAAAATAGATAATAAATTAACTGACTTATTAAAGAAAAATGGGATAATAAGTCCTACTAAAGTCCAAACAGAAGTGATTCCTATGGTTATTAATAAAACTGACTTAATAGTAAAATCTAAAACTGGTTCTGGTAAAACCCTATCTTTTTTACTTCCTATTTTACAAAGCATAGATCCTAATTCTAAAAATACAGAAGTATTGATCTTATCTCCTACGAGAGAATTAGCAATCCAAATTAGTGATGAATCAAACAAATATAATATAAACAATTTAGGAATATTAGCTGCTTATGGTGGTAAAGATGTTGGGTCTCAATTAAAAAAGCTTAATAATGGTATTAATATTATTATTGCTACTCCTGGAAGATTATTAGATCATTTGGAAAGAAAAAGTATAAAACTAAATAATCTTACTACAGTTGTTATAGATGAAGCAGATCAAATGCTTTTAATGGGCTTTAAAAATGAAATAGAAAGAATAATGTCTTATACTCCTAAAAAAGTTCAAACTCTTTGCTTTTCCGCTACAATAGATTCTAAAGTTAAAAAACTTGCTTATAGATATATGGATAATCCAGATATTATTGATATTACAGAAAATGAAGAATCTGAAATTCCTAATATAAAACAAGAAGTTGTTAAAACTACTGATAGATGGAAGGTTGATGCTTTATACAAAATTATAGAAGAGGATAATCCTTTTATGGCTATAATTTTCTGTAGAACTAAAAGACGTGCTGATGAATTAGAAATTAAACTTGCAGCTAAAGGTATTATAGCTTCTAAGATACATAGCGACGTTCCTCAAAACAAAAGAGAAAAAATAATGAAAGCTTTTAGAAATTGTGATATACAATTCTTAATAGCAACAGATGTAGCTTCAAGAGGTATTGACGTTACAGGAGTTACTCATATATATAATTATGATGCTCCTGAAAATGTTGAAAGCTATATACATAGAATAGGAAGAACAGCCCGTGCTGGTGATAGTGGTTATACATGCCTTATTACAGACCCTAAAAACTATGATATTTTAGAAGAAATAGAGGAATACTTAAACTTTAAAATTCCAGAAAGAGAAGTTAAGATTTCGAAGCAATCTTAAGATGTATAATGTATAATTAAGAATGTAAAATTAAGGTTGTTTTGCACAGCAAAACTTAATTTATATTGGTGCGCAGCACCTCTTATAAAATCCGAAGGATTTTTTTCCTTAATTCTACATTCTTCCTTCTTAATTTTTCATTATAAAAATGTTTGCATTTTTATCTATAGTTTCCATATTTCTTTGTTGTATTCTTCAATAGTTCTATCTGATGAAAAAAATCCTGCTTTAGCTATATTTATTAAAACTTTTTTATTCCAAGTATCTCTATCTTCAAAGTCTTTAAATACTTTTTCTTTAGTCTTGATATAGTCTTCTAAATCTAATAATGTCATAAACCAATCTTTATTAATTAATTCCTTATGAAGCCTAGATAAATTTTCTTCATCACCAACAGCTAACATTTCATCACTAACTATAAAGTCAACTAATTCTTTAATTTCTGTTTTTTCATAATATTTCTTTGAAACGTAATCACCTTTCTTGTAATGTTCAATAACTTCTTCACTTGATTCACCGAAGATATAAATATTATCGTCCCCAACTAATTCATGGATTTCAACATTTGCTCCATCTTCAGTTCCTAAAGTTAATGCACCATTTAACATAAACTTCATATTTCCTGTTCCTGAAGCTTCTTTTGAAGCTAATGAAATTTGTTCTGAAACATCACAAGCTGGAATTAATTTAGATGCAGCAGTTACATTATAGTTTTCTACCATTACAACTTTTAAGTGCTTATTTACTTCTGAATCATTTTCTATTATTTCTTGTAAGCATAAAATAGTATGGATTATATCTTGAGCAATTATATAAGCCGGTGCTGCTTTAGCTCCAAATATCATTGTAATTGGTCTTTTTGGAATATTACCATTTTTAATATCTAAATATTTATGAATTATATATAATACATTCATTTGTTGTCTCTTATATTCATGAAGTCTCTTAATTTGAATATCAAATATAGAATTTTCATCAATATCAATATTTTGAGTTTTCTTTAGATAATTCTTTAGTTCTATTTTATTACTTTTTTTAATTTCTTCTATTTTATTTAATACTTCTTTATTATCAACATACTTTAATAAGTTTTCTAGCTTTGTAGCATCTAATTTATATTCTTCTCCAATTAATTCATCTATATAATTTGAAAGTTCATTATTGCAATGAATTAGCCATCTTCTAAAAGTTATACCATTAGTCTTATTATTAAACTTTTCTGGATATATATTATAAAATGGCTTAAGTTCTTCATTTTTTAATATATCTGTATGAAGTGCAGCAACTCCATTTACGCTGAATCCATAGTGAATATCCATATGTGCCATATGAACTCTAGAATCTTTATCTATAATCTGTACTTTTTCATCATTATATTTTAACTTTATTCTATTATCTAATTCTCTTATTATAGGCATTAATTGTGGTACAACTTTATCTAAATATTCTATAGGCCATTTTTCTAATGCTTCAGCTAATATAGTATGATTTGTATATGCACATGTTTTACTTACTATTTCTATAGCTTCATTAATTTCAATACCTTTTTCCCCTAGAAGTCTTATTAATTCTGGAATAACCATAGATGGATGTGTATCGTTTATTTGTATTACAACATGATTATATAGTTTATGAAGGTCATATCCATTTTCTTCTGCTTCCGTTAATATTAATTGTGCAGCATTACTTACCATAAAATATTGTTGATAAATTCTTAGTAAGTGTCCAGCCTTATCACTATCATCGGGATATAAGAATAAAGTTAAGTTTTTCTTTATTTCTTCTTTATCAAAATTTATTCCATCCTTAACTAAAGTTTCGTCTATAGTATCTATATCAAATAAGTTAAGTTTATTACATCCCTTATTGTATCCAGTAACATCAATATCATATAAGCTTGATACTACTTTAAACCCGCCAAATAGAACTTCAAATTTTATATCAGTTTTATTTAGCCAACTATCACTAGTTATCCATGGATTTTTTACAGCTTTTTGCTTATTATCTTGAAATTCTTGCTTAAATAACCCAAAATGATAATTTAATCCTATCCCATCTCCATTTAACCCTAGAGTTGCAATTGAATCTAAAAAACAGGCTGCAAGTCTTCCAAGTCCACCATTTCCTAATGAAGGTTCTAACTCTATTTCTTCAATTTCTGTAAGCTCTTTTCCATTTTCCGATAAAATCTTTTTAACATCTTCATATAAACCTAAATTAATTAAATTGTTAGATAATAATTTTCCAATTAAAAATTCAGCTGAAATATAATAAAGTTTTTTATTTCCTCTGTTTTTACCCTTTTTCTTAATTGAATTCTTTGTTAATTCTAATAAAGCTAAATAGATTTCTTCGTTACTTGCTTCTTTTAATGTCTTTCCAAATCTATTATCTAGAATTTCAAATAATTTTTCTTGCACCATTTTTCTATCCCACCCTTAAATTAATTTATTCCTTATTATTAATATTATTAATTCTTGTTATTAGTTACTAAAGTATTTAAATCCTTTACAATTATATATTATCAATTCTAAATAAATTAATTTGTCTATTTATTCTTTTATTTGTATATATTTTATATAACTTTATAAAAAAAAGAGATACACATTGTATTCCTTGTTCCGTCGCATACGCTCCAAGTCACCATCATACAATGTGTATCTCTTTACAAACTAAAGAATAGAAATTATTTTTTCGTCCAAGTAACTACATATTTATATTTAGTTTGCAAATTAGGATTCTTAAATTCAAACTTCCCACTTACTCCTTTTTCTTTAAAATATAAATCAATATGACAAAGAGCTATTCCTATATCTATTCTATTCATTTTTCTTTTTCCACTGTTATATATATGAAAACTTAATCCATCTTTCACTATTCTCCAAGGTTGACTATTAACTGATGATGGAGCAAGTCTTACCATTTCTAAAGCTTCACAATATTCATCATTATCTTCCTTCATTTTATTATTGAAATCTTTTTCAAAAAATAGTTCAGAAAAAGCTTTCCTATTATTACTGTTTCCTTTTATAAAGGATCCAAGAAATGACTTTTCACTCCCCTTATAGCCAATTGGAGATATTACTGGTAAAGTTTCATCTTCTCTTAAATTAATTGTTTTTTCAAAGCTACTTTTATTAAATGTTCCTCCAAGCCATACAGTCCCAAGCCCCAAAGAAGTACAGTATAAAATTGCCTTTTCAAAGCTATACCCTAATGCTTCTAAATTAAACTCTTTATTTTCACATACTCCTATTAAATAGTATTTAGCTCCATTAATTACTCCATATGTTCCTAATCTAACTACTCCATCATACTTTTCTTTTTTTATTAATCTTATTCTTACCTTTACATTAAAAGGATTCTCT
This sequence comes from Clostridium gallinarum, assembly GCF_014836325.1. Classification (GTDB taxonomy): domain Bacteria; phylum Bacillota; class Clostridia; order Clostridiales; family Clostridiaceae; genus Clostridium; species Clostridium gallinarum. The sequence continues at coordinate 18,693 of NZ_JACSQZ010000010.1, forward strand.
AAATCTTCTATATATCTTTCTATTTCATCTATAATATTCTCTGATATAGAATCTTCATTATAACTCCTTACAGAATGCCTCTCTTTTATAATTTCTGTTATTGACCTTACACATAAACTATTCACTATTAATTTATTCCCCCTATCCCCAATTTTCAATACTCTAATTTAATTTTATCATTTTAGATTTTAAATATCTATTGTATAAAATTTAGAAGTTATTAATAATATATTGTGTAATCTATAGATTTATTTTTATTAATTCTTTTAATATAGCTAAATAACCGTCACGATATAAGTATTAAAGTATTATATCTAGGTTCCTCTTTACTCATAAGTTACCTTTCTATAATACTTAACACTTTAAAATGAGGTATTAAATTTATAATAACTCTCCATATCTATTTATAAATTTCTTCTTTAAAATTCCTACTAAAAGCATATATAAGGTAATTATTATACCTAAATATACAAAATACATTAAAGGCATTGCCACCATTTTTAATGTATTTCCTAAAGTTGTATAAGGTATAACTGTTCCAACTATTATTGCCAAAGTTGTTAATGAAGTTAATTGCCATGAAGCTCTACTCTTGGTAAAGGAATTTTCCTTAGTTCTAATCATATGAATTACAAGGGTTTGAGACCATAAAGATTCAACAAACCATCCAGCATGAAATAATCCTATAAAACCTATTTGCTCTATATTGTTTAAACTATGAAATTTTCCACCAAATACAAATGGACAAATAAAGAAATACATCAATATAAATGTAATAACATCAAATAGTGAACTTGTAGGTCCCATCCAAAACATGAATTTACTTATAGAACTTGCATCCCATTTACGTGGCTCTTTAATATATTCCTCATCAACATTGTCCCATGGTATAGTTATACAAGAAATATCATAAATTAAATTTAACATTAACAATTGTATTGGTAACATAGGTATAAATGGTAGGAATATACTTGCTATTAATACAGAAAAAATATTTCCAAAGTTAGAGCTTGCCGTAATTTTTATATACTTAATAATATTGGCATAAATTTTTCTTCCTTCAATTACACCATCTTCTAATATCATAAGATCTTTTTCTAATAAAATTATATCTGCCGATTCTTTTGCAATATCAACTGCTGTGTCTACTGATATTGAAACATCAGCTTCTGTCATAGCAGATGCATCATTTATCCCGTCTCCCATAAATCCTACAGTATGTCCATTTTCTCTTAATACTGATACAATTCTAGTTTTTTGAATAGGTGATAATTTAGCAAATACATTCGTTTCTTCAACTACTTTTCTTAATAATTCATCATCCATTTCTTCTATATCAGAGCCTAATAATAAATTGTTAACCTTAATACCAACTTGTTTACAAATAGCTGCAGTAACCTTTTCGTTATCACCAGTTAAAATTTTTACATTAACTCCATATTCATTTAATATATTAATTGCACTAGCTGTACTTTCCTTTGGTGGATCTAAAAATGCTAAAAAACCCATTAAAACCATGTCATTTTCATCCTTAACTGAAAGTTCATTTATCCTTGATGGATTATTTTTTTGAGATATACCTAATATTCTCATTCCTTGATTATTATATTTAGAAACTCTATCTAAAATTTCATTTTTAATTTCTTTTGTTATAATTCTTATTTCTCCATAATATTCTACATGAGTTGATACCTCTAACATTTCTTCAATAGCACCTTTAGTAATAAGTTGTGTCTTTCCATCCTTACTTTTAACAACTACACTCATACGACGTCTACTAAAATCAAATGGAATTTCATCAACCTTCTTGTAATCTCTCCATAGTTCTATCATATCACTTTCATTTGCATGATTTATTATTGCTATATCCATTAAATTTTTAAGTCCAGTTTGATGATAGCTATTAAGAAAAGCATGTCTTAAAACTCTCATATCATATTTTCCATGTATATTTAATGAATACTCTAAAACTACTTTATCTTGAGTAATAGTGCCTGTTTTGTCTGTGCAAAGAATATCCATAGCTCCAAAATTTTGTATTGCACTCAAATCTTTTACTATTACATTCTTCTTTGCCATAGATACAGCACCCTTTGTAAGGTTTGCAGAAACTATCATAGGCAACATTTCAGGGGTTAATCCTACTGCTACTGATATTGCAAATAAAAATGCTTCCATCCAATTTCCTTTTGTAAATCCATTCATAAATAAAACTACTGGAACCATAACTAACATAAGTCTAATTAACAACCAAGAAACTGAATTTATTCCTTTTTCAAAACTAGTTACTACTTTTTTACTAGATAAATCTTTTGCTATTGACCCAAATATTGTACTATCTCCAATATTAATTACAATTGCTACTGCTGATCCACTAATAACATTACTTCCCATGAAAGCTAAATTTTCCAACTCTAAAGGATTTTTATAATTAGAATTTAATGATGAACTTACTTTCTCTACTGGTTCACTTTCCCCAGTTAAAGATGATTGGCTTATAAATAAATCCTTACATTTTAATATTCTAACATCTGCTGGTATCATATCTCCTGCTGATAAATTAATTATATCTCCAACTACTATTTCATCTATTGGAATTTCTCTACTTCCATTTTCCAATCTAGTAACACTTATAGTAGTCTCAACCATTTCTTCTAATTTTTCAGCTGCATTACTTGACTTGCTTTCTTGTATAAATCGTAGTACTCCACTTAGTAAAACCATAGATGTAACTATAATTACTGATGTTCCATCCTTTTTACCTGATTCTACAATAATAATATCAGTAATAAATGATATTATTGCTAATATTAATAAAATTATAGTAAATGGATTTATAAATGCTTCTATTAACCTTTTTATTATAGACTTTTCTCTTTTATGAGAAAGTTCATTTTTACCATACTTTTCTCTCATAAGCTCAACTTTACTTACATCATAACCTGAGTAAGTATTATTATATCTTTTTAAAATTTCTTTTCTTCTTAATTTTGAAGCATTTAATAAGTTATTAGTTAATTGATTATTTTCTATTTCACCTTTATTTACTTTCTTAAATAATTTCTTTTTCATACGTCTTACCTCCTATTTTAAATAATTTTAGATGTAAGACATAAACCCAAAAGAAGTATTATAATCTATATTTAATTTTCAATAATGAGAGGAATGAAATTCCACCTCTAAATATTTTTATATTTTCTTCTAAGGAGTTTATGACCTTACTACTCCCCTCTTCCATTCCTCATCACCTCCTGAAATAAAAACTTTACTAAATACTTACATCATATGGATATTATTTAGAATTGTCAATATTTTCTTAATTTTCATTAAATATTGTTATTTATATTAATAAGTGCTACTATTATTTTAAATATATTTTATTGAATTAAGGTGATATTATGAATAAGAAAAAAACTCTACTAATTTCTACTGGAATTTTAGGAACTCTCTCCATTGGTGCTTTAACTGTTATAGGTAATTATTTTTATAATTTGGCCCTTAATCCTAAAACGTCTAAAGAATCTATATTTGGATCAAAGGAAGAAGAAAATTCTACTAGTGGAGAATTAATTAATGAAGATTTAAATTGGCTTTTAAATTATTCTAACTATTCTAATGTAACTATAAAATCTTTTGATAACTTAAATCTTAATGGCTATAAAATTTTGAATAATTCATCTACTGATAATTGGGTTATAACTGTTCATGGATATACAAGTAAAGGAATAGATATGAGTAGTTATGCCAAGAAATTTTATGATATGGGATATAATATATTAATGCCTGATTTAAGATCTCATGGTAATAGCGAAGGTACTTACATTGGTATGGGATGGATAGATAGATTAGATATTTTAAAATGGATAAACTTTATATTAAAAGATAATAAAGAAGCTAAAATTATACTACATGGTGTTTCTATGGGTGCTGCAACTGTAAGTATGGTTTCTGGAGAAGCTTTGCCTAATAATATTAAAGCAATAATAGCTGACTGCGGTTATACATCTGTTTGGGAACAATTTTCTCATAAATTAAAAGATTTGTATTCATTAAATGATTTCCCTATAATGAATGCTTGCTCTATTATCTCTAAATTTAAAGCAGGCTATAGTCTAAATGAAGCATCTTCTTTAAAGCAAGTTTCAAAATCTAAAACTCCTATTTTATTTATACATGGAGATAAAGATGATTTTGTTCCATATAAAATGATGGCTGATTTATATAATGCTGCTAATTGCCCAAAAGAACAGTTAACTATAAAAAATGCTGGACATGCAGAAGCTTCAAAGATAGATCCTAAACTCTATTGGACAACCATTACAACTTTTATTGCAAAGTACTTAGACAGTAATTTATAAATAAAAGTTAATTTAAATAATTCTATTAATATTTTTTAATTAAATTATTAAGAGGCTGTTTTTAACAGCCTCCTTTTATGTATATTAACTAATATTTTTATTCATATCCATTAACTATTACATCTAACTTTCCTGTTTCTGGATCAATTGCTAATCCATGAACTACAATTTCCTTTGGTATTAAAGGATGTTTTTTTATTGTATTTACACTATCTTCTATAGATTTTTCTACTGAATCAAATCCATGAAGCCATTTTTTTATATCTATTCCTCCATTTTCAAGAGTTTCTATAGTTTCTAATGAAATTCCCCTCTCTATTATTTTTTTCATTAAATTATCAGTACTTAAATTACACATCCCACAACTATGATGTCCAATAACAAATATTTCATCTACATTGAATTCATATACAGCAACTACAATACTTCTAATTACACTCCCAAAAGGATGCATAATTGAAGCCCCTGCATTTTTTACTATTTTTACATCACCATTTTTTATATTTAAAGCTCTAGGTAATAAATCAGTAAGCCTTGTATCCATACATGATAAAATTAAAATTCTTTTATCTGGCTCTTTTGAAGTTTTATATATCTCATATTCTTTGTTTTCAACAAAATTCTTGTTAAATTTTAATATTTCATCTAATTTGCTCATTTATTTCCTCCATAATTTTGTTTATTTTTTATATTTTACAACATAATTATAATTTTCCCTATATTTATCCAATAAATCTATATAAAAAAATAATTTCCTAGCTTTTTTTGGAAATCTATATTATTATATATACAAATACAAATTAAATTTAATATGAATATATTCTTATTAAAAAACATATTTTAAGGTGGTAATTATGGAAACATACGCAATAACATTTTATTTAAACGAACAATCTCATTCATGTGGATGTGACGATCATGATCATAATCATGAACATCACCATCGTGATGATTATGATATAGTTTCAACTATAAAATCTCTTGGAGCTTGGGCTAACTTTATGCCAGATAGCTATTTAGTTAAAACTAATACTTCAGCTAAAGATATAAGTGAAAAAATTAAACCATTTTTACAATCAGGAGATTTATTATTTGTAACTAAAGTTTGCAAAGATGATGTAGCTTCATTAACTCCTGGAGTAGTTGAATGGATTAATTCTTAAAATAAAAGGTTGCGAAAGCAGCCTTTTATTTTAAAATTCAAAGAATTTTTCAATGATTCTTCATTTTAAATTCTAACTTTACATTATAGAAAGGAAGTGATAATTTGTTAAATGCACTATCTATTTTTATTTTACAATTAATTTATGTTCCACTTTTAACATTAAGAACTACCTTTGTTGTTAAAGGTAAAAAAATACAAGCATCTATGTTTGCTTTTTTAGAAGCTGTTATTTATATAGTAAGTCTTGGAATAGTCTTTTCAGATTTAAAGAATTTTTTAAATATAGGAGCTTATATTTTAGGATATGGTATTGGTATTTATATTGGTGGAAAAATTGAAGAAAGACTTGCAATTGGATATAGATCAATTCATGTAAACTTAATAAACTATAACTCTGAGCTAGTTAATAAATTAAGAGAATTAAAATTTGGAGTAACTACATATGAAGGTGAAGGTATGAATAAAGAAAAAAGATATAAACTTGAAATAGTTTCCCATAGAAGTAGAGAAAATGAAGTTATAGCCTTAATTCAATCTTTTGAAAAAAATGCTTTTATTGTTTCATATGAACCTACTCAATTTAAAGGTGGATATATTACTAAGCAAATAAAAAAATCATAAAAAATAGCCATATAGATTTTATCTTATGGCTATTTTTATAAATCTAAATTATCTCTACTAATAGTTACTGCCAAAAAGGTAAATAAGCTAGCTAAAAATGATTTCCAAGATGATATAACTTCTCTATCATTTAAATCATTTCTATGTTCACATTTACTTTCTTGTAACAAAGTGTAATTTAAAATTAAGAAGATTCCTGTTGTAAATAAAAACATGGTGTTAGTTAATCTCGGAAAATTAGTTGTATCTATAAAATTTTCTTTAAAATTTGTATTAAATAACTCATCTGAAATTTGTGCTTTTAAACTATAAACGTAATACAAATTTAAAATTGTAGCAATAACTACTATAGTTACTAGATCTATGCTTAAATTCACAATACCTAATTCTTCTAAAAGTTCATCCCGGTTAGGTGATTCAGTAGTCGCACCATCTTTCATAACAGTTTCACTTTCTTCTTGTGTTGTTTCTGATGAATCTATGATTATTTCTGCTCTTCTTCCTCCAAAAAGATCCGCTGCTGCTCTTCCTCTTCTTTTTCTATGTTTCTTTTTAGCCAAAAATACCCCACCTTAAAGACATAGTTATAATATAAACTATGCACTTTCTATTGGTGGGGTACTATATTATAAATATTTAATTTCCTTTCTATTTATCTGCAAATTGGCTATTGTATAGATTTTAATGAAAATCATATTCATCGTAGACTTTCATTGAAAAATCCTATAATATTACTTTTTCAAAAGCTAATCTCTTACTTCCATCTTCTAGATATATTACTCCACAATATATATAATTATTTTTTAATAATAACCCTTGCATTGCTTTATTATTTTCATGAGTATCTATTTTTATATTTTTTATATTTCTTAATAAACATATTTTTTCAACTTTTTTAAGTATTTCTGTCCCAATACTTTTTATTTCATCTATTTTACATGCAGCAATTCTATGAACTACAGCATATTTTCCATTAGATATCCACTTACCTTCATAAATTGTCTCATAAGTTTTTTCCCCATTAAAGGAAAGTGCTGTTGTACCTATAATTTTATTATTATGTTCTAATACATAACTTTCATCATTTAATATATCTCTCAATATAACTTCTTCATTTGGATACCCATTTTGCCACTGATCAATACCATTATTTTTTAGTAATATCTTCCCTTCATTAATTATCTTCATTACTTCATTTACTTCTTCTTTTTTTGTTTTTCTAAAAATCATATGCTACTCCTAAATTATAACTTAATATTATTTTCTAACTTTTCTATAGCTTCTTCCATTCTTTTCATTTTCGTTTCTTCTTTTTTTGCTGAAGTTATCCATTGAAAATACTTTCTTTTTTGAGAATACGATAAACTTTCATAAAAACTATATGCTTTATTACTTTTCTTAAGTTTTTCCTTAAATTCTAATGGAAGTTCTATTATTCTTTCTTCCTCATCTTTTTGTAATTCTACTCTTACCATATCACCATAAGTTTTACCAATTTTATTTCTTGTCTCTTTAGTTATGCCTATCATATAACAAGGTAATCCCATTTTTACTATAGATCCTCTATAATCTACATCATCAAATTTTACTTTTACCTTTACTCTTTTTGCTCCAAATTCTTTTTCAACGTCTATTGGCACTTCTATATATGTAGCATCTTTATCTTCATATTTTTTTATTATAGCTTCAAAATCATACTTTTTCATATTATACTCCTATTTTAATATTAATTTTTATTATTTATTATATCTGATATAATAAATAATAAAAATATTTATAGGTGACTTTATGAATAAAAAATTTAAAAAAATACCTCTAAAAAAGCTTGGTGGTTTAAATAACTCTAATTACCTTTTTGAACTCCAAAATAAAAAATATGTTTTGAGGGTTCCTAGCAAAGATAATGATAATAATTTTTATTATGAAAATAAAATACTAAATTTAATTAAACCTTTAGATATTTCCCCAGAAATAATTTATCATAATAAATATACTGGAGTTTTAATAAGCAAATATATTAAAAGCAATAAATTTGATATTAATTTTTACAATTCAAGTACTTTTATTAATTCAATAGTTAATATATTATTTACTCTTCATAATCAAAAGAGTAATAATTATTTTAATCCTTTTAATGAAATTTATAAAAATATAGAATTTTTAATTAGCATAAATTTTAATTTTAACCATGACATAAACATTTTAATAAATAAATTAAAATCTCTTGAAAAAGAATTAACAAAAAAAATTCATTATGGTTTATGTCATAATGATTTAAATACTTCAAATATTTTATATTGTGATAATTTAGTTTATCTAATAGATTTTGAATTTTCAGGAATGGGAGATATTTTTTTTGATCTTGCAACAATATCTTGGTTTTTAAAAGATACTTTTCAAAAGGAACTAATTGAAACATACTTTGGACATTATAATATCGATCTACAAAATAAGTTAAACAATTATCTTTTTGTAGTAAAATTATGGAATGCAACTTGGAGTTATATAAAATCACTAAATAGTAACTCAATTTATGATTATAAACTTGGTGCCAATATGATATTAGACGATTTATTTAAATAAATTTAACACCCTTAGTATATCTATCATATAATATTTTGAAAGATTCTAGGGAGGTATTAAATTTGGATATTAGCTACATAGAAGAATATATTAAAAATCTTGATTTAAGTATTACAGAACTAGAATCTCTAGGTGCCTCATTTAATGTACTTGGATATTCAATAATTTTTTATGGTTCTAAAAAAGAAAATTATGATTTGCTTATAAATAATGAATCCGATGTAACCCCTTCTGAACTACTTTTACTAGGACAATATATTATAGTAGTAGGTTATTTAATTCTATGTTTTGTTGGAAAAAAACGATTTGAGTCAAGTTTACTTAAAGTAGAATATTTAGATATGCAAAGAAATTTATCTGCATATAAATTACTTGAAAGGTCTTATATAATAAGTTCTTTTGCAAACTTTTTAAGACTTGAGGCCTTTTATGAAATTTTCTTAGAAATAAATTCATTAAGTAATGAAAATGAATAGAGGCTATTTGAAACAGCCTCTATTTTATATTTCTTAAATAAAAAAAGAGATAAACATTATATTCCTTGTTCCGTCACATGCGCTCCAAGTCAACCTCATACAATGTTTATCTCTTTGCAAGCTGAAAGAAGGAAATTATAAAAACTTATTCACAGGGTAACATTTTACAATTTTCTATAAAATAAAAGAAGCACAATATCTTTGTTCTTATACAAAGATATTGTGCATTAAATTACTTTAATAAATCATGCTTTTTTATACTTTGAATTGCTACACAACTTGGACCGCCCTGTGTAATAAAAACAGGTCCTAATTCTTTTATTTCAATATCAGCATCAGGAATTTCACTTAATATAACACTTTTTGCTTCCTCTGCTAAATCTATATTTAAAGCATGTGTAATATAAATCTTATATTCATTATTAACATTTTTTTCCATAAAATATTCTGCTATCTTTTTTATAGCTTTTTTAAATGTACGTTTTGCAGTAAACTTAGTTAATGATTTTCCATCTTCTGCAAGCATCATAACTGGTACTAATTTTATTGCACTACCAATTTTACCAACTAATGAAGATATTCTTCCACCTCTTACTAAAAAATCAAAATCATTTGGTATTAAAAACGATATAGAAGTTTCTATATATTTATCTATTTCTTTTATAATTTCAGTCTTACCATAACCATTTTCAACTAACTTAACTGCTAAGTCTACTAAGTATCTCTGTGGTCCACATAATGTTCTTGAATTAATTACTTCTATTCTTTCTGGATTACTATCCATATTTTTTGCCATACATGCAGAATTATATGTTCCTGATAATCCATCTGCCATAGAAATATTAATTATCTCATCATCTGGATATTTATTATATAAACTAGCAACTTGTCCAATTGGAGGCTGAGAAGACATAGGTACATGACCTTCATTTATTAACTCAATAAACTCTCTTGAAGATATATCTTCATATTCTATATAAGTTTTATCATTAATAGTTACTACTAATGGTGAAATATCTACACTATTCGCTTGTCCTTCTTCTACTGAGTAAAGTGCAGATGAGTCTGACATAATTTTAATCATCTTTTCTCTCCAATTCATATCTTTATATTATTTAAACAATTGTTTTACCATTTCAGAGTACCATGTAAATATCTATTTGGTCAATATATTTTTTGTAAACATTTAATTTTTTAATCTCAAAATTCTCTCTAATTAATAACTACTTTACTCCCTGCTGGAATATTATCATATATCCATTTAGCATCTACCTTTGTCAATCTAATACATCCATCTGATAAAGCCATTCCAAGTCTTCCATCTCTAACACTTCCATCTAAGTTATATATAATTGAATGGAAAAGATAGTTACCTTTAAATTGTGTATAATACCAACATTTATATCCCTTTTCAATTCCAAAATAAAGACCTTTTATACCAACTTCATATGTTCCTACAGGTGTAGGCGTAGTCTTCTTTCCTATAGTACAAATATAACTTTTTATTAATTGCCAGTTATTTTTTGATCCCATTAAAATATTAACCTTAAAATTCTTTAAATCTACCCAAATAAAATATTTTGTCTTACTTACAAATCCTGCTGAATTTATATAATCTGTGGTTTTATCGATATAATTTTTTTCACCTCTATGCTTCCAATAATTCTTGTTAAAAATACTCAATTTAATACCTCCATATAAGTTTATAAAATATATTATGCAGATATAATACAAATTTCTAAAATTATTAAAATTTTCTTATTTAATTAATTCTATAAATCACATTCTTTTAATTACATTAAAAATAGTTTTATTAGTTTATTTTAGGTATATTATTTATACTAAATTCATATATTTTTCTAGTATAAATAATCTATAAATAAGATTCTAGTATACTATTTATAAAATTTTATTATATTTCATTTAATTTATACGTTAATTTCCCACTTTAATAATATTTAACTTTTATTATTAATTTATCATAATTATTTCACATTACCATTAATATTTGTTTTAATTTTCTGAATTTTATTAACAATTTATCATTACCATTATTTGCTTTTTATTATATACTTATGTAAAATTATAATAATATGAAGGAGGCTGATGCATATGTGGGGCTTAGATTAAGCTCTATTATTGTTTTATAGTAGTAATACCTTAAATTTATAGAGCTTAATAATCAATTCATTAAAAAGCTATTTAAGGAGGTACTTATAAATGACAAATTTAAATTTTAAAGTATATGAAAGAAATGTAAAAGAAAATCAAAATAGACTTAGGAAAACTGGACAAATCCCAGGAATAATATATGGTGAATTTCTAGAGGAAACTATACCAGTTAAAATGTGTAATGCTGAACTTAGAAGAATGCTTAGAAAAAATAGCAGTGGATCTATATTAAACGTTTCACTTGAAGATAAAACAATTAATTGTGTAGTTAAAGAAGTACAAAAAAATGATAGACATGAAATTATTCATGTAGATTTTCAATATATAAAACCAAATGAAATTATTAAAATGAGGATTCCAATTAAGTTTATTGGACAAGATATCTTAGAATCTAAGAGACTTACATTAGAAACTCATAATTTATATATAGATTTACAAGGAGATGTTGAAAAAATTCCTGAATCTATCGAATTAGATGCATCTCAAATGAGTCTAGATGATAAAGTATTAATTGAGGATATTGTTATTCCACAGGATATAACAATTTTAAGTGACCCTAAAACTTTACTTGCAGTAGTAAGTAGCCAATATTTTAATTAAATTATATTTTATAATTTTAAAAGGATGATTCTTAACCTATAAGAATCATCCTTTTAGTTAATTAAAATATAATTATTTTATAAATTTTCTCCATTACTATTTATAACTTCTTTATACCAATAAAAACTTTTTTTCTTTCTTCTTTCTAATGTTCCATTTCCTTCATTATCTTTATCAACATATATAAAACCATAACGCTTTTTCATTTCTCCAGTTGAAGCAGAAACTATATCTATACATCCCCATGGTGTATATCCTATTAAATCTACTCCATCAATTATTGCTTCTTTCATAGCTTTTATATGCTCTCTTAAATACTCTATTCTATAATCATCATTTATAGATCCATCCGCTTCTATTATATCATTGGCTCCAAGTCCATTCTCTACTATAAATAATGGCTTTTGATATCTGTCATATAGAGAATTACATGTTATTCTAAGACCTAGTGGATCTATTTGCCATCCCCACTCTGATACCTTTAAATTAGGATTTCTAACAGTTTTAAATACATTCCCTGCAGTTTGTCCTTTTAATATTTCAGGATCTGAACTTGCACATCTACTTGAATAATAACTAAAACCTATAAAATCAACAGTATTATTTTTTAGTATTTCTTCATCATCTTCTCCAAATACTATCTCAATACCATTTTCTCTTAAAAATCTTTTTGCATATCCAGGATATTCTCCTCTTGATTGTACATCTATAAAGAAAAGATTTTCTCGATCTTTTTCTTTTGCTAATATTACATCCTCTGGATTACATGAATATGGATAGAATTCTCCAGCTGCAAGCATACAACCTATCATAGAGCCAGGAATAATTTCATGAGCTAATTTTGTAGCTAAAGCACTTGCTATAAGCTCATGATGAGCTGATTGATATTTAATTTGAAGTTCATTTTCTCCATCTTCAAATCTAACTCCTGCCCCCATAAAAGGTAAGTGTAATATCATGTTTATTTCATTAAATGTCATCCAATACTTAACTTTATTCTTATATCTTGTAAATATGGCCTTACAATAATTTAAATAAAAATCTATAAACTTTCTATTTTTCCATCCACCAAACTTTTCTATTATACCTATTGGTGTATCAAAGTGGCAAATAGTAACTATAGGTTCTATTCCATGTTTTATCATTTCATCAAACATTGAATCATAGAATTTTAACCCTTCTTCATTTGGAGTTTCTTCATCTCCATTTGGAAAAATTCTTGACCATGCTATAGATACTCTTAAGCATTTAAATCCCATTTCTGCAAATAAAGCAATATCTTCCTTATATCTATGATAAAAATCGATTGCTTCATGAGATGGATAATATTCATCTTCTAAAGGCTTTAACACATCTATTTTACCTTCCATAACTTTTCTACGGTTCACACCAGCAGGACATAAATCTACAGTTGTTAGTCCTTTGCCTCCTTCTTTATATCCACCTTCACATTGATTTGCTGCTAAGGCTCCTCCCCAAAGAAAGTTTTTTGGAAATTTATCAAATTCTTTTTTCATATTATTACCTCCAAATATGCTTAAGTTATATTACAAACTTAAAATATCTATCAAATAAATTTATTTATATCTTAATTATCTATTAAAGGGCTGATTACTCAGCCCTCTAACTTTTAGATTATACTTATAATAGTATCTCCTTGATTTACCTCTTTATTTTCACTTGCTATAACTTCTAAATAATCCATAGTATTTGTTACTATAATAGGTGTTACTAATTCATAACCTTCATTTTTTATAGCTTCCATATCAAATTCTACTAAAGTATCTCCAACTTTTACTGTATCCCCATCTTTAACATGTGCAGTAAAATGCTTTCCTTCTAATTGAACTGTATCCATTCCTATATGAATTAAAATTTCTGCTCCATCATCAGACTTTAATCCTATAGCATGCTTAGTTTTAAAAAGCATTTGAACTTCACCATTTATAGGTGATACCACTTTACCTTCCTTAGGATTTATTGCAACACCTTTTCCCATCATTTCTGATGCAAAAGTTTCATCATTTACTTTATTTAAAGGCACAATTTCTCCTTTTATTGGACTAGATATAGTAATTTTATTAACTAAAGACTTTTTCTCTTCATTTTCATTAACTTTAACTTCTTCTTTAACTTTTTCTTCAGCATCCTTATATAGTACTAAACAAGCTACAAATGAAACAACAACACTTATTACAGCGCCTATACATGCATATACAAAATTCATCATTGATTCTCCACCAATATAACTTGGTAAAGTTAAAAATCCTGGAGATCCACCTGAATAATTACATACACGGAATAATCCTAGGAATAATCCACCAACAGCTCCACCTATCATTGATGCATATAAAGGTGTTTTAAATCTTAAGTTAACACCATATAATGCTGGCTCTGTAATACCACAAACTCCTGTAATACCTGCTGATGATGCTAATTGTTTAATTTCTGATTTTTTTGTTTTAAATGCTACTGCTAAAGCTGCTCCACCTTGAGCTACATTTGATGCCAACATACCAGGATATATTATTGTGTCATATCCCATAGTCATACGATTGTTTATTCCTATTGGAATAAGTCCATAATGAGTTCCTGTCATAACTAATAATGGTGTTAGTCCACCTATTAATGTTGGTACTAACCAACTTGCATACGATTCTACTGTTTTAATTGCTAATCCTACTTTATCGCTTACAATATATCCTATTGGTCCAATTACCACTAATAAAACTATTCCTGTTACTAATGCTGTAATTAAAGGCTTTGTAAAGAATTTTATAGCCTTTGGTGATACCTTATCTGCTATTGGTTCTACATATGCCATAAACCAAACTCCAAGAATTATTGGTAATACACTTGAACTATATGTTGCTAGTGATATAGGTAATCCAAATACTCCTATAGACGTTCCCGCTTCTTTAGCAGTACTTACCATAGATACAAATGTTGGATGTAATAACATTCCACCAAGCATCATTGCTAAATATTGATTACATTTAAACTTCTTAGCTGCTGAGCTTGCTAATAATATTGGTAAGAAGTAAAATGCTGCATCCGCCATAAAATCTATAACTTGATAACTTTGCGATTGTGGTGTTAATAAATTAAATGCCTTTAATAAAGCAAGTACTGCTTTCATCATACCAGCTGCTGTTATTGCTGGTAAAATAGGTGTAAATATACCTGTAATAGTATCTATTACTTTAGCTATTGCTTTTCTATCATCTACTTCTTCAGTATTAGAATCTTTTCCTTCTAATTTACTTATTTTCATAATTTCTTTGTAAACATTATTCACATCATTTCCTATAATAACTTGGTATTGTCCACCTTTATCTACAACACCCATAACACCATTTAGAGCTTTTAGTGATTCTGTATTAGCCTTTTTTGTGTCTTTTAAATTAAATCTTAATCTTGTTGCACAATGTGTTAAATTCGATACGTTTTTTTCTCCGCCTACTTTTTCTAAAATTGATTTAGCTAAATTTTCATAATTCATAGCTTAATTCCTCACTTTCAAAATTTATTATTAGTAAATTTGAAGAATTAAGGTTTTGCCTGATCGAATCAGTTACAATCCTATGAAACTTCTGGTTATAAATTTAAATATCTACTATCACCTCTTCTAAAAATTATTATCAGTATTTTTATATAAAAAAACCTAAATTAACATAAATACTTAACTCTAAACTAGATAGTAATGCGCAAATATATCACTATATATTAGTTAAATATTATTGTTAACTTAGGTTTTGCCTGATCGAATCAGTTACAATCCAAAAGTCATTATTATTGATTTTCTTTTACAACTCTTGCAGTATGTACTATTAAATATAACTTTTCTTCTTTAGTCAAGTCGCTATTAAACTTTTGTTTTATAAATCCTTCTATCTTCTTTGTACATTCATAAGATTTAGGATACTTATTTTTTATAATTTCAAATAATTCATTATCATTATCTTCATAATAATTTCCATTTACTAATCGTTGAGCAAAAAACTTTAAATGTGTAACAAATCTATAATAATTTATTGATTCCTCATCAAACTCTATATTGAAATGATATTTAACTATTTTTAACATTTCATTTATTAAGTTTACTATATCTACAATCTGAGGCATGTCTTGATTTAATTCACCATTTAAAATATGCATTGCTATAGTTGCTGCTTCATCTTCGGGAAGTTCTACTCCTAGTCTATTCTTTATCATTTCTAATGCTTTAAGACCTATTTCAAACTCATTTTTATGAAGCCTTTTAATATCCCATAATAGGACATTTTTCATTTCTAAATGACTTTTATATCTTAATACTGAAAAACTTATATGGTCAGTAAGTGTTAAATATATATTCTCATTTAATTTAGTGGCTAACTTTTCTTCTGCATATTTTATTATCTCTTCTGCTATTTCTAAATTTTCTACAGGTATATCTTTAATTAGTTCTACTAATTTATTATTTATACTTTTATTTTTTAGTACAAATATTTTATCAATCTTTTCCTCATCTATAGCATCACCTTTCTTTTTTTGAAAGGCTATCCCTCTCCCCATAACCACTGCTTCTTCATTATCTTCATTAATAATAGTTATAACATTGTTATTTAACACTTTATTTATAAGCATATCTCTAACTCCTTCTCTTATTGTTATATTAGAAATATTTTATCATAAGAATATTTTTGAACACAAAAAACCTAAATTAATAGCAAATAGTATAGTACTTGTACTAATACTAATTTGATATCAATTTAGGTTTTGCCTGCTTCCCAGTAACAATCCTTAAATGAATCATCATTAATATACTATTATATTATTATATTCTGTAAACATTGTCAACATGTTTGTAGGATAATTTTAATTAAAATATAATTTTTTTATAAAAAAATTATATTTTCGACTTTTTCTTTAAACATTTTATTTATAATAAGAACTATTCTTCCTACTAATATAGCTGATAATACTGTTCCAATCCCAATTCCATCTAAGTTCTTACCTGAAAATAGTAATATTAAAACAGCTAAACTTACTACTACACAATCAAAATATATTTTTACTTTTCCAAACTCTTTATTAACTTTAGTACTAATAACTTTAGTTAATCCGTCTGGAGCAACAGGTACTATATTTGATGTTATAGTTAAAAATACCCCCATTGCAGTAATAAAAAAACTTAATATAACCAATATTACTCTCATAAAATAATTTTCTAAATTTATATTAATAATTATATTAAAAAAATTAACTAATTGTCCGAATACTACTGCAAATATAATTTGAAGTAATTGAATCTTTTTAAAATCTCTTTTTAAAATAATCATTTGAATAATTACATAAAATATAAATAATATAGTTGATGCAACTCCTAAGCTTATATTACTTACTTTTGTTAAACTAAATGGAATTGAACTTATTGGGGATACTCCAAGTTTAGATTTAATTGCTAAAACACTACCTAATGCCAATAAAAATAATCCTATAATATAGAATATAATTCTATTTAAATTCTTCATTAATTTCTCCTAAGTTTATTAAATTTATATTTGCGCATTACTAACTTAAAATTATACTAAATTTTTTTTCATTTTTCTATCTTTTGTTTTAATTAATACACTAATAAAAATTTTTATAAAAAAAGAACTGTTTACTCACAGCTCTTTTTATACTATGTATTAAGAATTTTTCATTATTACACTTTCAACTACATTTGCAACATTTTCGCAAACATCACAGCATCTTTCAAAATATTTAAAAGTATCTGTCCAAGTCATTAATTCAACTGGATCTTTTGAATTTAAATAAAAATTTCTTATAGTATTAATATATAGCTTGTCTCCATCTTCTTCTAAATCATTAATATCAATGATAAGCTTTTGGATTTTAGAAGATTTCTTAAAGTTATAAAACTCTTTCATAACTTCCTTTAATACATCACAATTCTTTATTATAATATTGGAGAACTCTAAAGCTTCTTTTTTTATTTCAACTATATTATACATATATATTCTTGTTAATACATCTTCTATAGAATCAGTAACATTATCTATTTGATGTGCTAAATCTATAATATCTCCTCTTTCAATTGGAGTAATAAATTCCTTAGCTAATTTATTCATCATTTCATGTTTTTTTAAATCGGCATTATGTTCAATTTCATGCATTTCTTTTATTTTATCTTCTATTTCATTTGAATTAAAATTTACTAATGTACTATGAAGTAAATTTGCAGCATCACAAGAATAATCTACTAATTCTGCTAGCATTTCAAAATAATTATTTTCTTTTTTACCTATCATTAAATTTCACTCCTATATATTAAATTTAAAATATCCAAATAAATAATTCTGCCATTAAAAACCCTATTATTCCGCATCCTGGAAATGTTAATATCCATGTCCAAATCATTTCTTTAACAACACCCCAATTGACAGAACTTAATCTTTTAGCAGCTCCAACTCCCATTATTGCTGTAGTTTTTGTATGAGTTGTACTTACAGGAATACCTGTTACTGAAGATAATAGAAGACATCCTGCTCCTGCTAAATCTGCTGCAAACCCTTGATACTGTTCAAGCTTGACCATATCCATACCAACAGCTTTTATTATCTTATATCCACCTATAGATGTTCCTAGGGCCATAACTAAAGAACAAAGAATCATTAACCATACTGGTATAACAAAGCTTTCAATGTCACTTCTTCCATTAGCTAGAAAAATACCTAACATAAATACCCCCATAAATTTTTGTCCATCTTGAGCTCCATGCATAAATGCCATAGCAGCCCCTCCACATATCTGAGAGTATTTGAAAAATCCACTAGTTTTTCTACGATCAAATCCCTTAAATATAAAACCAATTATTTTAACAGTGATCCATCCCATAAAAAATCCTAAAAACGTAGAAAGTATTAGACCATATATTACCTTCATCCACTCGCTACCATTTATCCCCTTAAGTCCACCTTGAAGTGCAATAGCTGCACCTGATATCCCTGCTATTAGTGCATGACTTTCACTAGTTGGAATTCCAAAATACCAAGCTGTTGTTGCCCAAACAACTATAGCAAATAAAGCAGCACATAAAGCTATTAAAGAATAATGTGCATCCCCTTTAAAATCAACCATATTATATATGGTTTGTGCAACATTTGCATTAATCATAGTCATTACAAATACGCCTAAAAAATTAAAAATTGTAGCCATTAAAATAGCTGCCTTTGGTCCTATTGCTCTTGTAGATACACATGTTGCAATTGCATTAGGTGCATCTGTCCATCCATTTACTAAAATTACCCCTAATGTTAAAATAACCGTAATTAATAATGGAATATTATTAATTAACTGTCCTAAAAATTCAAAAAAAGATATACTCATTAGATGTCTCCTTTCAAGTTATTCCTCGTTAACAAAATATTAATTATATATTAACATTTTGTATTTCAATATTAAATATTTTTAACCAAATCTTAACATTGCAAATTGAAATAATTTTTTTATTAAAAAAAGCCTATGTATAAATCATAGACTTTTACTATTACTATAAAATTTCATGCCCTGCATTATTTAAGCAGGCCTTTATTTGAGTTTCTGTAGCAGGCTCATTATATATTACCTCAACACTTCCTCTCGCCATATCAACACAAACTTGGTTAACCCCATCTATTTTTTCTAAAGAATTTTTTACTTGTGTTTTCATATTTTCATTTGTAATTCCATTAATTTTATATTGTGCTCTTTCCATTTTAATTCTCCCTTCTTATTTTAGTACAAATATATTATGCTCAATTTATATTTAATTATTTTTCCATATTGTATTATCTTTATAATAGTTTATTCCTTCATACTCCATTCTAATTCCCTGTTTTTCCAATCTTATTTTATATTCATTCCAATTTCTTTCACTCTTAGGAGTCCATCCAATTTCAGCATATCCAAGTAGCCTTGGATAAATCATATATTCCATTTGTTTTATATCACTTATATTTTCTGTCCATAAAGGAGATTCAATTCCTAAAACTAAATTCTTAGGTGCATAATCTGTAGGATCCCAGTTATATGCTGTTTCTATAGGAATATATCCTGCCCAATCTAAACCATATGGTGTATTCTCATTATATTTCATGTCTAAATAAGCTTTATTTGCAATAGAAATTATCATTTTCATATTTTTCTTTCTAGCTGCTTCATTTGAATCTTTCCAATTTTGAAGTATAACACTTGAATTTATTTCTGGTGAAGTATCTATAGGATCCCAACCTATAGGTGTTTTACCATACTTCTCAACTATTTTAGATACCCTTCCTACAAAGTAATTATAATCTTCTTTTTTAGTGCTATCAGCTTCATCTCCTCCCATATGAAAATACTTTGAAGGAGAAATTTCAGATATTTCTTTTACTACAGTTTCTATAAATTCATAAGTCTTCTCACTATCAGTCATCAATGTACTAAATCCTACACTAGTTCCAGTATATAAAGGCTTCCTTTTTCCATCTGGATTCAAAAATCCATATGATGCTAAGGCTGCATTAGTATGACCTGGCATATCTATCTCTGGAATAATTTCTATGTACCTTTTAGCTGCATACTCAACTATACTCTTAAACTGTTCTTGAGTATAATATCCTCCAGGCCCTCCACCAACTTCAGTACTTCCTCCTATTAAAGTTAAATCCGGATAAGCTTTAATTTCAATACGCCATCCTTGATCATCTGAAAGATGTAAATGAACTTTATTAATTTTATATTGAGCCGCATAATCTATTTGCTTTTTTATTTCTTCTTCAGTAAAAAAATGTCTGGCTACATCAATCATTACCCCTCTATAACTATATTCCGGTTTATCATAAATTTTTGATATAGGTAAACTCCACTCTATATTATTTACTAAATTTGACTTTTCAATATCTGAAGGTAAGAGCTGAATCATAGTTTGAATTCCTCTAAATAATCCTTCTGGTTTATATGCAGTTATTTTAACTCCATCTTTAGTTATATCTATTTCATATCCTTCATTACCTAACTCCGATTTTCCATCTAAAGTAGTTAAGTAAATATAATTTCTAGCTAAGCTTTCTTTTTTATTTATAGTAAGGTTATATCCAGTTGAAGGGCTTAATTTTTCTTTTAGATATTCTGCTATCTTACTTATTTCTTCTGTTTCTTCTTTATTATTTCCATTTACTAATATATTAGTATCTTTATTAACTGTAAATTTTCCTTCTTTTCCTTCATAGGATAAAGGTTTTGGTATAATAGTATTATTAGTATTTTCTACTTTTGCTGATACTTCTATTTCCTCTTTATTATTAATTGTTGTTAAGCCAACAAAGTAAATACCAATTAACCCCAAAGTAACTATTAAGTATTTCTTAGTTTTCATAAATAATTTTTATCCTCCTTATAATTTATTTTCCCGTAATTTTATTATTTGAGTTTTTATTATAAATAATTCATTTAAACATTCCTCTTTATATACTCTTATTATCTTAATACAAATAGCTTAATAATATTCCCACTCTATTTACTCTATAGATAAACTTATATAAATATATAAAAACAAAAGTTCAATAATATTATCTACATAAATAATATTATTGAACTTTATTATTTTATTTAATATTTAAATATCTTTTTTCAGCATTTCTAAAGCTATCTTTTCTGCTGTTATTGGAAGTGTTCTAATATTTACTCCCGAAGCATTATACACTGCATTTGCTAGTGCTGGAGATGGTGTATTTATAACAACTTCTCCTATTGACTTTGCTCCAAAAGGACCTGTTTCTTCATAACTGCTTTCAAAGTCTACAGTTATTGTTCCTACATCTAATCTTGTTGGAATCTTATACTGCATGAATGAACTATTCTTCATTTTACCATTTGCATCATAGGTTATATCCTCATATAATGCCATTCCTATTCCCTGTGCTATTCCACCTTCTGCTTGTATTTTAGCAAGAGCTGGATTAATCACTGTACCACAGTCTACTACACCCACATAATTAATAATTTCTATATTTCCTGTTTCCTTATCTAGTTCTATTTCAACAAGTCCAGCCATAAATGGTGGTGGTGAATATGGACTTGAATGAGATTCAAGTGCTGATATACATCTTCCACTTCCACCTGCAATTTTATAAGCTAAATCTCTTCTGCTTATTTCTTTACTACCATCTAAAGCAAATACTTTTTTACCGTCAAACTCAACTTCATCTATTGCTAATCCTAAAGCTTTTGCTCCTTCTTGAATAATCTGTTCTCTTATTTTATCACAAGTTTTAAGAAGTGCCATACCAGTTACATAAGTAGTGCTTGAAGCATAAGAACCTGTATCATAAGGTGATTGATCTGTATCTACACCATTTACAACTATATCACTCATTTCACATTCTAAACTTTCTGCAAGCATTTGAGATAATATAGTATCACAACCTGTTCCCATATCCGCTGCACCTATGTTTAATGTATAGAAACCATCATCATTTAATTTAACTTCAACAGAGGCTATATCTACATTAGATATTCCAGAACCTTGCATTGTCATAGCAACACCAACTGAACGAACTTTTCCATTGCCCATATCTCTGCAAGGATATTTTTCATCCCATCCAATTAACTTTTTACCTTTTTCAAGACATTTATCTAATGCACAACTTCTTAGTAATTCATCATAATAAGCTGGCATAACCTCTCCAACCTTAACCATGTTAATAGCTCTTATTACTGTTGGATCCATTTTTAATCTTGCTGCTAATTCATTAACTGCTGATTCTAGTGCAAAACATCCTTGAGTTGCTCCATACCCTCTAAATGCTCCAGCAGACATTGTATTAGAATAAACAACATCATATTTAAATCTAATAGCCTTTGCTCTATTATATAAAGGCATACTTTTATGCCCTGAAAGACCTACAGTTGTAGGACCATGTTCACCATAAGCCCCTGTATTAGATAAAGTATACATATCTATAGCCTTAATAACACCATTTTTATCTGCACCTAATCTAACCTTTATTTTCATTTCATGTCTTGATGTAGATGCTCTAAATGTTTCTTCTCTATCAAATACCATAAGAGCTGGTTTTCCTGTTTTCATTGTTACTAAAGCAGGAAATATTTCACTAACAACTGTTTGTTTAGCACCAAAACCTCCACCTATTCTCGGCTTAATTACTCTTACCTTTGATTTAGGAATATCTAATGCATTTGCAAGTATTCTTCTAACATGGAAAGGGATTTGTGTTGCACTAACTATATTAAGTCTTCCATAAACATCTAAATGAGTAAATGTTCTAAAAGTTTCCATCATTGCTTGTGCATTAGCCTTTGTATGATAAGTTTCTTCTATAACTACATCACAATTTTCAAGTTCCTTTTCCACGTCTCCATTCTCAAAAGTATCTGAAGCACAAATATTTCTTTTAACTTCATTTCCTATTGGAAAATTAACCTTATAATCTTCTTCATTATGTATAATAACTTTATTGTCTATAGATTCTTCGAAATTTAATATTGCATCAAGTTTTTCATATTTTACTTTAATAAGTTTCATAGCTTTTTTAACAGCTTTTTCATTTTCTCCTGCAATTATCGCAACAGGATCTCCAACATATCTAACTATATTGTCTAATATTAGTCTATCATAAGGACTTGGTTCTGGATAAGATTGACCAGCCATAGTAAATCTAGACTTAGGTGAATCTTCATAGGTTAAAATGCACTCAATCCCTGGCACTTTCATCGCTACATCTTTGTTTATTTCTAAAATTTTAGCATGAGCATGAGGACTTCTAAGTACTTTAACTACTAAACATTCTTTAGGAGCTAAATCTTCAGTATAAACTGGCTTCCCTGTTACTAGGGATATAGCATCTACTTTTGCTATTGCCTTATTTACTATCTTCATAAAACTATACCTCCTTATCCATCGCTAAGTATTTTTTTATGGCTCTTAATTGTCCCATATAACCTGTACATCTACATAAATTACCTGATAAATATTTCTTTATTTCTTCTTCTGTAGGATTTTTAAGTTCTCTTTTCATTGCTATAACATTCATTATAAAACCTGGACTACAAAATCCACATTGTTCTGAACCTTCACTTGCCATAAATCTTCCAAACTCTAAAACTTCTTCCTCTAATCCTTCTAAAGTTGTAACTTTCTTTCCATTAGCTCTTACTGCTAAAGTTGAACAAGATAATATCGGAGTTCCATCTAACCAAACTGTACATAATCCACAATTAGATGTTTCACAACCTCTTTTAACACTTAAATATCCTTTAGATCTTACATAATCTATTAAAAGCATATCTGCTTCAATATCATCAGTATATAATTTTGAGTTTATCCATATCTTAATTTGCATATGATGTTCCTCCAATTATCTTTTCTATACATCTTTTTACTAATACTTTTGCAAGTAGTTCTCTGTATTCCTTTGTTCCTCTCATATTAGTACCATAAACTAATTCGCTGGCTACTAAATCTAAAGCAGTTTGAATTTCTTCATTTGTAGGATTATTAGATAAAGCACTCTGCGCTTTATATGCAAGTTCTGCTTTTATCGGTCTTCCTCCTACAGAAATCTTCCATCCATTTTCTGAATTACTTACAGCAACAGCTAATACAGGAAAATCTGTTTTTGATTTTCTATGAGTTAAATATGCTGATTTACAATTATTTTTCTTTATAATTATATTAACTAGAATATCCTTCTCATATGGCATATTACAAAAATCCTCTAATGAAATTATTCCACCCTTATACATTTCTACCTTAGTATCTAAAGCTAAAAGTGCTGTTAGAATATCTGAAAATCCAAATCTTGAATATATACTTCCACCAATAGTTGCAGAATTTCTAAATTGAACTCCAACTATATTCTCAACTGATTCTTTTAAAATATTATTGAAGTATTTATTTAAACTTTCATTAGTTTCTATATCTCTAAGAGTTGTCATACAACCAATCTTAAATTCTTCATCATTTTCCTCTATTTTATTTAATCCTAAATTAGATAAATCTATTCCTGTTCCAATTGCTTTGTTCCCCATTTTCATCCAAAGCAATCCACCTAAAATAGAATTTGCTTTTCCCTTTGTCAATAAACTATAGGCTTGTTCTAAACTTTCTGCTAGAACATATTCCCTCATTGTAAACAAACTTATTCCTCCCCATTTTAACAAATTATTTTATTTAACTAATTCTTCTTTATCTATTGAAAACTCTATGTTTTCTTCTAATTTTTCTTTTGGTAATATAAAATTCATAAATGCTGCTACTATAAATGAAACTACTATTCCACTTTGGGAAAATATAAGACTAGCCCAACTTGGTAAATGTTGTAGTGCATCAGGAACTGAACCTAGTCCAAAACCTAATCCTAAAGATACAGCAATTATAATAGGGTTTCTTCCACTCATATCTTGTTTAAATACTAACTGCATTCCACTAACAGCAATCATTGAAAACATTATTATAGATGCTCCTCCCAACACAGATTGTGGAACTGCTGAAACAATTGCCCCAAGCTTTGGTATAAATCCCGATAATATTAAAAATATTGCTCCAGTCATAATAGAAAATTTATTTACAACCTTTGTCATTGCTACAAGTCCAACATTTTGACTAAAAGATGTATTTGGTAAAATACCAAAACACGCTGCTATAAAAGACCCAATCCCATCTGCTAATACTGCACCTGATAACTCTTTATCTGTTGCATCTCTATCAAGTCCTCCAACTGTTATTCCTGATACATCACCTATAGTTTCTACAGCTGTTGCTATGTACATAATTAACATAGGTATTATAACTTCAATATCAAAATTAAAACCAAAAGCAAAAGGCTTTGGAATACTTATCCATCCCGCTGCTTTCACTCCTGAAAAATCAACTTTTCCCATAAAAAAAGCTACTATATAACCAACTATAATTCCAATTAATATTGCTGATGTCTTTGCAAAGCCTTTTGTAAATTGCATTAAAAATACAATAATTGCCATTACTAAAAATCCTAAAAATAAATTACTTGGTGAACCAAAATCCTCTGCACCAACTCCCCCAGCAAAAAACTTTATTCCTGTTGGAATAAGTGAAAGTCCTATAGATATAACAACTACACCCGTAACTACTGGTGGAAAATACTTTTTTAATGGCTTTACAAAAAATCCTAATATAATTTCTAGTATAGCTCCAATTAAAGAAGCCCCAAGAACAGATGAATATCCATATGTAACTGCCGTCGCTTGTACTGTTGGTACAAAACCCGAACTAGTCCCCATTACTATCGGAAGTCCTGCTCCAACTTTCCATATTGGATAAAGTTGAATTAAAGTTACTATTCCTGCTATAAACATTGCATTTTGTATTAACATAGTTTTTTGATCAATTGGCATTTGTAATAATCCACAAACAATAATAAGTGGTGATACATTTCCAACAAACATTGATAACACATGCTGCATTCCTAATGGAATTGCTTGCTTTAAAGATACCCTTCCCTCTAATTGATAAATACTGCCTTTCTTCACTTTTAAATCCCCCTAAGCAATCTCATATATCTCCTCCATCATTTATTTATAGCCACATATTATTCCAAATAACAAAATACTTCCATATAATAAAAACATCCTTTTACAAGGATGTTTTCTAAATCAAAATAAATGTTATTTTAATAATAACAGATTTTGTTCGGAAATATTAACCTCGTAGTCTCCTAAATATACGGTAGGAGGTAGAAACTTCAGCCCATTTTGCTGATATATACGATTTATTTATTCTTTACACGAATAATAATAACATATTTTTCTTTATTGTTCCATAATTTAGATTAAATTTTTGAAATTTTTTATACATTAATAAAAAACGTTAGGAATTAGCCTAACGTTTCAAACTTTAATTAATATTTAAATTTATAACAACTTCCATCTGGAATATCTACTTCCCTATGTCTTTGGAAATAATCTATTATAAGTTCACTCATATCCATATTTATTTCTTTTACTACTTCTGCATTTTCATAAGCTGGATATATTGCTGTATTACTTGCTCTATAATTATTTAAAACTATAGTATAATCCTTATTTAAATCTAGATTTTCATCATCTTTTTTCATTGAAATTACTCTATCATAAAACTCTTTATTTAAATCTACTTCGTAACTTAATCCTGCAAAAGTATCATAATTATAGTTTTGAACTTTTGGAACTAAAAATTCTTCATTTATTTTAATTTCATTATTTTCTAATACAAAGTATGTTGCAGCTTTTTCAATAGCTTCTTTTATTTTACTACCTTTAACTTTAAGAACCTTTAATGTATTAGGATAAGGATAGTTAATTAAAACATCTCTAATTGAAACATTCTTTTTAAATCCAATTGCAGTATCGAATAATGATAATGCTGAAAAATCAGCATTTGAAACTTCTAATTGTACTTCATGTAAAAAGTTTATAAAAGGATGTCCTTCAAGTCTAGCTTTAAAGATATTATCTAAAATTATATCATTTTTAAAATGACCTATTTCTTTATCTAAATACTCTTGTAATTCTTCATTAATCTTAGTGAATCTTTTTTCTAAATCACTATTTATTTTATTATTTAATTTTGATACATCAACTAATTCATAAGTAGATTCCTTTGTTTCTGTATCAATTACAATCTTAGTAAAATTTTGTCCATTATGCATAGGTTGAGCACAAATAATTCCATTTAACTTAGTTATAAATGATCTATGTTGATGTCCACTTAAAACTATATCTATAGAATCATACTTTTCTAATAATTCACTTGCTTGATTTTCTTTTGTTAATTTTTCAGTTGGTATATTTTTACCATCTATGCTTTTCTCAAATCCACCATGATAACATACTATTATCATATCACTTTGTTCTTTTAATTCTTTTTCATATTTTCCATACATCTCTACCGGATTTAAGAATTCCAAATCTTTTATATTTTTCTCTTGCTCCCAATTAGGAATAAATGATGTTGTAAATCCTATACACCCAATCTTAAAACCATTTATATCAAAGATTCTATAAGGTTTACTTTCAAAAGGTAAGCCTGTAATATTTGCATTTATTATTTTATTAGATATACTCTTGTAAGCAGTAGTTAAATAATCTAACCCATAATTAAATTCATGATTACCTAACACATATGCATCATAATTGATATCCTTTAATAATTCTACAATAGGATTTGAATCTATATCCTTTTTAGATAAATAATGAGTTAAAGCTGAACCTTGAACTAAATCTCCACAATCTATCTTTAAAGATACATCATATTTTTTTTCATCCTCTAAAATATAACTTCCTATTTTTAATATACCAAGAGATTGTTCTGTTACATAATTAGTTGGATATACAAAACCATGTAAATCGCTTGTTTGATAAATAACTAATTTCATAATGCCCTCCTTTGTTAAAAGAGGATGTTAAAAAACTAATTCTAGCCTTTCAACATCCTCATATTTATACTTTAAAAATATACTCTATTTTATTCCCAAACTGAGTTTAAAGTAGCTTTGAAGTCTTCTAATGCTTTATTAACATCTGCTGTATCAGGTTGAGCTAATACGCCTTCTAATACTGTACCAGCTTCACGGTATGCAGCATCTGCACCAGTTAATAATGGGTTAGTATATAGGTTAGCTGTTGCATCAGAAAGAATTGGAGCTATTAAGCTACCTGAATTCTTATATGCTTCTGACTCTACAGCACTTTGTCTAATTGGCATATATCCAGTTTCTGAAGCCCATTGAATTTGCTTATCTGTAGTTGTTATGAATTTTAAGAATTCATAAGCTGCAGTTTTTTGTTCTGCTGTAGCACTTTCAAATACATATATGTCTGTTCCTTGTTGTAATGATGCATTTGTTGGATATGGTGAAACACCAATTTCAAATTTACCATTAACACCTTGTTTAACATAATTTTCACCAGCCATAGAACCAATATACATTGCTACTGTTTCATTAGCAAATGGTCCTGATAAGTAGTTATCTGTTCCTGCGATTCTAAAGTATCCTTCTTTTACACCTTCTAAATAGTAGTTAAAAGCTTTTGCTGATTCTTCACTAGTTACATCAAAGTTATTATCAAAAACTTTTCCTTCACTCTTTAAGAAAGTTGTGTAATAAGTGCTTAATGCATCAAATCCAACTCCTGGAATTCCTTTTTCTGCATATATTTTCTTAGAAACTTCAACTAATTCATCGTATGTAGTAGGAACTTTTAATCCTAATTCATCAAGTAATGTTTTATTATACCATATAACTTCTGTTGATTTATTAAATGGCATACCATAGATTTTACCATCTATTTTAGCTGCTTCTCTTAAGCTTGGTAATATATCTTCGTAGTTATCAAACTTTAAAGTTTCATTTTCAATGTATGGAGTTAAATCAGTAACTAATCCATCACTTATAGGATTAAATACCCAATCAGGATATGCTTGAGTCATAGTAGGTAAATTACTAGGACTTGCAACTGTTGCTGTTATTTTTTGTTGTAAATCTTTATAGCTTGATTGGTTTTGTAAAGTTACAGTTATATTTGGATTCTTTTCCATAAATTCATCAGTTAATTTTTGTAGAGATTTTTCTAAATCCCCATTCATTGCATGCCAGAAAGTAATTTCAACTGGTGATGTGATTTCTGTAACAATTTCTTCATTAGTTTTTTCTGCACCTTTAGTTGAACATCCAGTTAATAAGCCTAAAGATAATACTAAAGCAGTTAGTTTTTTAAATTTCATTTTTTACCCTCCAATTATATAGTTTGTTTTTTTTCTGGTAATAGAACATCGCCATTTTCATTATAAAGTTTTTCAGGACGATATGAATGTATTGGTATAAGCAACTTAGGTTTAATTAAGTTAATTATTTTTATTAAATCCTTAGGATGCGCATGTCCACTACAAGACACTCTTTCAAACTTAATGTTTCTATCCTCAAAACTGTTTATAAATGGTAAATATGCAGGATCATAATCACCTAATGGTGTAGCATTTGAGTGAATATATACTCCACCCTCCTGAAGTTTATCCATATGTTCAATGGCAAGTTTATCTAATTGCCAGAAAAATTCATTTTTGTCTTTTAATAATTCTTCAAAACTTATTTCTAAATCCTTATTTAATCCGTAATCTTTATTATCTAGCGAATAATAATAAGATTCATATCCAGTAGCTTCTTTAAGTACATATGAATAATATGAGTCTAAAACTACTTTTCTAGGATTAGTCTTAATTATATTTAATATTCTTTCTATATTTGAAATATAATAATTAAATGTTATTTGTTTATTTGGATTTTCATTAACTATGTTATTTATTTTATCTATAAGATCTAATTCATTTGTAATTTCTTTTTCACTTGGTTCATCATCAAAATCTTGGAATGAAACACTAACACCTTCGATTAATAAGATATCACAATTTTCACTTTCCTTACAGAAATTTAATGTAGCTTTTTCCCTATAACCATGAAGTCTTATATCACCAGTATAAGAAATTACTAAGTCTGGAGTTTGAATTAATAATCCACATGCTCCATAAGCATCATGATCAACTGGCATAACTTTAACTTTTATTTTACCAATTTCTACAATTTCGTTTTCTTTAACTCCGATTATATCTCTAGTATTTTTCCCCTTATTCTCATGTAATGGGAATAGAAAATCATTGTTAATATTTAAAGTATTTAATAATGATTTTGTTCCTTCTAATGTATATAAAGGTACTTCTGGATTTAAATAATTTATAATTTTCGAATGATCTAAATGCATATGTGATAAAAATACTGCTGTATTTTTAAATTTGTTTTCTTTAGATTCATATCCTTTTAAAGGTATACTAGGATCAAACATATTATCTAAATACGGAACTAAGTTTAAATCTAATAAATCTTGTAAATCCTTAGGTTGCTTAGGATCTCTTGGATTATATTCACTACCAAAATCAAAGAATATATGGCTATCTTCATATACAATTTCAATTATTGTTCCACCTATAGTTAAAATACCATTATGAAAAGTAATTTTGGTCTTTTTATCCTTTAACGCCACTCTTAACAACTCCTCTTATGATTTGTTTTCTAAATACTAAATATAAAATTAATATTGGAACTATAGCTATTGTTGATGCTGCCATTTGAAGGTGTACATTCGTACCGCTTTCTGTTGCAAAAGAGCTTAATCCATTACTTAATAATCTCATTTCTTTACTATTTGTAACTAGTATTGGCCACAAGAATGAATTCCATCCACTTATAAAGCTTAATATCCCCATAGTAAATAATGCTGGTTTAGCTAAAGGAACTAATATTCTTCTGATAAAATCTAAATCTGAACATCCATCTACTTTTGCTGCTTTATAGTAAGATATAGGTATACTTGTTAGATACTCTTTTAAATAGAATATATAAAATATACTCGCAAGAGATGGTACTATTAAAGCTGTATAAGTATCTAGTAACCCTAATTGTGCTATAGTTTGATAATTTGTAAATATCGTAACTTCATAAGGCACCATTAATAAAGCAGCCATAATAAGTATTAAGATATTTTTATATTTGAATTCTAATTTAACTAATGCAAAACCACCTAAAATAGAAGTAATAAGAGTTCCGATTGTAGATATTCCTGAAACAAATATTGTATTAAAAAAATATCTTACAAATGGTGCTTGTTCCATTGCTAACTCAAAGTTACTCCATTGAAACTTTTCTGGAAATAATGTTGGTGGTATACTAGTTGCCTCTTGATAAGTCATAAAACTTGACAAAATCATATATACAAAAGGAAACAGTGTAATTATCGCCATTAGAACTATAAAAGTTTTTGATAAAACTGAACTAATTTTTTTCATCTTTTCACCTACTTAGATATTCTTTTTAATATACGATTTTGAATTAATGTGAAAACTAAAATCAAAATAAATAAAATTACTGCAGCAGCCATCCCTTGACCATAACGATTCTCTACATAGAATTTATTATAGACATAGAACACAGCAGTTGTTGCACTATCAGCTATACCTGCTTTTCCATTGAATATAGAATAAACTTGTGCATAAACCTTAAAGGCATTAATAAAGTTAACCATTAATAAAAATGTAATAATTGGTATCATTTGAGGTAAAGTTATTCTAAAGAATTGCTCCATTTTGCTTGCTCCAAACATATCAGCAACTTTATAATAGCTTTTATCAACATTCCTTAAACCTGAAAGTAATATTATTATATTAAATGCAAGACCTGACCATATACCAAATATCATTAATGTTATCATACTCATATTAGGATCATCTAAAAAATTAAATGGTCCTATATTTAGAAAACCTAATATATAATTTACAAATCCATATTCTCCATTTAATAAAAATCTAAATACTATACCAACAGCAATTATGCTTGTTAAGTAAGGTATAAAAAATATTGTTTCAAATACATCTTTATATTTAATTTTTTCATATATTGTCACAGCAATAAACATAGATATTATTAATGCAACTGGTACTACAACAAAAGAAAATAACGCAGTGTTTCCAATCGCAGTATGAAACTTAGGATCTTTTAATACTATTGCAAAATTTTTAAATCCATTAAAGCTTAAGTTGTTTAAAGTTCCTTTTTGAAATGACATTATAAACGTCTTAATTAAAGGTAATACATTAAATATTCCAACGATTATTAAAGCCGGCATCAAGAAAAGCCATGCTTGCGGGGAATTCTCCGCTCTATATTTAAACTTCTTCATTAGTACACTCTAACTCCATTCTCTGTGAATATATAGATTCCATTGTAATTTATATCAAAGCCTACTGTATCTCCTTCCGATACTTTTTTGCTTATATCAGTTATAGACTTTGCATTTATATCATTAACTTTAAAGTTTATGATACAATCCTTACCTATTAATTCATTAGATTCAACTTCAACTTTAAATAATGGATTTTCACTTAACTCAAAGTATTCTGGTCTAATACCAACTATGTAATTTTCTTCTTTTAATTCACTTTTAAATCTTTCTTTATTTAAAAGACTTAAGTCAATAGAAAAATCTCTAGATTTAAGTACATTACCTTCTTTTTTCATATCAATTAAGTTTATTATTGGATTTCCCATAAACTTAGCTACAAAAAGATTTGAAGGTTCTAAATAAAGATTTTGAGGTACATCAAATTGTTGAACTATCCCTTCATTCATTAATACAATTCTATCACTTATAGAAAGTGCTTCTTCTTGATCGTGAGTAACAAAAATAGTAGTTATTCCAATTTCCTTAACAAGTCTTCTTATTTCTTCTCTTATTTTTAATCTTAACCTAGCATCTAAGTTACTTAATGGTTCATCAAGTAATAATATTTTAGGATTTTGAACTAGCGCTCTTGTTATAGCAACTCTTTGTTGTTGTCCACCAGACATCTCTCCTGGTTTTTTATCTGCTAATTCTTCAATGCTAGTAATTTTCATATATTTTTTTGCTATTTCCATAGCTTCATTTTTTGGTTTTTTATTTTTTCCAACAGTAAGTGGGAACATTACATTTTCTAAAACTGTCATATGTGGATATAAAGCATAGTTTTGGAACACTAAACCAATCCCTCTATCCTTTGGATGCTTCCCAACAACAGATTCATTAGCAAATTTTATATCTCCACCACTTGGATCTAAAAGACCAGCTAATAAATTAAGAATAGTAGTTTTACCACAACCACTAGGACCTAAAAGGCAAACTAGCTCTCCTTCATTAATTGTAAGATCAATACTCTTTAAAGCTTCATAACCATTGCTATAAACCTTTTTAAGTTTTTCAATTTGTATCATGTGCCACCTCTAATATTTATTTTTTATCTATAACTATTTATATGTACTATGTACTATATACTATACTAAATATCTATTTTTATGACAATATATTATCTATTTTTCATTTCACTTTTCTCAAATTTAACTTTCTCTTAACTTTTTTATATTAAATTTAATATATTCCTTTAAATAAAGTTTTAAAATGACTTTATAACTATTAACTTTATTATTTTTACAAATTTTATTTTCTACGAACAATTTCAGTATTTTTAGTTTAATTATCTGTAGCATTTAAATATACCATATTTGTAATATAAAAAAAAGATTTTTTTCTATATTTTCTCAAAATTAATTAGAAATATTATCTTAATTTAAATATATAAATTAAAATATTTATATGATATTATTTATTTTAGAGGTGAATTAACATTGAAAAAAATTATAAAAGTTGTAGGGGCAATAATTGAAAATAGTGAAAAAGAAATTTTATGTGCTCTACGTTCAAAAGATATGAATCTTTCTGGATTTTGGGAGTTTCCAGGTGGAAAATTAGAGAAAGGAGAATCTCCTGAAAATGCTATAGTTCGTGAAATACATGAAGAATTAAACTGCGATGTAGAATTTAATTCTCTTTTTAGCGCAACTACATATGAATATGATGAATATATAGTTAATCTAATGATAGCTAAATGTAATTTGATAAGTGGTCAACCTTCTGCCAGAGAACATGCTAAATTATTATGGCTTCCAATAGATTATATAGAAAGTTTAAGTTGGGCTCCTGCTGATATTCCAGCTGTAAAAAAACTTATTCTAAAAAATAAAATCTAATTCAGTTTTATTTAATATTAAATAAATTCTATTTGTTTAATTTGTTTTAAAACTCTTTTTAATATAATAAATTAATATATTACTAAAATAAATTCATGCTAGAATTAATTATTATACAAGAAACGAGGTTATTATGCATACCAGTCTAAAATTAAATAACAAGGTAAAATTTAAAGAATTTATAAAGAAAGAAGCTGTACTTATTTTATCAATAATATTAGCTTTAATTAGTTGTTTTATTTCAAAACCAAAATTATCTTATATAGATTTTAAAGTCTTATTCCTGCTATTTAATCTAATGATAGTTGTATCAGCATTTAAAGAATTAAATTTATTAGATTCAATAGCTATAAGCTTATTAAAGCAGTGTAAATCTTATACTTCAATTTCGTTAGTATTAATATTTTTAACATTTATATCTTCTATGATTGTTACAAATGACGTTGCTCTTATAAGCTTTGTACCATTAAGTATTATAATTTCCAAAAAGAGTAAATTTAATCCTTTAAAAATAATTATATTACAAACTCTTGCTGCAAACTTAGGAAGTAGCTTTACACCTATGGGAAATCCTCAAAACCTTTTTATATATTCATTTTATAATTTAACCATAAGTGATTTTTTTAAAAACATGCTTCCACTTACTATGATATCAATAATTATATTAATCTCTCTAATATTAATAGATAAAAATTCTCAACTAAATTTTGAATTAGAAAATATAAAAATAGTAAATAAAAAACTAGTTTTTATTTTTTCAGCATTATTTGTAATAATTATATTATCAGTTTTTAATATAATAGGATATAAAGTTACCTTCCTAATAACATTAATTACTGTATTTTTATTTAAAAGAAATTTAATATTAAAAATAGATTATTCACTTTTACTTACATTTGTTTGCTTCTTTATTTTCATTGGGAATATTTCAACTTTAGGTAGTGTGAAAAATTTTATGGAATCAATTTTACATAACGGAAAATCAACCTTTTTCTCTTCTATATTATTAAGTCAAGTAATTAGTAATGTTCCAGCAACTATGTTGTTATCTAGTTTTACTAGTTACGTAAAAGAATTACTTCTTGGCGTAAATATTGGAGGACTTGGTACTTTAATAGCTTCACTTGCAAGTGTTATTTCATATAAAATCTATATTAATGATTTCGCTGAGTTTTCAAATAATTACTTGAAAAAATTCACACTTTATAATCTTATATCTTTAATCACTATAATACCTATAATATATTTTTTATTTATAAATTAATTAATAAAATTAAGGACTGTTAAAACAGCCCTTAATTTTATATATTACTATAATACTCTTCTTTTTGTCTTTCCCAGTATATTTTATCTTCTTTTGTAATTTCTCTTAATACTCTACAAGGATTCCCTACTGCTATAACATTATCTGGAATATCCTTAGTTACTACAGATCCAGACCCTATAACAACATTATTTCCTATAGTTACTCCAGGATTTATAACAGTGCTTCCACCTATCCAAACATTATTGCCAATTTTAACAGGCTTTCCAAATTCCAATCCAGAATTTCTAACATCCACATCAATAGGATGTGCAGCTGTATAAATACATACTCTTGGTGCGAACATTACATTTTCACCAATATCTACTTTACATACATCTAAAATTATACAATCAAAATTAGCATAAAAATTATTTCCTACAGAAATATTAGAACCATAATCACATCTAAATGGTGGTTCAACATATAAATTTTCACCTGTTTTTTCAAATAAATTTTTTAATAATTCAACCCTGTACTCTTTTTGCTCTTCAGTGGTATTATTAAATAATCTAGTTAACATTCTTGATTTTTTCGCATTAGCTTTAAGCTCTGAATCATTAGCACTATATAATTTTCCTGACAGCATTCTTTCCTTTTCAGTCATATTCCACCTCTTATAAATAATTTTATATCATCAATTTTTAACTATTAAAAACTTCTTTTTTTATTTCAATTAAATTATTAAAACTCTTATAACAATATTTTTTTATTTCCTTATCTGCATCTTTTAAATCTACAACATGGATAGGAAGCATATTTCCTTTGTAAGCTGCCTTTAATCCTGCTAAAGAATCTTCTATTACAATACATTCTTTAGGATCTACCCCTAGTTTATTTGCTGCTTTTATGAAAATCTCAGGATTAGGCTTAGTTTCTTTCACCTCATCTTTACAAACTAATTCGTCAAATATGTCTATAAAGTTAGCTTTTTTTAATTGCTTCTCCATTCTTTCTTTTGATGCAGAGGTTGCTAATGCTATTTTATATTCTTTATTTTTTAAATGTTTTAGCAATTCATAAGCTCCATTTTTTACTGGAATACACTTATTTAATTCCTTTGCTAAAATTTCATCCTTTTCTCTATACATTTCTTCAATAGGTATACTATTTCCAAACTCTTGCTTAAATACTCTTTTTACATTTTCTCTCCCCGTTGCAATTACCTTACAATAAATTTCTTTAGTCATCTTATATCCATATTTTTCACAAACCCTTGTCCATACATCTAAATAGACTTTTTCTGTATCGAACAATACTCCATCCATATCAAATATTACTGTTTTTATCTCCTCTAACCTTTGCTGCATATAATCCTCCATATATAACTAAATACATTAATATTTATATTATATATAGAAGATAAGTTCAAGAATTAAGATTAATTAAATTAGAATAGCTCAATGAATTTAATATTATTTATATTCATTGAGCCTAATATTACTTATTTTAGCATTTTATCCATTTCATTATTTAAAACGTTATATATAGCTTTTGCAACACCTAAATTGTTATTAGTATCAGTAATATACTTAGCTATAGCTTTAACCTCTGGTATAGCATTTTCCATAGCTACAGTTTCTTCAAATATTTCAAACATTGAATAATCATTAAAGCTGTCTCCTAATATCATAACTTCTTCTCTATCAATATTCATTCTAGTAGCTACTTTTTCTAATATTATTCCTTTTTGTGCATTTATATCAGTTATTTCTATGTTGTCACTAAATGAAGAAGATATTGCTAATCCCTCTATTTGGCTTAATTCTTTTTTTATATTATTTATAATATCTATATTATTATGAAAAGCTACAAACTTTCTAATCTCTATATCTTCATCAAAAAATTTATTAATATCTTCAATATATTTTAGTATTGTAAAGAAACCTAAATTTTCAGCAATTTCTCTAGCTTCATCTTCACTTATTCCTGGATTAAAACTCATAGTTCTATATATAATTTCTTTTAAAGCCTCTTCTTTCGTAGATGTAGTAAAAATCCCCTTATTGGTGAAGATACGTGCAGAAAGTTTATTTTTATCTAATATACTTATAACTTTTTTTGCACTTTCTTGTTTTATATTTATTACATCTAAAATATTTCCTTCTTCATCTCTGTATTCAGCTCCATTAGAAAGCACGCATTGTACCTTCATATTATGTTTATCTAATACTTCTTTAACACTTTCATACTCTCTACCTGTTGATATAGCAAATATTATTCCTGCTTCTTCTGCTTTTCTAATTGCCTCTAAAGTTTCTTTGTCTATATCATGATTACTATTTAATAAAGTTCCATCCATATCAGATGCTATCAGTTTTATCATTAAAATTCCTCCTACTTGCCATAAATTATTATGTTATATATATATTATCATATTTTTTTATAAATTTATATTCTAGTATTTTACAAATTAAAAAGTAACATACTAGAATTATAATATGTTACTTTTTTCTATATTATATATTTATTCAAAAGGATATATTAAACCTATTTGCCTTCTCACTTCATCCATTATTTCAGCTAGCTTCAAAGTTATATTATGAGATGCTACATCACTTTCTAAAACTCTATTCTTTAAACATTTATTTACTTCTTCTATTTGATACTTATATCCTTCTCCTTTATAACTATCAACATACTTTTCAACTTCATCACCTAAATAAAGATAGCTTTCCTTAGCACTCCAAAACTTAGGTATAACTATCTTTCCCTTTTCTCCATAAATAACAGCTATATTATCAAGTTCTGAAGAAATAGAGCAACCTAATGAAGCTAAAGTTCCATCTTCATATTTTAAATTAATAATATCAGTTTCATCTACCTTTGTTCCAGTAAAGTTTCCAACAGCTTTTATTTCTTTAGGAAAACTATCTTTTATATAGTTAGAAAATAATATTGGATAAATACCAACATCTAATAAAGCACCACCTGCTAAACTTGGATTATATAATCTAGAATTTATATTTTCTTCACTTTCAAATCCAAAACTCGCTGTAATTAGTTTTATTTTTCCTATCTTACCTTCCTGAATCCACTTCTTTGCCTTATTTACAGTAGGTAAAAATAAAGTCCAAAGTGCTTCCATTATAAATACATTATTTTCTTTTGCAAGATTTAATACTTCTTTACTTGTTTTATAATTATAAGAAAATGGTTTTTCACATAATACACTCTTTTTAGCCTCTATACATTTTTTAGCATATTCCATATGATAATTATGTGGTGTTGCTATATATACAGCATCTATATCCTTATCTTCAAGAAATTTATCTATGTCACTATAGTATTTTTCTATACTATATTTTTCTGCAAACGCTTTTGCCTTTTCTTCATTTCTTCCAAAAACCGCTGTAAGAACTCCATTTTCAGTATTATTGATTTCTTTAGCAAAAGCATTTGCTATAGTTCCAGGTGCTATAATTCCCCATCTTATCATATCTTAATCACTCCTCTTTATCCTTATTAATAAGTAAATATTTATATATACTTTCTATTATTCATTTTATACTAAAAAATTATTATAAAAAAGAGATAACCATTATATTCCTTGCTCCGTCGCATGGCTCCAAGTCACCGTCATACAATGTTTATCTCTTAGCAAACTGAAGGAAGGAAATTATAAAAACTCTACCTATATACTATGAATTTTACTATTCTCATAAAGTAATCCATAAATTGTCCATATATATAATTTCATAAAAAATGAAAAAGTGTTAAAGTATCATATCCAGGTTTCGCCTTACTATAATACAGTAACACTTTATAAATTATATATTTTTAACTATAAATTTTCCATTTTTCATAACTGCACTTCTTTTTGATACTCTTGCTATTGCTTCTGCTGAACATGATGCATCACAAAATACTATATCTGCCTTATCATTAGCTTTAGGCCATAATACATTTCCTTCTTTATCTAAAACTGATACTCCATTTGTTATTAATTTTAAATATTTATTTAAGTTATATTCTTCTATAACCCCAAACTTTTCACACATTCTACTTAATCTTTGTAGCAAATCACCACTTCCAAAAGGACTCCAATGATCGTTAATATTATCATTTATTATATTAACTTTAACTCCATAATCACTTATAAAAGTAACAGGTGGACAAGCTACATCTATTGGAGATGTAGTAGATAATTCAATATTCAAATCCTTCATAGAATCACATATCTCTATTAATTCCCCCTTCTCTAAATCCCCTAAACAATATCCATGACTTATAGTAACTCTATTTTGCCATTTTGCTTCCTCTACTACCTTTAAAAGTCTCTTTATAATATATGCTCCTAAAGTCCCTCTTTCATGTAAGTGTATATCTATATCAGAATTAAATTCAACCGCAATATTCATCATTTCATCTATAGATTTATTTATATTTTCATCTATTGTAGCTGGATCTAATCCTCCAACTATAGTTGCTCCATTTCTCATTGCATCCTTCATATAATCTATACTATTACTTCTTAAAAGTCCATGTTGTGGGAATGCTACTATTTCATAATCAACTTTATCTTTATAATCATTCAAAGCCTTTATAACTCTTTCCATATTTCCAAGTCCTATGACAGGATCTACATTACATTGCACTCTAGTTTCAGTTACTCCATTTTCTATAAGTAAATCTAATAGTTTCTTCGCTTTAATTTCTGTTTCATCTAAGAAACTATGTAAAAATCCCTCTTCTTCTTTTATTCTATCAAACACACTTATAAACGGCGTACAAGCGCTCCACGCTCCACCATAATATCCCTTATCTAAATGTATATGCCTGTCCTTAAATGATGGAATAGCAAGCATCCCCTTCATATCTATTCTTTCAAGTTCTTCTCTAAACGAACCTTTTTCATACACACCTTCAATTTTTCCATCACATATTACTATATCTTTTATTTTTGTTTTTGTACCTATAACTATATTTTTCTCAAATAAAAAACCATCCTCTAATAATACGTTTTCTAATATAAATCTTTTTTTACTCATATAAAACACCCTTTACCTATTTTATTGTATATATTATTTATATATTTTATCATCTTTAGGATAATTTTTCACTTATTATATTTTTAATTTTTATAAAAGCTGTACAATTTTATTCTGCACAGCTTTTATACAAATTTAAATATTTTCTTTAACTACTTCCCTATATACTTCATATAATTTATCCCAAGTTAATGGTCCAACTATGCCATCAGCTACAAGCCCTTGCCATCTTTGAAATATCATAATAGCTTCTTTAGTTTTTTCACCAAATACACCATCAACACTTACTTCTGGAATAAATTGATACTTTTTGTGTATTTCATTTAACCATTCTTGAATTAATCTTACCTCTTCACCTTTTTTTCCCTTCTTTATTAAATAACCTGGATATTTAATAAAATTTCCTGACCCAGTTAGTATATATGGTTCTATACTCTTATATACTTCTATTAACTTATTCCATGTCTTAGGTCCTATAATTCCATCTGCATCTAATCCAAATTGATTTTGAAAAGATTTAACAACATCACTCATGTTATCATCAAAATCACCTGTAATTTCTATAGGAAGTATACTATCATAAAAAGCTCCTATAGCTTTTAATAAATACTGAGCAATCTCTACTTCCTCCCCTGTAGACCCTATCTTTAATATATTTGATGGCGCCTTATCTGGTATAGGTAAACTTTCCCCTTCCGAATTAAGTTCTGCTAAATTTTTCACCCCTACATATATTTGTGATATTTTGTACCACGTCTGCTTACCCACTATTCCATCTTGGGTTAAATTAAATATTTTTTGAAAGGCTTTAACAGCATTTTTAGTAGCTTCATTAAATTCTCCATTTTCATTTGTTATCTCTGGAATACCTGGATAGTTCTTTCTTATTCTATTTAATTGTTGTTGTATTATTCTTACATCCTCACCTTTATCCCCTAACCTTAGAGCTTTCCCAGGATAAGATTCAATTGTACCCTCAACATAATCAGCAGTTCTTATTTCAATATTATCACCATAATATTCTTTTAATATTTGAAATGCAGAATACCCATTATCAGCATAAGTAACTGTTCCCCATTGAGATAAGCCATCACAAGTTACAGTTGTTCCATTACAATATTGAGCAAGTAATGGTTCTTTGAAATTTTTTCTACTTATATATTCATTAAATATTTCATCTACTACTTCTATTATAGTGTCATAAAAATTTCTTCCATTAACAAAATAATGATCATATGCAGTAGAATTGGTTATATCAAAGTCATATCCTCTACTTCTATACCATTCCGTATATATTCTATTTAATGTAAATGATATTTCTGCATATATATTGCTTTTTAAAGCTTCTTTAGGCCATGTTGGATATATTTCGCTAGATGCAACATTTTTTATATAATCTGTAAATGATACTGTTACATTTTGAGCATAGGATGTTGGACTCCCTAAATGAACTGTAATATATTCAGGTATAACTACTTCTTTTAATATTTTAGGAGCTCCTTGATTGTTGTAATTACCTAAATCCTCCTCTCTTTGCAGTGATTCTGAATCTAATGTTAATGCATTAGGAGGAATATCAATAAAATCTATAGAATCTATCGCCCTAGACTTTGGTGCCATTTGAACTTTTTGAACTGATGTAATACCACTAAAGATAGGTATTCCTTTAATATATTTACTTTGATAATTATTACTTACAATAATAGCATCATAGGTTTTATAAGGCTTAATTGAAGCATCTGGTTCCTCTGAAAGATATTTATCATAAGTATACAAACTTAAAGGTTTAGTTTTTCCATCCTTATCTACTTTTAAGATTTTGTTATTAACTATTTCTTGAGTATCTGTATTAATAATTATTATTTCTGCATCACTTACAGGCAAAGCTTCTTCCCCAACATAAAGAAAAAATTCTAATTTACCATAACTCATTAAACCACCCTAATTTAATTTCTTTATATTAATATACTAAAAACTTATTCTAATGTGATATCCTAATAAAAAAGTATTAAAAACTGGATATTAGAACGCAAAAAAGAGCAAAAACTCTTAACTTTAGTTAATGCTCTTTTTTACTTAAGTATTTAAATTTAATGTCTTCTTGCAAAATCTACAAAAACAAATTTATCTGGTCTATGGCGAGATTCTGTATATTGAAAAAGGCTTGTATCATCTAAATAAGTGTAGCTTTTAACTACAACTATCATTTCAAATCCCTTCATATCTAAATACTTTTTGTCTTCTTCTGTGACATTTTGAACTGTTATTTCCTTTTTAGCATATGCAATTCTTAATCCTAATACATTTTCAAAATATTCATATACAGAATCCTTACATATTTCTTCTGTAAGATTTTCAACAAACTTTTGTGCAATATAATCTTTATCTAAGATTACTTTTTCTCC
The DNA here is from genome assembly GCF_014836325.1 of Clostridium gallinarum. Lineage (GTDB taxonomy): Bacteria > Bacillota > Clostridia > Clostridiales > Clostridiaceae > Clostridium > Clostridium gallinarum. Next base: position 62,022 of record NZ_JACSQZ010000010.1, read on the forward strand.
ATCTATAGCTCTAGACCTAGTTAAATGCCAAACTTTATCTTCATTTCCTAACTCAAGACTCACTTTTACATTCCTATTTGGATAAATACAATCTAAATTTTCCACTTTAGTTTCTATTTTTCTTCCTAGTTTTCTTGAAAGTTCTTTAAAACTAACTACACCAGATACAGGAAAATTAAATTTGTTAATATCTAAAACAAAAGAACCCTTTCCTTTATTTTTTTGAATATATCCATTTTGCTCTAACATATTTAATGATTTTCTTACAGTATCTCTTGATACTTCATACTCATCCATTAGCTCCTTTTCTGAAGGCAATTTATCATTAGGCTCATATTCTTTATTCTCTATTTTATTTGCTATAATATTATATATTTTTAAATACTTTCTATCCATTTTATCACCATAGTTATTCTATCATATTCTACTACTATCCCTCAATATAATATACTATCGATTCATAAGGTCTAAGTACTACCTTATTTGAAAGTTCTTTAGAGTCCTTATAGTTAGATAATAATATACTTGATTCTTTTTTATCTTCTATCAAATTATTAGGGATATTTACTATAACTTCCTTATCATAAAAATTATTTAAAACTACTAATTTTTTATTTTCGTAACTTCTAGTATAAGCTAAAACAGAATCACTATCCTCTAATATCATTTTAATGCTACCCTTAGAAATTACATCATATTCTTTTCTTAAAGATATAAGTTTTTTATAGTGATAAAATACTGAATCCTTATCTTCTAAAGCCTTTTTAGCATTTATATTTTTATAATTTTTAGCTACAGGTATCCATGGTGTTCCAGTTGAGAAACCTGCATTTAAATCGCCATTCCATTGTACTGGTGTTCTTGAATTATCTCTTGATTTAGATTTTAGTATTTCTAGTATCTTACCTTCATTTTCACCTTGCTCTTTTAATATATTATAATAGTTTATTGATTCTACATCTCTATACTCATCTATAGTATCAAAATATGGATTAGTCATTCCAAATTCTTCGCCTTGATAAATATATGGAGTTCCTCTCATCATATGAACTGTAGTTGCAAGCATTTTTGCACTTTCTTTATGATATTCCTTATCATTTCCAAGTCTTGATACTATTCTTGGTTGATCATGGTTACACCAAAATACTGCACTCCATCCATTTCCCTCTTGCATCTCTTCTTGCCATTTTTTAAATATACCCTTAAGCATCTTAAAGTCAAAGTCCATTAAAGTCCATTTATCACCATTTTCATAATCAACCTTTAAGTGATGGAAATTAAATACCATTGAAAGTTCTTTTTCATCAGGATTAGAATATTTTATACAGTTTTCAACTGATGTTGATGACATTTCTCCAACTGTTATTATATCCTCATATTTACCAAAAGTATTTTTATTAAGCTCTTTTAAGTACTTATGAATATTAGGCCCATCTGTATAAAATCTTCTTCCATCTCCAGTATAATCATCTTCAAACTTTTCTGGCTTTGATATAAGATTTATAACATCTAATCTAAAGCCTTTTATACCTTTATTAATCCAGAAATTTACTACCTTAAATATTTCTTCTCTTACTTCTTCATTATCCCAATTTAAATCCCCTTGAGTTACATCAAATAAATGAAGATAGTATTCATCAAACTTTTCTACGTACTTCCATGCATTTCCTCCAAATTTAGAAATCCAATTTGTTGGTGGTTCACTTCCCTTACCTTCTTTAAATATATAGAAATTTTTATATTTTTCATCACCTTCCATAGCTTTTTTAAACCACTTATGTTCAGTTGATGTATGGTTAAATACCATATCTAACATTATTTCTATATTTCTCTTTTTAGCTTCTGCAACTAAGTTATCGAAATCCTCCATAGTTCCCATTCTTGGGTCTATATTGTAATAATCTTCTATATCATATCCATTATCTTTTTGTGGAGATACATAAACTGGAGTTAACCATATATAATCTACACCTAGCTCTTTTAAATAATCTAATTTTTCTATTACTCCATTTATATCTCCAATTCCATCTCCATTTGAATCATTAAATGATTTAGGGTATATTTGATAAACTACACTTTCTCTAAAATCTTTCATATATATCTCCTTTTCTTAGTAAATAAGGACAATATGTATAACTAAACTATTATACATATTATCCAAATTTTTTATTTTAAGCTTTTAATTTTTTCTTACCAACAGCTAAAGTTAATACAAATGATACAACTATAGCTACTATCATTGCTACTGCAAACATAAGCATATTTTGTGGCTTAATTGAAAGAATTCCTGGAATACCTCCAATTCCAATAGCATTTGCCATAACTCCGCTACCTACTGATATTACAGCTGCTATACCTGAACCTACCATTCCACATACAAATGGGAATCCATATTTTAAGTTAACACCAAATAAAGCTGGTTCTGTTACTCCTAAATAAGCTGAAATACATGCTGGTATTGAAACTTGTTTTTCTTCTTCATTTTTTCTTTGTAAATAAATCATTGCAAGTACAGCAGAACCTTGAGCTATATTAGATAAAGCTATCATTGGCCATAAAGATGTACCACCTACTTGTGCCATTAATTGAAGGTCTATTGCATTCGTCATATGATGTAATCCTGTAATAACTAAAGGTGCATAAGCAAATCCAAATATTCCTGCAAATAACCATCTAAATGATGAAGTCAATCCTGCATATACTACTTGTGAAATAACATCTCCTATTTTCCAGCCAATTGGTCCAAGTACTGTATGTGCTATAATAACTGCTGGTATTAAAGCAAAGAATGGAACAATTATCATTGAAATTGCAGCTGGTGATATTTTTCTAAAGAATTTTTCAAGATATACAAGTACAAATCCTGCAAGTATTGCTGGTATAACTTGTGCTTGATATCCAATCATATTTACCTTTGCAAATCCAAAGTCCCAAAATGGAATTTCAGCTCCACTTGATACAGAATAAGCATTTAATAATTGTGGTGATACTAATGTAATTCCTAAAACTATACCTAAAATTTGAGTAGTTCCCATCTTCTTTGATATAGCCCAAGTAATTCCTACAGGTAGGAAATGGAATATAGCTTCTCCTATTAACCATAAGAAATTATAAGTTCCTGCCCAAAATTGAGATATTTCAATTAGGGTTTTAGTACCATCTTCAAACATCTTTACATCACCAATGATGTTTCTAAATCCTAATATTAAACCTCCAACTATAATTGCTGGAATAAGAGGTGAAAATATCTCTGCTAAATTAGCCATAAGTCTTTGCATAAATGTCATATTTGATTTTGCAGCATCTTTTACATTTTCCTTACTAACACCCTCTACCCCGGAAACTTTTACAAAATCATTATAAAAATCTCCTACAGTATTACCTATTATTACTTGAAATTGTCCAGCTTGAATAAAAGTTCCTTTAACAGACTTTAAGCTTTCAATTTTTTCCTTATCTGCTTTACTAGTATCTTTTAGTACAAATCTCATACGAGTTACACAATGCGTTACTGCACTAATGTTTTCTTTTCCACCTACGTACTCTAATAATTCTTTTGAATCATCAATATACTTACCCATATTATTTCCTCCTTGTAAACTTGTACGTACATCTATTTTATGACTATATATTAACTTATACGTACATGTTTGTCAATGCATTTTTCGAAATCATTTTCACTTTAATTTTAAATTTATTTTTTTCATTTTTTAATTAATACAAAATTAAAAAGTAAACTGATCTTTTGTAAAAATAAAAAGGCTGTTAAAAACAGCCTTTTTACAATAAACTTTATTCTTTACTATTCTTATTAATTTTAGTCATCATAATTGGAAGTGTAGTTGATACCACTAAAATTATTAATAATAAAATAGCCATCATATTTGAAGATGCAAATCCAACTGGTGTTTTTGGAGTTATTATTCCAGATAATTGTAGTATTATTCCTAATAACCCTATAATTGATCCTCCAGCTACAAGTCCTGATGATAAACTTATTCCATTAGAAACTCTAGCTTCTTTTTCATGTTCATCTTTACTCATTTTTTCTACCAATACACGTATTAATGCTCCAACTAATATTATTGAAGTAGTTGATATTGGTAAATAAAATCCTATTGCTATAGTCATTATTGGCAGATTTAATAAAAATAAGAATAAAGCTATAACAACACCTACTAAAATCATAGGCCATGGTAAATTTCCTGACATTATACCTGATGTTAAAGTTGCCATTAAGTTTGCTTGTGGAAGAGCAAATTGTGCATCAGCACCAGTAACAGCTAACTGACTAGATAATACTAAAATTGTTCCAGTAACTACTACAACACCTACTATACTTGATATTATAAATGTAGTTAACATTTCTTTTCTACTACCACCAATTATATATGTAACCTTTTGAGATTGGCTATATCCACCTGCTACTGATATTGCTACCACCATAAATGCAGCAAATAGTAATAATGATTTATTGTCTGCATTAGTAGTCCATCCCATAATAACAAATACAAGTGTTAAAATAACTAATGATGCTATAGTCATTCCTGATACTGGTAGGTTTGATGTTCCTATTGTTCCTGTCAGTCTACCAGATACTATTACAAATAATAGTGATAATATAAGAGCTACTATAGTTGCAACTATTGCCATCTTAATATTTTGAGAAATTATAAATGATGCTACAAATGCAACTACTACCCCTGCTAAAAGTACTATTATTTCTCCTGAACTTTTTTCTACACTAGAATCATTGCTTGATTTTGCTTTCATTGTTTCTTTTATAGATACAATAATTGTTGGTATAAGCTTTAAAGCCCCTATTAAGCCACCACATAACATCATACCTGCACCTATATATTTCACATAGCTACCAGATATTGCATTTACATCCATTTGGCTTAGGAATACTGATGCATCATTCCAAGATTGAATATTTTTATCTGCAAAATCAGTAAAATATCCTATTAAAGGAGCTATTCCAAAGTTAGCTAAAACTGATCCTGCAAACATAGTTAAAGATACTTCTAATCCAACTATAAAACCTATTCCTAATAAAAGTGGATTTACTTCTGTTGAAAACTTCCACTTATAAAATTTACTTCCTAAATAAGTGATACTATTATTTATAACATTTAAAAATGAGCTAGTTAAAAGATTTATAACACCACTTATTGCAAATCCTATTCCCATAAACTTAATAGCATCTCCGCCACCTTCTGAAGCAACTAATGTTTCAGATATAGCCATAGATTCTGGATACATAAGATTTCCATGTTCTTCTACAATTAAATAATTATAAACTAAAGATAGGCATCCAATTCCAAATAAAACTCCGCCTACTCCAACTACTAATCCTTCTAGAAATGTAACTTTATTTCCGATTAAAATAATTGCTGGTAAAACATATATCATTCCACTTGCTATAGATTCACCACCGCTTGACATTCCTTGTGTTATATTTTTTCCAAGTATACCTTTGCTACGTGCAAAAGCTCCAATAAGCATTGAACCTATTATAGCCCCTGGAATTCCTGCTGCTACAGTTAATCCTGATTTCATACCTGAATATGCAGTAGATGCAGCAAATATGGCTGATAAAATTGCTCCTATAATTATTACAGAAATATTAGTCCCACTCTTAGACTTATCAGTTACATATGGAATGTAATTTTTTCCATGAATGCCACCATAAGCTTCTTTAGGTAATCTCTTCTTCATATGCACTTCTCCTTCTTTTGTTTTATTAATCATTAGTATAACCATTTTATAAATTAACATAATTGAAGATTATATTTTTTTATAAAACACTTATTAATTATGCCAACAATTATAAAAAAAGAAAATACTTTTATTGATAAAATTTAAACAAAAATAAAAGTAATAATATTTATTATTTTTCGAAAATATTGAAATTAATCTAAACAAATATCAAAAAAAGGAAAGCATATTAATTATATGCTTTCCTTTTTTATAGCTAATGTATTTTAATATTAATTCTATTTAATCTCTTTTTTAAACTCTTCTATATTTATTCTTCTTTTTTCTATTCTAGATTTTTCACAAGCATAGGACATAAAATGAGATTGAATTGATTGTTCTACACTGGTTCTTGGTGTTTTGCAAGATCCATTAACAACATTTATAAAGTCTTCCATTAATCCTACATCACCACCTCCATGTCCTCCCACTACTCTCTTAGGTTTTATCAATAAAATATTAGATTCTTCATATTCATCTATTCCATGTTTTCTAACTATTATTTCATTATCTCTTGTATTTGCATAAATAGATCCCTTTGTTCCAAAGAGCATAGTTTCTCTAAATTGATTGTGTGTAAAAGCAGTAACAGTAAAAGTCCCTCTAACACCATTTTTAAATTCAATTACAGCAACTTGATTATCACAAACATCATTATCCTCAACCTTCCATACACAAGTTCCATAATTAGTTTTATCTAATATATTTTTTATATTTTCATAATTAGGGTTTGCACATAATGTATTAACAGGCCAAATATTTCTACAATTATCTAAATAAATTCTTTTAGCTGAAAAATTACATTCTTCCTTTAAAGTACACTCTAAACATTTCTTACTACTTTCTTTTTGAGCATTTTCTTTTTTAAAATAATTTAAATCCCCACTTGAATAAACAGCTGTACATTCATCATTTATTAGCCATGTAATAATATCCATATCATGACAAGTTTTTGCTAAAATAATAGGTGATGTTTCATTAGAATTTCTCCAATTTCCTCTTACAAAACTATGAGCCATATGATAATGCCCAATATTCTCCTTATGATCAAAACCTATTAACTCTCCAATTACTTTTTTATCTATTAAATCTTTAATCTTTTCATAAAACTCAGTGTATCTTAATACATGACATACCATAAGATTTGCACCATTTTTTCTTGCACATTCCTCTAAACTAAGACATTCAAAAGGATCTGGTGTCATAGGCTTTTCAAGTAAAACATCATACCCTAAATTTAAAGCCTTCATTGTAGTGTTATAATGTTGCTTATCTTGATGTGCAATTATAATAGCATCACATACTTTTCCTAATTTAAAAAAGTCATCTTCATTATCAAAACACATTTCTAACTTTATATTATGTTCTTTTGCTAATTCAAACCTCTTATTAATATCCGGTTCTATAACTGCTACATATCTTATTTTATCCTGATTATTCAGCACATAATTCCCATAAGCGTGTCTACCTCTAGAACCAGCCCCTACAACCGCTACTTTTATAAAATTCACAATACCATTCCCCCAATATAATTTATTATTAATTCTCACTAATAATAGTAAAAATTTACATTATAATTATACCACTTAATTATAATCACAAAAATAGTCAGAATTGCTTTGTTACAGTCCTGACTTTTAAAAATGTTATTATTCTTCAATATTTTTATCTATTAATTTTATTCTTTCTGATATATTTGCTCTTTTTACTACATTAGGAACAACATCTGGATAACCAACTTGTAAAAGAGCTGCTATTTTTTCTCCTGGCTTTGCACCTACCCCATTTCTAAATGTCGGTGAAGCAAGAAAAGCATCTGTTTTCCATAGAACTCCAAGTTTTCTTTCCCATGCTGCTAGCTGAAAATTTTGTATTAATGCACAAGTAGCAGCATAATCCTCTTCTCTTGCAAAATAATTAGGTTCTTCATTAATTACTACCAATATATGAACAGGTATAGATTCAAATCTTGCTCTTACTTCTTCTGGTGATTTTTTCTTAGGACCATTAGCTACTGTTTCTGCCATTATATTAGCTAATACTTTGCTACCTTCATCCTTATAAACTATAAATCTCCAAGGTTGTGTTAATTTGTGATTAGGAGCATAACTAGCTACCTCTAATAATTCCTCTAACACTTCATTTGAAACTTTATCTGATTTAAATTTTCTTATAGATCTTCTTTCTTTAATTAATTGTGACATTGGATATTGTATTGACATATAATCATTCCTTTCAAAACTAATAACTAATAGTTAGATTTCTAACTATTTTGCTATAAATTAATCAGTATCAACTCATCATCTAATTGATACTGATTATCATTAACATTATTTTACTACTATTTTATTTTATTTGCAATATATTTTTTAAAATTATTTTATTAATTAATTTTATAATTACTCTCAATTTAATTACTAATTGCTATGGTTTTTATCAAGCTTCACATGTTCTAATATTAACTCATTATTTTCATTTCTTATGTCAAATGCCTTTCCAAAGCCCTCAACGTATCTCCCTTTTTCTATCACTATTTCAAATATGTTGAAATCCATTTTTCTTAACATATTCATTATATTTTCTCCTTGTTTTTTTGAAAACTCTGAAAATATTTCTTCATCATCCTCTATTCTTGTGGCTTTTCCAGTAAAACTCACTCTATTTCTAGCAAACGTTACCTTCGCATCCTTTTCATCTTCTATTATCATAACACTTATATTTCCATTATTAAGTATATTATTATAATGCTCTGCCACTTTACTTATATAAATATATAATTTATTATTCATATATACAAATGGAGAGTAACTTATTTTTGCATTATTCTCCTTATCTAAAGAACTTATAATTAATGTTTTATTGTTTTTTATTAAATTTTCCATCTTTTTTCTCCTATCTTCTACCTTAAAATTTTATTTAATATTCTTTACTTAAAAGCTTTTCTATTAACAGTAGTGCTCCTCTAAAGCCAACATATGGTACATAAGGATATATATTTACGCTTTTTAAGTTTGGATTAGATACTTGCACTTTAACTCTTGCACTACTTTCCATATCTAAACTTGGACCATCTCCAAATAGAATATCTATATTGTTATTTTTAAGGAACATCATTCTATTTAATTCACCAGTATTTTTTAAAATATCATTATCTTCAATATTACAATTGTATAAAACTTCTGCTCTTACAACATTTAAACCTAGTTCCATACTAAACTTTTTAAAATTATATACTGTATCATAATCTCCAAATATAGCTACATCCTTGAATTTTAAACTTCTTAATCTCATCTTTAATCTAAAGATATATTGCTTTATCGATTGAATATCTTTATTTAAAGCATCTTCATTTATATCATAATTCATTAATGCTTGTACTTCTTTTATCCAACTTATAGTACTTTCTAATCCAATGGGTTTTCCATAAACATATGGTATATTGAATTTTTTCTTCATATATTCAGCTGCTTTTAATCCTTCTTTCCTTAAAACTATATTAAGTTCTGCTTCAGCTGCATTTTCTATATCTTCTATAGATGTGTAAGATGTAAATATAGTATTTATCTCCTTACTAAAAATTTCTTTCATTAATCTTTTTATCTCATTACAATCACTTAAAAAGTTGTATGCATCTATATTACTTCCTATGATATTAATTTTATTATTCTTAGTATTAGGTTCTTTAACTATATTTTTAACTATTAATTCTAAAGCTTCCTCAACTCCAAAATTATAATCTGCTTTAAGACCTCCAGTTTTGATTGGTATAAGCTTTGCATTAACTTCCTTTTGTATTTCTTCACATATAGCTTCTATATCGGTTCCAATTATAGATGATATTGAAGATGCCATAACAAATATATATTTAGGACTTTTATTTAAATCTACTTCTTTAATAGATTTTTCTAGTCTATCATATTTACCAAATGTAATATCACTTTCACTCATATGTGTCGAATATATATTAGAAAAATCTTCTCCATTTAATTGACCTATAGACTCAACAGCATAATGCGTAGTACCTGATGGCCCAAATTCTATAATATATGAATCCTTAATTGAAGAAAGTGTCCAAATAATTCCCATTCTATCACTTGCTACTGGAAAATATTTATATATATTCATAGTTAATTTTCTCCTACCTTCTCTAATATAGTTTTAATAACACCTATTGGTAATTCAAATCCAATTTTTTGAGCATTAGAGTCTAAAGTTATTTGAGACATCCCTTTACTTTTTAATAGCATTGGATTTTCATGTCCAATATATATATCTGCATCTAACTTATCATAAAGCTCTCTCATAGGTGCTATGTTGGCAATTCTTGTTATATATGGATTATATCTAGCTTCTAATATTTTATCTTTCCATATCTTATCTACTTCATATAACTCTCTTATTTGAATCATTTTTGGTTCAAGTCCAAGTTCTACTAAAAATTCTGAAGTTTCAAATGCCATCATTGGAGTATTGCCATATATAAAGCTTTTATGCTTTAATAACTCCTTAGCCTTATTAAATAACTTATCATATTCTTCTATTAGTTCTTTTACTTCTTCTGATATATTGATATTTAAAGTATTACTTATTTTTTCATAATTATTTATTATAATTTCCTTATTCATGTGTTTATCAAAGAATATATAAGGAATATTAAATTTTTTCTCCATATCTTTTGCAAGATCTAATGCTATCATATCAGTAACAATATTAAGATTAGCCTTTGTAGCATTCATAACCTCATTCAACTTACATCTAGATGGTATTATTGTATTTATTTCTATACCTTTTTTAGAAAGAATTTTATACATTTCTGTATTTTCTATTCCTTCTGCCCTATGCCCTATAATATTTACACCATTTTTTTCTTTTACATCTTTCATAACTTCTATAAGAGAATTCATAGCTCTAGTCATTCCTGGTATATGGCTATTACACTTATAGTGCTCTGTTCTAACAACAAAAATAGGTAATCCTATTTCTTCTTCAATTTCAACCTTTATTCCACTATAATCTTCACCTATAAGTTCTGGAACACAAGTAGTTACTATCATTATTCCTGATGGATTTTCTAACTCTTTTATATACTTTACTGCTTCTTTAACAGTTTTATCTGCTCCAAAAACAACTTCCTTCTCTTTAAGAACTAATGAATATACTTTATCTTTATTTTTATTACTAGAAAAAACCTTTGTATAATATGTACATTCGCTTGTTCCTACTACTAATATAGCTAAATCTTCAATATATGATGCCGTTAAAGCAACTCCAAATAATGGACAATGAGTCCCTGGAAATATTGCATAACTTAATACTTTTACATCACTATCTTCTTTAATATCACTTAATTTATTTAAAACATCTAAACTATAATACACAATTATTACACCTATCCTTTTCCTTATAACATACTTCTAAGGGATATATATGAGGTTTATTACTTATAGGATCTTTCCCTATACAACATTTAACATTATATACCTCATGAATAATATCTTTTACCATAACTTCTTCCGGACTTCCATCTGCTACTATTTTCCCTTTTTTCATTATTATCACTCTATCGCTATATCTTGCTGCTTGATTTAAATCATGAAGTACCATAATAATTGTCATATTAAATTTTGAATTTATCTCCCTTACAAGTTCCATAAGTTCTAACTGATGACACATATCTAAATAAGTAGTTGGTTCATCTAAAAATAAAACCTCTGTTTTTTGAGCTAATGACATAGCTAACCATACTCTTTGTCTTTCTCCCCCAGATAGCATAGCTACTTTTCTATTTTTATAATTTTCAAGTCCAGTATTTTTTATAGCCCAATTTACTATTTCTTCATCTTCTTTATTTCTTTGTTCATACCATTTCTTATGAGGAGTTCTTCCATAATAAATAAGTTCTTTAACTGTTATATCATTTGGCGATGAATTTTGTTGAGATAACATTGATATTGCTTTTGATATATCATTATTTTTCATGTTATCTAGTAATTTATCTAAAAGATATATTTCTCCTTCATCTTTCTTTATAAACCTAGCAATAGCTTTTAAGAATGTAGATTTACCTGAACCATTTGGTCCTATTATAGAAATAACTTCTCCCCTTTTTACCTCTAAAGATAAATCTTCTATTATAACTTTATTTTCATAACCAACTTTTAAATTATTTATTTTTATCAATTATTCTCCTCCTTTCTTCCTAAGAAGATATAAGAAAAATGGTCCTCCAACTATAGACATTATTACTCCAACTGGAAGTTCTAATGATCCTAAAATACTTCTTGCAACAGTATCTGCAACTAATAAAACTATTCCTCCTAAAATAATAGAAAAAGGAATTGTGTATTTATGATCAGAACCGATAATCATTCTACTTACATGAGGAACTATTAGTCCTACAAAACTTATTATTCCTACTACTGAAGTAGAAACTCCTGCTAAAAATACTGCTAAAACTGATAATAATAGCCTTGTTCTATTTAAATTTACACCTAGATTTATAGCTGCATCATCACCTAAATTTAAAATATTTGCACTTCTTATACAAAATAATGATAATATTAACCCAATAATTGAGTAAATTCCAAGAAGTCTAACATCGGTCCATGTTTTAGCTGCTAAACTTCCATTTAACCATAGCAATGCACTTTGAATTTTATCACTATAAAAAGTTGTTAATAAAGAAATAAATCCTCCCAAAATAGCATTAACTGCAACACCAGCTAAAACTACTCTTATTGGCTTTAATCCATTCTTCCATGCCATCATATAAACACAAGCACAAGCTACAGCACCACCTAAAAATGCTACTAAAGGTAATATTCCTATATACCGTGGCATTAATAGCAATATAATTATCGCTCCTACACTTGCTCCAGAAGATACTCCAGTAATACCTGGATCTGAAAGTGGGTTCTTCATTACAGCTTGAAGTAGCAAACCTGATATAGCCAGGTTTGCTCCTACTAAAACTGCTAATATATTTCTTGGTAATCTCATTTGATAAACTATTGTAGTTACTATTTTATTATCATTATTAATTAAAGCTGAAAAAATTTCTCCATAACTTAATTTAACACTTCCTATAGTTGAAAATATAAATATTAAAAATAATAATGCTATAAAGCTTACTACTATAACTCTTACCTTTGCTTTATTACTCATTTTTATTCTCCATAAAGTATATTTCCTAATTCCTCAATTGCTTCAGTTACTTTTAAGTTTGCCGTTACTCCAAATATAGTTGGATCTAAATCATATACTTTACCATTTTTAACAGCATCAAGTGCTTGCCAAGCTGGATTGCTAGTAAATTCATCATCAAAAGCTTTTTTAGCTGCATCAGTATCTCCATGTGAGAATCTTAATATATAATCTGGATTATCTTTAACTATTTGCTCTAAACTAAAGTTTATATATCCTGAATCTACTCCTTCAATTGCATCTGTTATATTATCAACATTAATAGTATTTAATAAATCTCCAATATATGATGTATCTGTTGCTAACATAAAGCTTTCTGATGATCCAAATATTATAGCTACCTTTAAATCACTTTTATCTTTTGAAGATTTTTCTAGAACCTTATCTACAGATTGTTGCAAAGTATTAACTAACGCATCTGCCTCATCTTCTCTTTCTGTTACTTTTCCAAGTTCAACTATACTATCTTTGAAATTAGTAAAAGATGTTGTATCAAAATAAAAAGAATTTAAATTATATTGACTTACTTGTTCACTCACCTTATCTTTAAAAGTTCCATCAAATACTACTAAATCAGGTGATAATGAAACTACTGTTTCAAAATTTGGTGCAAATGATTGTCCTATTTCTGTAATCCCATTATATCTTTCTGGTAATGTACTTTTTGTTGTTGGTATTCCTACTAAATCTAAATCTAGCTTATCCATAACTTGTGTTGCTGCTACTGTTGATGATACTATCTTTATAGTTTGTTCTTTAACCTCTTCCTTTGGCGTCTCTGTTTGAGCCTTTGAACATGAAATCATTCCTAATGTTGCTCCTATTAAAACTAAACTTAATATTTTCTTTATCATATCTATCCTCTTCCTTTAAAATTAATTTACTATTGTATTTATTTAATAAAATTAATCAAATTTTAATTTATTATTTTATTTGCTAGCTCAAAATATATATTAGACATTTCATTTTCTTTATCATATTCTATTACTGTCTTGCCATCATTTTCAGCTAATTGAACTTCTGGTCTTCTTGGTATGTAATGAACTATTTTTGTATCTATTTCTTCACATAGTTTTTCTACAAGTTCTACTTCCTTCTCTACATTTTTCGCATTTAAAATTAATCCTTTTAAACTTGCATAACCTTTATTTTTAAATTGTTTTACGGCAGTTGATATATTGCTTGCTGCATACATAGACATCATTTCTCCTGAAGTAACAACATAAACTTCTTCTGCATATCCATTTCTTATAGGCATAGAAAAGCCACCACACACAACATCCCCTAAAACATCATATATAACTATATCTGGATTATAAACTTCAAAAGCTTTAAGCTCTTCTAATTTTTCGAAAGCCGCTATTATTCCTCTACCAGCACAACCTACGCCTGGAGTTGGACCACCTGCCTCCACGCATAAAACTCCATTAAACCCTTCAAATACTATATCTTCAAGTTTTAAATCATCCTTATCTTTTATAGCATCTAAAACTGTTGGTATAAATTTTCCTCCCATTAAATTCTTAGTCGAATCGGCTTTAGGATCACATCCAATTTGCATAACCTTATACCCCAAACAGGATAATGCTGCTGATAAATTGGATACAGTAGTTGACTTACCAATACCACCTTTTCCATAAATCGCAATTTTTTTCATTTGGACACTTCACACCTTTCTTAATTTATGGTTTAATTATATCACTGATAATGATTATCAATATTAATCATATTAACAACTTTTAATTATATTAACATTAATTTCATGGAGGACTTATGTTAAATGACAATTTACTTTTAAAATCAATCTTGGATAAATTTAATCTTTCAACCCAATTACAAATAACATGTGTAAATAAAGATAAGAAACTAAAAGTTCAATCTTCTTCCACTAGCTATAATTTATTGAAAGAAGAAATAGATTTAGCTTTAAGTAGCTCAAAAAAATTACAAAATTATATTGATACAAAGATGATTGAATTCGTATCTTTAGAAGAAAATAAAGAAGTAGGAATTATTTATATTAATTTAAATAATGAAATCAATGATTATTTTATTTTAGGTCCATTTTCAACTACTAATAATTTAGAAATAATATCCTACCCTTATAGACCTAAATATTGTATAACTTACATTGCTGATTTATTACTTATAATTATTAAAGATAGTAAATCCTTTAATTGTAAAATTACTGAAAAATTCTTTAGTCTAAACATAAAAAAAACTATAGAATATATTCATAAAAATTATGATGAGCAACTAACTATTGATTCTATTTCAAAAATGCTTAATATACATAAATGTTATTTTTGTAATTCTTTTAAAAAAGAAACAGGAATGACATTTACAAATTTCCTATGCAAATTTAGAGTTGAAAAAAGTAAGGAACTCTTATTAAATCCATCTCTTTCAATTCTAGATATTGCCATTTCTGTTGGATTCAATAATCAAAGCTATTACACTATGATGTTTAAAAAATTAACTAATTTAACACCATTAGAGTATAGAAAAAGTCTTATATAAAATAAAAAAGTGTAGTGAATTTCTATATCACTACACTTTTAATTCATACTTAAAATTTATTTATATCAATTTTTCCAAGCTCTTCACTTTAGCTTTTAACTTCTTCTAAATAAATTATTATCTACTCTATTTGTTTTCTTGATTAACTTGGCTACTAAATAAACCTGCTCCCTTAATAATTTCCTCTTCATCAAATAAGCTTTGCATCGCTTCATTATAATTACTTAATTTTTGCGATTTTTTAATCTTCTTTGAATGCTTCTTATTATTTGAGAAAATATATATCATATATCCCCATAATTCCTTCATTCTATATAAAGCGATGTTCTCATCCTTAAAAACTTCTACATGATTAGATAATATTTCATCATGAAATTCTTTTAATAACTTTTTATCTAATACTATATCACTATGTATTTCATTAATTAATCCTGGATTAGCTAACAGTCCTCTTCCTAGCATCAGCTTGTCTAACTTAGGAAAAGCTTCTGTTATCATCTTATAATCATCAACTGTAAAAATATCACCATTATAACATATTGGATTAGAGCTTAATTCTATTGCATCCTTAAAAACTTCTAAATTAGGTTTATTCCCATAAAAATCCTTCTGGGTTCTAGGATGAATTATCAGTTCTTTTATTGGATATTTATTATAAATTTTTATTAAATCATAAAATTCTTCTGGATTATCTTTTCCTATTCTAGTTTTTATAGATATTTCTATATCATCTTTTTTAAATATATTATTTAAAAATATATCAAGCTCCTCTTTTTTAGCTAAGAAACCTGAGCCTCTTCCCTTTGATACAACAGTTCCTGAAGGACAGCCTAAATTTAAATTTATTTCATTATACCCTAACTGCTGTAACTTAACTGCAGTATAAATAAATCCTTCTGCATCATTAGTAAGAATTTGAGGTACTATGTTCATATTAATATTATTTTCTGGTAAAACATCTCTTAGTTCCTTAGTCTTAAAACTCTTGCTACTAGTTGGAACAATAAAAGGTGTAAAATATTTATCTATATTATTAAAAAATTTCTTATGAGCATTTCTATATATATGCCCTGTAATTCCTTCCATTGGTGCTAAATAATATTTCATTTAATAACTCCTTTATTTTAGTCTAAGAAATATTATAGCAGTATTAAATTTTCTTATCTATATATAATTTCTTAAAGAATTAAAAGGAGCTGTCGCATTAGCGGATAAAAAATTCGCTAGCGAAGCTCCTTTCTTTTCATTTACAATGGATTGATTGTATATTCT
>NZ_JACSQZ010000110.1 GCF_014836325.1 Clostridium gallinarum
TTTATTATCTTCATTATATAAAAAATTAATTGGATTAAACTTATTTTCATTCATATCTTTTTTTAGATCATCAAAAGCATCAATTAAATAAATCCATTTTCCTAAAGTATATCCTAAACTATATAAGTTATTTCTTAGTTCATTATTATCATTAACCAATTCATTAGGATAACATTTTAGTATATTACCAACTATATCACTAAATGGATGACAGATTTCATCTATAGAAGAGAAATTTTTAGTATTTTCATATTCTCTTAGTGTTTTTAAATTATTTTTAATAATAGTGTTAATTTCATCAATGGATTTAGAAATTTTCTTTTGATAAGGGTATAAAACTTTTTCAAGAATCTTACTTTTAATATTATTATCATCTTCGATATCATCTTTAATTTTATGATAATAAAGTGTCAAATTCATTGCAGCTGCATATGTTAATGCATCATTATTAATAACAACTGGCTTTTTTTCCTTTGGATGAACTATGCAACGATTAAGTTCAAAATTGGGTTCCTTAATTGATAAAGAGTCTAAAAGTACAGCTAAAAAAGTCATATCATAGTTTAAAACCATTCTAGGTAAATTACCTGCAGTGTTTTTTATATGTAAACATAATCCGCAGTAATAACTTCTAAATTTGGTAAAGTCCTTAACTTTAAGCTCAGCTTTTAGAGGAGTTACATAACCAAACAATAAAAACACTCCTTAATATTAGTTTAGGTTAATTATACAAAAATAAAATGTCATTAACAATAATTTAAGAAAAATTTAGAAAATATTAAAAAAATAGAAACAAGCGAAACGTATTGACAAAAAAAGTAACAGAATATATATTTTGTATATATTGGTTAGGGGGATATATATGAAGAGAAAATTTATACTAATGTTATTAATAATAGTTGCTGGATTAATTATTTTTGATAAGGGGTATTTATATAATAATGATTTTGGAAAAAATAATATGGTTCAGGTTAGTGGTAATAAAGGAACAGTAGAAAATGAATATAAAAATATTGAAGAAAATAAAGAGGTGCTAGAAGATAATAGTGATGATAAATATGAGATATTAAATATAAATGATGTTAAAATACCCATATTAATGTATCATTCAATTTCAGATATGGATTCTAATAATAGTTTATTAGTACCTATAAGTCAATTTGAGGATCAAATTAAATGGCTTAAAGAAAATGAATTTACACCAATGCTATTAGATGATGTTTTAGAAGCTTATACAACAGGTTATGTACCAAAGAAACCAGTTGCAATTACTTTTGATGATGGATATTCAGATAATTATACAGAGGCATATAGAATATTAAAAGAAAATAATATGAAGGCAACTTTTTTTATAATAACTGATAATACTGATAATGATGGATTTTATATGAATTCATCTATGCTAAATGAAATGAAAAAATCAGGAATGGGAATTGAAAATCATACTTCTAGACATGTTGAATTTACAAGTCTTTCAAGGGAAGATAAATTAAATATAATAAAAGAAGGTAGAGATAAATTAAAAGAAAAAGTTGGTGTAGATAGTAATTATGTTTGTTATCCGGTTGGCAAATATGATGAAGAAACAATAGAGGTAGAAAAAGAACTAGGTATTAAAGCAGCAGTTACAACGGAGTATGGAATTTCTAGTCTAAATGATGGATTATATTCTTTAAAGAGAGTTAGGATTTTTCCTATGAGTATAGAGTCCTTTAAGGAGATATTTAAAGAATTTTTATGATTAAAGTATAGTCTGATTAAAAAATATAAATACTTTAAGTAAATCTGTATTAATATTTAAATATTTGATAAAAATAAAAATAATTTAATAAATACTGAAAATTTACAAAGTTACGAATTTTACAAAGTCGATTAAGGTCGAAAAACTATTTTATTTGTTGAAATTGCGAATGATATATTGTATAATCACTTTGAAAGTTCGAAAGACAACTTTTATTGAACTAATGATAAGGAGGATATGTATGAAGAAAAAAGTAATAGCTTTAGCATTATCTGCTTTAATAGCTACAGGACTAATTGGTTGTGGAGGCACATCAAGTACAGATGGAGACAAAAAGAAAGTCGGGATGGTAACTGATGCAGGAACCATAGACGATAAGTCATTTAATCAAGGAACTTGGGAAGGCTTATTAAAGGCAAAAGAAGATTTAAGTATTAATACTACTTATTTAAAGCCTACTGGAACTACAGAAGCAGAATATATGAAAGAAATAGGAAATCTTTATGATACAGGATATAAATTAATAGTAACTCCTGGATTCAAATTTGAAACTGCAATATTTAATTCTCAAGATAAATATAGTGATGCAAAATTTGTATTAATTGATGGTACGCCAAATAATGGAAAAACAGGTTCTGAGAGAATTGAAAAAGTAGGAGATAATACTGTTGCTATTTACTTTGCAGAGGAAGAGGCTGGATTCTTAGCTGGTGTTGCAACTGCTGTTGAATTAAAAGATGGGGATTTAGGATTTATTGGCGGTATGGAAATTCCTTCAGTTCAAAAATTTAATTGGGGATTTCAACAAGGAGTTAATTATGCTAATGAAAATTTAGGAACAAAAATGAGCATAAAACCTCAGAATGTTGTATATCAAGGATCCTTTGATAATGTAGCGGCAGGACAACAGTTAGCAGCTACTATGTATGATAATGGAGTTAAAGCTATATTCGTAGCAGCAGGTGGAGTTTGTGTTGGATCTATAAATGAAGCAAAAGCTAGAGTAGCAGCTGGGGAAGAAGCTTGGATAGTAGGAGTTGACGTTGATCAATATGCAGATGGTGTTTATGATCAAGCAAACAATAAATCAGTAATATTAACTTCAGCAATTAAGAAATTAGATACAGCAACTTTTGATGTTATAAAAGATGAATTAGAAGGAAATTTTCCAGGTGGAGAAACTTTAAAATTTAATGCTAAAAATGATGGTATCGGTATTCCAGAAAACAATCCAAATTTAAGTGCTGATACTATAACAAAAGTAGATGAAGTGTATAATAAAATAAAAAATGGGGAAATAGAAGTTAAGGCAGAACAAGGGGATTTAATTAAGTAATTTAGGCTTAATAAATAAAGGGAAAAGGCGGAAAACCGTCTTTTTCTTCTATAAAGATATAATTAGATTAATTTAACAAAAAAACATAATCAAGCCAATACATATATAAATAAAATAAGATAGGGAGGAAACTCATGAGTTATGTAGTAGAGATGCTTAATATTCGAAAAGAATTTCCGGGTATTGTAGCAAATGATAATGTTACTTTACAACTTAAAAAGGGAGAAATTCATGCTCTTTTAGGAGAAAATGGAGCAGGTAAATCTACATTAATGGGAATGCTATTTGGAATGTATAGTCCAGATGG
>NZ_JACSQZ010000111.1 GCF_014836325.1 Clostridium gallinarum
AATAAAAAGTTTAATCTGTTGCTCAAATTACCTTGAGTCTTAAATTTAAGACTTAAAAGAATTGCTGGTTTATTTTACTTAACTTATATTCTGTTCAATTTTCAAAGACCATTTTCTTCGTCGCCCTCAAGCGACTTTATCATCTTACCATTTGAAGATTTACTTGTCAATACTTTTTTTAATCAACTTTAAAATCTTTTTGGTCGTTTGTTCTTAGAGAACCTTGTTCCCTGGAACGATATTTATCTTATCACTTAAATATATTTTTATATTTCATTAATCCATTAATTATTAATATTATTTCCTCAATTTTATATAAATATCTACATTTTTCTTTCTTTTTCTTATATTGATACATGTGGCTTAGTTGTCCTTTTATTTATAGTATATTATAAATAAAATAACTACTAACTTATAATACGATAGTTAGTAGTTATTTTTTATTATACTATTTGTAAATTTTTATTTCTTTCATCTATTATTTGATTTTCTTTTATTATTGTTTTATGAGTTATTATAGAATTATTTATTATTGCATTTTTATGAATTATTACGTTGTCCATTAATATACTATTTTTTATTATTGCTCCTTCTTTCACTATTACCTTTCTTCCCAAAATACAATTTTCTAAATTTCCTTCTATATAAGATCCATTTGCTATTATAGAATTAGTAATATTGCTTTTTTTTGAATAAAATACAGGCGGTTCATCTTTTTGTTTTGTAAATATAGGATTATTATTATAAAACAATTCTTTATTTACATTCATATCTAATAAATCTTTATTTGCATTAAAATAAGAACTTATTGAATTTATACAGGTTAAATACCCTTTAAATTCATATGTTCCAACTCTTAATAAGTTTAAATTATCTTTTATATAATCCTTGACTTTTCTGTATAATCCACTCATTATGCTCTCTTTAACAATATTTATAAAAATAGAAGTTTTCATTATATACATTTCCATATTTATATTTGCTTTATAATCTTTATTATTAATATTTTTAATTTCTTTTACTCTATTATTATCATCAATTATCAACTTCTCACAAAAAGAAAATCTATTACTATCATTGACTCCCTTATATATTATTGTTATATCATTACTAGATTTTTTATGTTTTTCTAAGGCTTCTTTATAATTTATATTACATATCATATAAGATGGTGCTATTATTATATATTCTTTTCTACTAAATTTAATAAATTCTATGTTTTCAATAAAACTATTAATATCATCATAAATTGGATTATAATCACTATAATTAAATACTCTAAGCCCGTCTTTTTTTCTATGTAGATCCCAGGGCCTTCCATTACTTAAGTGCTTTAAAAGAGAATAAGATTTCTTTTTTGTAAAAATTCCTATACACTCTATTCCTGAATTAGTTAAATTCGATAAAATAAAATCTATTATTTTATACCTTCCTGCAATAGGCATTGCCGATATTATATTATCACAAATTAGTTCACTAATATTACCTTCTTTTTCATCTAAATTAATTATTCCTATACATTCCTTCATATAATCCCTCCTAACTTAAAGCACTTCAGCAGGTTCCAATGTTGTACCAATATCTAAAACTTCATTAGATGCTATGACTGCTATTTTTTCTCCATTTCCAATATTACAATTTCTGCTTATTTTTGCATTACTACCTACTATAGCTTTATTTATTATTACGTTATCACCAATTATAGTATTGTTCATTATAACAGAATTCCTTATTATTGAATTTTTCCCTACCTTTACTCCTTGAAAAATAACAGAATGTTCTATATCTCCTTCTATAATACATCCTTCAACTACTAATGATTCATTTATTTCTGAATTATGCCCTATATATTGAGCTGGACTTGCTATATTTTCAGAGTAAATTTTCCAACTATTATCATATAAATTTAATTCATTTTCCATACTTAATAAATCCATATTGGCTTCCCATAAGCTTTTTATAGTCCCTACATCCTTCCAATATCCTTTAAAGGGATATGCAAATAATCTTATACTACTATCTAACATTTTAGGAATGATATTTTTTCCAAAATCATTATCTGATAACTTATCATTTTCATCTACAATTAAAAACTCTCTTAATATCTTCCAATTAAAGATATATATTCCCATTGAAGCTTTTGTGCTTTTAGCTTTATTTGGCTTTTCTTCAAATTCATATATTGATAAATCCTCTCTAGTATTCATTATTCCAAATCTACTAGTTTCATTTATATCAACATCTATAACAGCTATAGTCACTTCTGATTTTTTTTCTTTATGAAAGTCTAACATATGCTCATAATTCATTTTATATATATGATCACCAGATAAAATTAATACATACTCTGGATTGTATCTATCTATATATTCTATATTCTGATAAATAGCATTAGCGGTTCCCCTATACCACTTCCCTCCCTTCTCTCCTTGATACGGTGGTAATATGCTAACTCCACCATCTCTTCTATCTAAATCCCATGGTGATCCTATTCCTATATGGGTATTTAATTCTAATGGTTTATATTGTGTTAAAATTCCAACTGTATATATTCCTGAATTCGAACAATTACTTAAAGGAAAATCTATAATTCTATATTTGCCTCCAAATGGTATAGCTGGCTTAGCTAATTTTTTTGTTAATACACCTAACCTAGAACCTTGTCCTCCAGCTAATATCATTGCAACTATTTCCTTTTTACTCATCATATCTCACTCCCTTACTTTTGTTACTTTACATTTATTAATATGAATAAGGTATGAATTATATGTTATGTAATTTAATTAAAATAAATATTTAGATAAAAAAAAGATAAACATTATATTTCTCCATCAGACCGCATGCGCTCCAAGTGAATTTCATAAAATGTTTATCTTTTTACAAACTCAAGGAAGGAAATTATAAAAATCCCCTTCTTAGACTCTAATCCTTACTAATTTATTATAATTTCTTTATAAAATAACAAAAAAAAGACTTAAGATAAATCTTAAGTCTTTTTATTAACCTGGCAACGTCCTACTCTCCCACACAGTCTCCCATGCAGTACCATCGGCGCTGTAGAGCTTAACTTTCCTGTTCG
>NZ_JACSQZ010000112.1 GCF_014836325.1 Clostridium gallinarum
AGTAATGATATAATGAATATATTTTTTATAACTCTGTTTAATATATTTTCACTTACAGAATTAATCATTAGTATTATTAAGTATATAATTGATACTAAGATAGCAATAAAAAGATATACTATAAATGTAAAAGAACTAGTCATAGTAGGTGTGCCCATCATAATTTCATTAGTAGAAATAGTATTAACTCTAAATAAACCAATACTTATTATTCCTAGAAAGATTATAAAGACTATAAGCCATTTATTATTTTTCATTTTGTTATTCCTTTCTAATATCAATATATTATATTTTAATATATTAAAATTATCTATTTAATATATCTTTATTACACATTAAATAATGGGAAAGAGGGATTGAAAATTGAATAAAAAAAGTTTTTTACTATGTATTGGAATTTTATTTTCTTTATTTTTAGTATCATGTAAATCGGAAGCTAAGGATGCTAAACCTGTAATTTATTTATATCCAACGAAAGAAGAAGTTGTAGATGTGAAACTTGATTATAAGGGAAAGCTTACGTTTACTTATCCTGAGTATAAGGATGGTTGGACAGTAACAGCTAAAGAAGATGGAACTTTAATAAATCTTGATGATAATAGGGAATACTCCTATTTATTTTGGGAAGGAATATCAAATTTAGATTATAATATATCAGAAGGATTTGTTATAAAAAAAGAAGATACTAAAGATTTTTTACAAGAAAAGTTAGAGTATATGGGATTAACTCCAAGAGAGTACAATGAATTTATTGTTTATTGGCTACCTATTCTTGAAGAAAATGATTATAATCTTATTTATTTTGCTGGTGAAGAGTATGATGATTATGCAAAGCTTGATATAACTCCTAAGCCAGATTCTATTTTAAGAGTAATGATGGTATATAAACCATTAGACAAGCCTATTGAAATTAAAGAGCAAGAGCTTAAACAGTTTGAGAGAAAAGGTTTTTCTGTAATTGAATGGGGAGGAACTAAGATAAATTAGGGGGATATTTAAATGAATAAAGTTTATTTTGTGAGACACGCTAAACCAGATTTTTCAGAAAAGGAAGATTTAATAAGGCCTCTTACTGAAGAAGGAGTTAATGCAAGTAAAAAAGTTAAAATGTTTTTAAAGGATAAAAATATAAGTAAAATATATTCAAGTCCATACAAAAGGGCAATAGATACAGTAAAAGATCTTTCTGATTTTTTACATTTAGATATTGAGGTTATTGATGATTTTAGAGAAAGAAAAGTATGTGATAATTGGATAGAAGATTTTAATAAGTTTTGTGAAAAGCAATGGAGTGATTTCAATTATAGTTTAGATAATGGAGAGTCTTTAAAAGAAGTACAAGATAGAAATATAAAAGAATTACACAAAATTCTTAATAAATATGATGAAGAAAATATTGTTATAGGAACACATGGAACAGCATTAAGTACTATAATTAATTATTATGATATTAATTTTAATTATTCTTCATTTAATAAAATAAAAGACATTATGCCGTTAATTATATTATGTGAATTTGATGGTATTAAATTGAAAAGTATAGAGTATATATTAGAGATATAATTTCTATCCTTCAATTTTAGAGTGTTAAAATATCATAACAGGATTACTTGAAGTTATAAGGAGTAACATGGATATGATATTCTAACACTTTTTTATTTTTTTATATAAATGTCATTATCTTTCAATATTTTCTTTTGAACTTTATTTATTTCTTTATCGAGTTTCATACTTAATATTAAGACTTCTTCTGTAAGTCCATTTTTCTCATAAAGATTTTCAAGTTCTTCTCTTATCTCATTAATTCTGTAATCCATAACTACCCCCTTTTAAGTTAATTATAAAAAGTATTTAAATACAAATCAAGTAAAAAAATATACATATGTAAAAATAAGTAAAATTTTATACGGTTGAAAAGTTTTTATTTAATAAAATATACTATAAAAAAGGGAAAAAATTATAAATAATGTTTTAAATTTATATTAAAAATATACTAATTTACAGGATATAATATTATTTTAATCTTTAATGTTAAAAAATAATTATTTTGAAATTAATTACATTAGTAATATGAGAAAAGTTATAACTTAGAAATTGTAAAGAATAAGTAGTATAATAATAATTACTCTTTTAAAAGGAGGGATAGAATGAATTTAAGAAGTATGATGAACTCATTATTAAATTTAGGCTCTAGAATTTCTGTGAATAATGGGAAAAATTTATTTAAAAATAATTTAGTAAAGAAGGTTGTAAGTAAAAAAGTTGATGATACTTACCATGTTTATGGAAGGGTTTTAGAAAATAAAAATGAGTATAGTACACATATAAAATTTAATTTAAATGATGAAGTTAAAGAGGTTAAATGTACTTGTAATCAATTTGAGGAAAATAGTAAGGAAATAAGAAATTATACTTGTAGTCATATAATTGCAACTATGTATAAGTTTTATTATGAAGTATCAAATAAGATTCAAAAGCAAGAAGCTAAAAATACAAAGGTTTTAAAAGAAGCTATAAATATTGATATTAAATTAAAGCAAGTTAAGGTTAATAATAAAAATGAATATTATCTTGAGCTAAGAGCTGGAAAAGAAAATACAATAGCAGTTGAAGCTTTAGGTAAGTTTTTATTTTATGAAGATAATAAATTTAAATATAAGGATTATTTAGTTATAGAATTTTTAAGAGAAAAATTTAAAGAAGATAAAAATAGAATAATTAATGGAAGAAGTTTTAAGCTTTATGATAATGAACTTAAAGAACTTTTAAGTTTAATAGATAATAAGAAAGAAGTTACTTTAAATTATGATTATATGAATTATACATCTCAAATTTATAATGAGGATATTCCTCTAATTTTTACTATAAAGAAAAAGGGAGAGGCTATTTTAGTAAAGCCTCAAAAGAAAATTTTAATACCTTTAAATTATGATAAGGATATATGGATTTATGAAAAGAAAATATATTTACCATCTGAAAATCAATTAAAATATTATAAAGGTATTTTTGAGAAATTAAAAAATAAAGAAAATTTATTATATAAATGTACAGATGAAAAT
>NZ_JACSQZ010000113.1 GCF_014836325.1 Clostridium gallinarum
TTATATAGCAAACCTTATAATCCTTAGATGTAACAATATATGTTTTTCTTTTATCACTTTCAAAATATATTATTTCGTTTAATTTAATTTTATAATTTATTTTATTATATTTATAATAAAAATATTGATTATTATTTAACAACATATCCTTAGCATTAATAAAATATCTCTCAAATAATATATTATCAATTGGTTTATTTAAAAATCTAAAAGCATTTACTTCAAAAGCTTCTTTTGCAAAATTTTCATAATTAGTTATATATATTATTAATACATTCATATCTATTTCTCTTATTTTTCTTGCTACATCAATTCCATTTTCATTATCTAACTCTATATCTAAATATATGATATCATATTTCATTCCATATTTAATTTCTTCTATTAATTCAATTCCAGTAAAAAACCGATCTATATTTGCTAAAAATAAAAGCTTATTTGATATTATTTTCACTTTATTTTCTATATCTTCAACTGAAGTTATTTCATTATCACATATTGCAATTGATATCATTCAAGTTCCTCCAATAACAAGTTGTAATATGTTAAGCTATATGAATAATTTTTCTACCTGAGTTAGAGTTATGATTAAAATAAATTAACGATTACTAATGAAATACATATTATATATAATTAATACTCATTAAATTTATTTTTATATATTCTTATAACAAAATTTCCCTTTTAAGTTTCTAATAATTTTATATATTTAGATTTTTTTCTATTATCTATATTTCATAAATATCTTTGATTAGATACTACAAAATATAATTTGAACTACTATTTATTTTATTCAAATGTATACAAAAGTATATTTTTTTAATGACGCATTTTATAACTATATATATTATTTCATATAATCTTAACATACCCAAATAAAATGTAATATAATACAATTTGTTATATTTTATTACATTTTAAGTATATATTAGTTTTTTATATTTTTCAATATTATTACTCAATATATATACACATATAAAAAACCACATACAAATTGTATGTGGTTTAATAAGTTAAATTCTAATTCTTTTTATCCGCATTGCGCTGGATTATTAGCACAACTGAATAAATAGCTTGCTGCCAAAGTAACATCAACTACTGCTGTTATACTTGTTATTACAGCCGATGAGCAATATAAAACACTCGCCGCAATTGTTGTTGCTATACTCTTAGGATCAACTTGTTCACTAATATCTTTAGCTCCTATTTGAGCTAAACGATTTAATTCTTGCTTATTTAATTCTTCATTCATTTATCTTTCCTCCTGTTAACCACATTGCGCTGAATTACCAGAGCAACTAAATAAAAGACTTGCCTCTACTGATACTGATGTTACTAAAGTTATTGTTCCAACTATAGGCGAAGTACAGTAAAGAATGCTAGCTGCAATTGTTGTTGCTATACTTTTAGGATCAACTTGTTCACTAACATCTTTAGATCCAATTTGAGCTAAACGATTTAACTCTTGTTTGTTTAAAGACTCTCCCATTTTCTTATCCCTCCTTTATAAAACTAAAGTTTATTATATGAACATTGATTTTTTATAAAAAACTATAGGAAATCAATGAACAAATCATATAAAAATAATTAAAAATTTAAAGTTTTTTGATCAATAGAAAGAACTATTTCTTTATCAAATATATATTTCATTTTATCATCATGACTTATAATAATTATTATTTTATCTTTTTTAAATTTCTCTAAAAAATTTATTACTAATTCACTTAATTCATTGTGAATATTAGATGTTGGTTCATCTAATATATATAAATCTGCTTTTTTAAATAAAGTAATAAGTAATGAAACCATTTGCTTTTCTCCTGATGATAATTTATCAATTTTCTTATCTAAAATTTTATATATATCAAATAATTCAGATACAAAAATACTTTTAAATTCACTATAATTTAGATTTTTATCGAAAATTTCTTTATTTATATATTTAAATATATAATCTTTTACAAAGATTGAAGGTATAATCTCTCCTTGCATCATAATTGCTATATTATCTTTTCTTAATTTATACATATTAATATTTGTACTATTAATTCCATTAAAAAGAACTTTTCCCTTCAATCCAAGATTATTTACTCCAATAATAGTATTTACTAAAGTTGTTTTACCTGCTCCATTTTTTCCTAATATCGCATATATTCCAGGTTTATCTATATTTAAACTGACATTTTTAAAAAATGTACTTTTATTTTTATATAAATAATTTATATCTATTAATTTTAATTTTTTTATAAAGTTAATATTTTCATTTCCATTTGTTTCTAAATCTAATACTAATATTTCATTTAATCTATTAACAGAAACTTTAACATTTTGATATGTTTGTCCTAAACTAAAATAATATTTTGTTATATTTAGAATCATATTAAAATATGTATTCATAATTGTAAATTCCCCTATTGTCATATTTTTTGATATAACTTGAGAACCTCCAATAAAAAAAACTGCTGATTGAAAAAATAAACTTATTATACTGTCAGATGCATTAAAAACAAATAGAAATTTAGAGTAATTAAAAAAATATTTAAAATAATCTTTAAAGCTCTTCTCTAATTCTTTATCTATACTATCAAATTCAACCTTTACTTTTATTTCTTTATTTCTTAAATATATATCATTTAATTTACCAAAATATTTATTTGATTCTTCAACTGCCTTTAAATTTTTATTATATAATTTTCTATGCATGATAAAGTAAACAATACAATATATAGGTATAAATATTAAAACTATTATAAAAAGAGAAATATTAACATTATATAATAAAAACAACATAAAAATAATTGAAAATGAATTAACTATTATTGTAAATATATTATCAATCCAAAATCCTACAATTGTTTCACAATCTCCTTTTACTCTTTGATTTAAATAAGTTGGATTATACATTTCAAATATTTCTATTGGTAATTTTTCAATATGTTTTAATATTTTTAAATTTAAATTAAAAGAAATAATATTTTTTGTTTTAATGACTAGTATTTTATAGATATATGAGATAAATATATTAAAT
>NZ_JACSQZ010000114.1 GCF_014836325.1 Clostridium gallinarum
AGGTCAAGCTACAAAGGGCGCATGGTGAATGCCTTGGCATCAGGAGCCGATGAAGGACGTGATAAGCTGCGATAAGCTTCGGGTAGGCGCACATAGCCAGTGATCCGAAGATTTCCGAATGAGGGAACTCACATGGGAAACCCCATGTATCCTGTAATGAATACATAGTTGCAGGAAGGTAAACCTAGGGAACTGAAACATCTAAGTACCTAGAGGAAGAGAAAGAAAAATCGATTTTCTTAGTAGCGGCGAGCGAAAGGGAAAGAGCCCAAACCAGAGATTTATCTCTGGGGTTGCGGACAGAACATAACGGGAAATTATGACTAATTGAAGACAACTGGAAAGTTGCGCCATAGAGTGTAATAGCCACGTAAGTGAAAGTTATAACTACTAAGTTCTGATCCAGAGTACCACGAGACACGTGAAACCTTGTGGGAAGCAGGGAGGACCACCTCCCAAGGCTAAATACTACCTGATGACCGATAGTGAAGAAGTACCGTGAGGGAAAGGTGAAAAGAACCCCGGGAGGGGAGTGAAATAGAACCTGAAACCGTGTGCCTACAACCGGTCAAAGCCCCTTATGAGGGTGATGACGTGCTTTTTGTAGAACGAGCCAACGAGTTACGGTATGTAGCAAGGTTAAGTACTTAAGGTACGGAGCCGAAGGGAAACCGAGTCTTAATAGGGCGACTAGTTGCATGCCGTAGACCCGAAACCGGGTGACCTATCCATGGCCAGGTTGAAGCGGGGGTAAAACCCCGTGGAGGACCGAACCACGTTGCTGTTGAAAAAGCATGGGATGAGCTGTGGATAGCGGAGAAATTCCAATCGAACTCGGAGATAGCTGGTTCTCCTCGAAATAGCTTTAGGGCTAGCGTCGGATATGAGTAATGGAGGTAGAGCACTGAATGGGCTAGGGGGCATATCGCTTACCGAACCTTATCAAACTCCGAATGCCATATACTATTAGTCCGGCAGTCAGACTACGAATGATAAGATCCGTGGTCAAAAGGGAAAAAGCCCAGATCGTCAGCTAAGGTCCCAAAGTGTAAGTTAAGTGGTAAAGGATGTGGGATTTCTAAGACAACTAGGATGTTGGCTTAGAAGCAGCCACTCATTTAAAGAGTGCGTAATAGCTCACTAGTCGAGAGATCCTGCGCCGAAAATGTCCGGGGCTCAAACTTACCACCGAAGCTACGGGCTCAAGATTACTTGAGCGGTAGAGGAGCGTCGTAATCGGGCTGAAGTCGTACCGTAAGGAGCGGTGGACTGATTACGAGTGAGAATGTTGGCATTAGTAGCGAGATGTAAGTGAGAATCTTACAGGCCGAAAATCTAAGGTTTCCTGGGGAAGGCTCGTCCGCCCAGGGTTAGTCGGGACCTAAGCCGAGGCCGAAAGGCGTAGGTGATGGACAATTGGTTGATATTCCAATACCACTATTATCGTTATTATCGATGGTGTGACGGAGAAGGATAGGATGTGCTAGCGATTGGAAATGCTAGTCTAAGCATTTAGGGAGTTAAGATAGGCAAATCCGTTTTAACAATCCTGAGGTGTGATGGGGAAGGTCATTATGACTGAAGTATCTGATTCCCTGCTTCCAAGAAAAGCATCTAGAGAGAGAAGTAGTGCCCGTACCGCAAACCGACACAGGTAGATGAGGAGAGAATCCTAAGGCCATCGGAAGAATTGCAGTTAAGGAACTAGGCAAATTGACCCCGTAAGTTAGCGAGAAGGGGTGCCTACGAGAGTAGGCCGCAGAGAATAGGCCCAAGCAACTGTTTAGCAAAAACACAGGTCTCTGCTAAAGCGCAAGCTGATGTATAGGGGCTGACGCCTGCCCGGTGCTGGAAGGTTAAGGGGAACACTTAGCGCAAGCGAAGGTGTGAACTTAAGCCCCAGTAAACGGCGGCCGTAACTATAACGGTCCTAAGGTAGCGAAATTCCTTGTCAGGTAAGTTCTGACCCGCACGAATGGCGTAATGACTTGGGCACTGTCTCAACTGCAAATCCGGCGAAGTTGTAGTGCGAGTGAAGATGCTCGCTACCCGCGATTGGACGGAAAGACCCCGTAGAGCTTTACTGTAGCTTAGCATTGAGTTTCGATATTGTCTGTACAGGATAGGTGGGAGACTGAGAAGCTAGGGCGTCAGCCTTAGTGGAGTCAACCTTGGGATACCACCCTGACAGTATTGGGATTCTAACCGGACGCCATGAAACTGGTGACGGGACATTGTTAGGTGGGCAGTTTGACTGGGGCGGTCGCCTCCTAAAAAGTAACGGAGGCGCCCAAAGGTTCCCTCAGAACGGTCGGAAATCGTTCGTAGAGTGCAAAGGCAGAAGGGAGCCTGACTGCGACACCCACAAGTGGAGCAGGGACGAAAGTCGGGCTTAGTGATCCGGTGGTACCTCGTGGGAGGGCCATCGCTCAACGGATAAAAGCTACCTCGGGGATAACAGGCTGATCTCCCCCAAGAGTCCACATCGACGGGGAGGTTTGGCACCTCGATGTCGGCTCGTCGCATCCTGGGGCTGTAGTAGGTCCCAAGGGTTGGGCTGTTCGCCCATTAAAGCGGCACGCGAGCTGGGTTCAGAACGTCGTGAGACAGTTCGGT
Source organism: Clostridium gallinarum (assembly GCF_014836325.1). Lineage (GTDB taxonomy): Bacteria > Bacillota > Clostridia > Clostridiales > Clostridiaceae > Clostridium > Clostridium gallinarum. The sequence goes on from NZ_JACSQZ010000114.1 coordinate 2,617, forward strand.
CCCTATCCGTCGCGGGCGTAGGAAATTTGAGAGGAGCTGTCCTTAGTACGAGAGGACCGGGATGGACTGACCTCTGGTGCACCAGTTGTTCCGCCAGGAGCATGGCTGGGTAGCTAAGTCGGGAAGGGATAAACGCTGAAAGCATCTAAGCGTGAAGCCCCCCTCAAGATGAGATTTCCCATAGCATAAGCTAGTAAGACCCCTTGAAGAACACAAGGTTGATAGGTCAGAGGTGTAAGTGTGGTAACATATTTAGCTGACTGATACTAATAGGTCGAGGGCTTGACCAAAA
>NZ_JACSQZ010000115.1 GCF_014836325.1 Clostridium gallinarum
TACTTCTCACAGTGATAGTTCTAATCAATAGATTAGGCTAAGCTTTTCACTTAACAACAAGTCGCACCATTTCTGCCTTTTGATCCGAAGTTAAAGGTTGATAATTTCTATCCCTCTTTTCTGAAGTTAGAGTATTTATTTTTACTATTAACTTATTATAATCTTCTATATAACTTTTTATTTTATCAATAATTTCAGTAGAATCTTGTTTTGAAGTTACACTTATTCCTTTCTCTGGAATATCTCCAGTAAATTTAAAGGTTATTCCATCTAAAGGAAAGGTATTTGCAGTCCCTGTATGTGTATAAACTCCAATTCCATTACTTATTACAATATTAGCATCTTGTCCACCAGTTGATGTTTCATCACCATCTATTTTTGAAAATTCTATTTTAGAATTACTTCCTGTTATTGTAGATTTTAATACTATTCCATCAGTGTTCTTCTCAGCTACTACAGATATTTTATTACTTTCTAAAATATTATTTATATAATCTACTTCATTCATTGATCCTTTTTGAGATAAATCTATACAAACTCCATTTATTACTATTTTTCCACCTAAATCTGCTGAAGTTATTTTTATCTCTTCTGCTGATGTTGTATCATTACCATCTGTAAATCCTATAGTTATTTTATTATATGTTCCATTTTTATTTTCAACTTCAATACTAGGTTTTGTTTGGTCTTTTCCAGTCTTTGTTGTAATAAAAGTTATATTTCCTGAAGTATCTATTTTAGCAGTATAATCTTTATCTGAAAGTGACTTATTTAAAATATTTTCTATATCTCCAACAGTATTTAAATCTGCAATATCTATAGTTATCTCATTACTATCTATTTTAAAAGATACTTTATTATCAATTGAATTATATTTCAACTGGCTTACTGTTAATCCAGTTATTTCTGCGCCCTTTGCATCTTCTCCAGTTTTTAAAGTATTTTTACTCTTAGTTCCGCCAATAACAAAGTTATTATCTTTACCCAAAAGCTTTGATTCAAATAAAAAACCCTGTTTATTAGTAGTTGTACTTCCTGCAAAATATGTATATTTAACAGAAACATTAATACCTGCTTTACTTAATTCATTATTTAAATTAACCGCTTTTTCTTTAACAGTATTGCCTGTTATATTAAAGCTTTGTCCATTTATAGTTATTGATGATCCTAATTCTTCTTCTGTTTTTGAAATACTTGCTGCTTTAGCAATAGTACTTCCTTCTTTAATAGTATAATTCCCTAGCTTGGCACTAGCATCTCCTGTCACTGTTAAGCTAGGACTATTTGTTTCAAATTTAACGGATTGCCACGTAGCTGCTCTAACTAAGCTTCCACTTTTTAAAACATCAAAATGATTATTGTATAGCTCCTGAGCTTCTTTTATTAAATCTCTATATAATTGTTGTTTTATTTCCGTTACATCTTTTTTTTGCTGCTGAGTATCTATCTTAGTACGATAAGCTTGCATAGTTTGCTTAACTATAGTATCAACATCTAATCCCGTTGCAAGTCCAGTAATTCTTGTGGTCATAATACACCAACCTTTCTTAATTAAAAATTTAGAATGTAAAATGTAAAATTAATGTAAAAATTCATCCAAAGGATGAATTTTGAAATAAATATTTTAATAATTTAGCTTCGCTAAATTATAACCTTAATTCTACATTCTTAATTCTTCATTTTTCATTGTCTAAGAAATCTAGCTTACCTAGATTTCTTAGATATTTCGTGTGCTTCATGCCATGTATTTCTCACGTCTTCTATTACCGGCATAAGCTCGTCCAACATATTTACATCTTTTTTTAAGTTTATTTCAAAAAGTCTAGTTTTTATAAATTCATAAACTCTATACATTTGCTTTGCCCATTCTCCTGCATTTTGATCTAGGCTTATCATAAGTTCAGTGAATATATTTTGAGCTTTAATTAAATTTTCATGGCTTTTTCTTATATCTTTTTCTATTAAGCCTTCTCTTGCTATTTTTGAAAACTTTACTGCACCATCTACTAGCATTAATAGTAATTGTTCTTTTGATGCATAGTTTACGCTATTATTTTTATATACGTTAAAAGCATTATTGCCGTACATTTATTCTTTCCTCCTACTTTTTAACATCTAAAAAGGTACCACAGTCTAATATATTTAAATTTTCTTCTAATATCGTTATCAATTTTATTTAGTAAGAAATTCATAGCCCCCCCCCCTTTTAAGCCTTTTTATCAATTGAAACTCCAACAAGTTCCATCATCTTGGCTATTAAATCTAATATTTTTTTCGGTGGACATTCCATAATTACTTCTTTAGTGTCTTGATCTATAATTTTTATCATTACATCACCAAGATCTTTATGAATAGAATATTCTGCATAAGTATTTTCATCTTTTAAAAATTTATTTAATTTATCTACTGCTTTTGCTATATCTTCTTCTCTATAGCCTTTATCTTTAGCACTTACAGCTTCAATAACATCCCTGTTAGCTGAAACTTTCTTATTTTCAATTACTGCTGATGTATTTAGGTTAGATTGTCCTCCTTGACTCGTAACCTTAAAATCCATTTAAAACACCCCCGTCTTATAATTAGTAATGGATAATTGGTAATGTATAATTATTGTTGAAATTCAACTAGTTTAATTTCTTCTTTTATTCGTTAGGAAATTGATAGTGCAAGCTTTTTGTGACATTTAAAATTAATTGCATATTGTTGCTGTAATATTAATATTGTT
>NZ_JACSQZ010000116.1 GCF_014836325.1 Clostridium gallinarum
AATAGCGATAGGTAACTCTTTGATGTAATCTCTAAGTTTTCCCCCGCTCCACACCGTACGTGAAACTTTCGCTTCATACGGCGTTCCAACGGATATTCATTACTTTAATTAATAATTAGATTTCCTACTCGCTTCCTTAAACTATTAAGCCTTTTAAATCCATTCTCATTTAAATTCAATCTACTTTTATAATATTCTATAGTTTCCGAATTAGTCGCATGTATTAATTTATGGACTTCACTTTTAACCCATACTAAATTATTATATTCGTCAATACCACCATCACTTTTCATAACTTTATGATGACATTCCATTTCTCCAACTTTTAACCTATCTCCAGTGACAAAACATCTACCACGTTGACCCATCATTAAAGATAATTTATTATCTTCAAATTCTGTACTATTGTGATTATCACTATTGGATAATAAGTAATTTAATAAATTATAGAATTCATTACTCAGTTTATTATGTATTGTTTTTCTGCCTTGTTCAGTATAATTACATATACTTTGAGTAAAACTCATGGCAGGTTCACAAATAACACCGTAAACTGGGAAAATAGTTATGTCATTTATGGTAAAAAATCTATTATGTTTATATCTACCATAAAACTTTTCAAAAGTTGGTGTTAGATTCAATTTTTCCTTCGAATGTTTTTTCAAGCGAGTTTTCAAGCTTTTGAGTATATCTCGATATATTTTCGTAAAATCCTTACAAACATGGCTTGCTATTTTATAATAGTTATGACTCACTAGTATTATCGAATTTAATTTTCTGACTTCTCTACTATTAGTGTCTTTCTGTATAACACATATTTGATTTTTAATTTTACTCTTTGTATTCTCTCTAGCCTTATCAGACATAAAGCTTATACAGACATACTTATTGCTCTTTTTAACTGCTTTGAATTTAAAACCTAAGAATTCCGAATATCTTCGTCTAAGGTTTGTTATCTTAGACTTTTCACTACTAATTTCTAAATCCAATCTCTCCTTAAGCCACATCTTCGTAGCTTTAAAAATTCTTTCTGCTATTTTGAAATCTCTACATAATATTTTAAAATCATCTGCATATCTAACAAAATAGAATTCTTTTAGTTTAGTAGTTTTCATCGCTCTATATTTATGACTGTGATGTTCTGTACCGTTACTTCTTATTCTTACATAGTTATGATTAGTTTCAAATGATTCCCATTGAGAACTTAACCACCAATCCAATTCATTTAATACTATGTTTGACAGTAACGGACTAATAATTCCACCTTGAGGCGTTCCTTTTATTGGGATACCTTCACCTTGTATTTCACAAGTTAGAATTTTATTTATTATACAAATCAAATTTTTATCTTGAATACCCATATTCCAAATTTGTTTCTTTAATTTGCTATGGTTAACATTATCAAAGAATCCTTTAATATCAATATCTACTACATGATGTAGCTTACTATTATTTATTAAATGATTCATTCTAGCTACTGCATGTTTAGTCGACCTATTGGGCCTAAAACCGTAACTATGACTATGAAACTTAGCTTCACAAATTGGTTCCATAACTTGCTTAATACATTGTTGTATTATTCTATCCTCTATACAAGGTATCCCTAAAGGTCTGTTACCACCATTTGGTTTCGGTATTATTACTCTCTTAACTGGCTTAGGTTTATACATCATAATCTTATTCTCTATTCTTTTTATAAACCTTTCAACTTCCATATTTTCAAATATTTCAATTGTTTTACCATCAACTCCTGGTGTTTTAGACCCACTATTACGTTTGATGTTTCTATACGCTAGCAAGATATTATTCCTATCGTATATATATTGCATCAAATCTCTAAATTTATAATTCTTCTTTGATTTATTATAAAGGTCATCATAAACAGATTGATTATTATAATATTCACAATTTCTTAGTAATTGACTTTTCTTGGGTAAGCTTTCCTTCAAGTCTATTACTACCTCCTAGTGATTGCACACCATTAAGGATTCATATCTCTTAGTCATACTCGAACCTTGAAAATTATCTAATTTTTAATTATTTCAAGCTATCCGTCTAATGCCTATCCCTCCATCGATTATTATCTCGACTTCAACAGTACTGTGGCATCGCTCTCATCTAGATTAAAATAAGTTATAGTCTAAGACTTTTCCTTATTAATACTTCACCGATAGTAAAATCTCCATATTCTAGACTTTCCTTGTTCCATCACCGTTATCATAGATTAACCTTAGGTCATTAGTTTGAGCCTGTAAGCTTGATAGTGCCTTTAACACTATATGGACTTTCATAGAAACGAATTTTACTCATCCACACTTACCACGCGACCGCGCCAAACACATTTCTGCGTACTAGGTTATAGACCCTTACATTCCTAATTTCGTCAGTTACCATTGCAACATCCTAACCATAGTTAATCGACTCCCGACCTATCATACTCTCGACCACCTCTGGTTCGCATTTCGTGTATCTAACGCAAAGGTTAGACCTTACGGAGTACTCTCAGCCGACTTCCTCGAGCTTATAACAATAGGTTGTTTACTCAACCTATTGCTATTCGAAGTATTAGAGGAAGCATTTCAAGGCGTTACCCTATCATTCTACTTCTCACAGTGATAGTTCTAATCAATAGATTAGGCTAAGCTTTTCACTTAACAACAAGTCGCACCATTTCTGCC
>NZ_JACSQZ010000117.1 GCF_014836325.1 Clostridium gallinarum
AAAAGTAATAATATTCGTATTAGCTTTTATAATTTTATTATACGAGGAAAGTATAAAAAGTTATGACTTATTACTAAATATTTATACTTTCCTTCCTTCAGTTTGAAAGTGTTAAAATATCATAGCAAGGTGACTTGGAGCTTGCGACGGAACCTGGATATGATATTTTAACACTTTTTTTATTTTTACTAAATTCAATTTAATATATATTAATTAACTATTATATATAATTTTTTATTCAAGATAAGAAATAAATAATTGTATATTATATTAAAAAATATAAAAAATAAAACATTTTACAAATTATAAAAATTCTGAAAATATAAATAATTATACTTTTAACTATAAAATCTTTATGTTATTATAAAGATGAAAATAAAAAACATATTTTGGAAAAACTTTAAAGATAAAAACTATTAGAAATAAATTTTTGATAGAAAATAACTAAAAATTTTGATTTATAAGGTAATTAAATGGGTAGGGGGAATTTTTATGGAACAACAAGTAAAAAAAATAGCATTACTAACAGGTGGTGGAGATTGTCCAGGATTAAATGCAGTTATAAGATCAGTAACAAGAGCAGCTATCTTAAATTACGGGATAGAAGTAATTGGTTATAAGTTTGGTTACAGAGGACTATATAATAATGATTTTATACCTCTAACTTTGGATGCTGTTTCTGGGATTCTTCATAGAGGAGGAACTATATTGTATAGTTCTAACAAAGATAACTTATTTGATTATCAAGTAGAAGAAGATGGAGCAATTATTAAGAAAGATGTTTCAGATGTTGCTGTAGAAAACTTAAAAAAAGAGGGAGTAGATGTATTAGTTGTAATTGGAGGAGATGGAACATTAACTTCTGCAAGAGATTTTGCAAGAAAGGGTGTTAAAGTTATAGGAGTTCCTAAAACTATTGATAATGATTTAGCATCTACAGATGTAACTTTTGGGTTTAATACGGCTATTGATGTTGCTACGGAAGCTTTAGATAGGCTTCATACTACAGCAGAATCACATCATAGAATAATGATATGTGAAGTTATGGGAAGAGGAGCTGGATGGATAGCTTTAGAATCTGGGATAGCAGGTTCAGCAGATGTTATACTTTTACCAGAAATACCGTATGATATTAATAAAATTGTAGATAAAGTAAAAGAAAGAGAAAATTCAGGGAAAAGATTTAGTATAGTTGTTGTAGCAGAAGGTGCTAAGCCCCAAAATGGAGAAGTTGTAGTTTCAAAGATTGTAGCAGATAGCCCGGATCCTATTAGATTAGGGGGAATAGGTAATAAACTAGCTAATGATTTAGAAACACTATTACCAGATAAGGAAGTTAGATGTACAGTTCTTGGTCATATACAAAGAGGGGGTACTACATCAACTTATGATAGAATACTTTCAACTAGATATGGTGTAGGAGCAGTTGAATTAATTTCAGAAGGAAAATTTGGAGAAATGGTTTGTTTAAAAGGCAATAAAATTTCAAGTGATAGCTTAGAAAATGTTATAGGGCAAAAGTCTAAGTTAGTTGATCCAAAGGGGGAGTTAGTTCAAATAGCAAAGAAAATAGGTATTTCTTTTGCTGATTAGGTAAGGATAAGTGGTGGAGATTTCTCCACCATTTTTGAACGTAATTTATTTCGTTGAATGCTTCAAAATTTTCTGACAATATGATATAATTATTATAGGCAGAGAATACGGTAAGAAAGCTGGAGGGTATTATGAAAGAGATAAAGAAATATTTAGAATCAAGGATTGGAACATATGGATTCTTTTTCGAGGATTTAAAAAGCGGCTACATTTATGCTTATAATGAAAACGTTCAGATGATTGCGGCAGGATGTATGAAGTTACCTATAGCTGTTTCCTTAATTAAATCTGTAGAGGATAAAAAAATAGATTTTTTAGATAAAATTAAAATTGATGGAAAAGATAAAGTCTATGGAACAGGAATAATTCATGAATTTAACGAAAGAGAATATACAGTTTTTGAATTATTAGTAGCAATGTTAATTCAAAGTGATAATACAGCTGCAAATAAGATTATCGATATAGTTGGTATAGATAATATAAATAAGGATATAGAAAGCATGGGATTAAAAAATACTGTATTAAATAGAAAAACTACTGATGAAAGAAAAGTCAAAGATGAAATTGAAAATATGACATCAGCATATGATCTTGCTAAAGTATGGAAGAATCTTTATAATGGAACTTATTTAAGTAAAGATAATAGTCAAATGTTAATAGATATATTAACGAGACAGCAAATAAAAAATAAGCTAGCATTATATATTCCAGATGATTTAAAATATGAAATTTCAAGCAAAACTGGAGATAAAAATGGAGTTGAAAATGATACGGAATTAATAAGGTTATCTAAAGGAAGCTTTTCATTTACAGTTTTATCTATGGGAATACCTAACAGCGTCTATGGAACAGTAACACTTGCAAAATGCGGTAAAATGATGTGGGATGAAGTTATGAATAATTGGCACTAAAGAATATTTAATCTTTTATATAAGATAAATAATATATAAAAATAAGGATTCAGTAATTGAATCCTTATTTTTATCAGTTTGTTGAAAAACCCCTGTTTTAAAAAAACAGAGGCTTTTTCTATTATAAATTGTGGATAAATTTAATATTAA
>NZ_JACSQZ010000118.1 GCF_014836325.1 Clostridium gallinarum
CTATAATACTATAGTAAATTCCTATTTCTTTACTATAAGAAAATTTCATTTTCATTTTTTCATTATATTTAACTATTAGAGCTTTACTGAATTTTTTTAACATTTTACACCTTCTTAATTTAACTTTATATTCGAAGAGGGTAAATAAATAAGTTCTTCTTTTGTTAAATATGTCTCAATAATAGAAATAACATCAAACATTATAAAATTTTCATTAATATATGGTTCAGATATAAGATTACTACTTGACCTTATGTTAAACTCTAATTCATTAACACTTTCATTATCAGATATATAAAGTGTAGCTTTTTGTTTTCCATTTAAATTACCTTTAAAAATTATCTTTTCATTTTTAATATTTGTACATTTAATATAATATGGTATATTAAATTTAAAGCTAAAAATTATATATTCATTATTATCTTCTATATAATCCCTCATCTTACTTTCATCAATAATTATACATTTATCAAAATTAATATTTTCTATTTTTACTTTTTCATTTGAATTTATTTCTATCATTTCTTGTTGAAATATTATTTTTTCTTTATAACTTGATAGTATTTTTTTAGCTAATATAATAGTTTCTTTTTCATTATCTTTATTTTTATCATAATTAGTAAGTTTAACTTTTTCATCTACATATGTACATTCCTCTATAATTCCAATATCATAAGGAACAGTATTGTTTTCATCAAAATAAAAAGTATTTTCAACCTTATTTATCTCTAAATTTATTAAATCTAAAGCACCTTTTCCTTTAGAATCTGTACTAGTTACTAATAAATGTTTTTTATTTTTAGATATCTTCATTTTTTGAGGATATTTAAATGTAGTCTCTATGCTTTTTATCAAATTATTTTTTATAATATCTATTCGTCCTAGCCCCTTATTAATAGCATATATATAATCTGAACATTTTTCTAAGTACGTTATTTTGGATCCTAACGGTAATTCTATCTTTATAATTTTATCACTATATAAATCTACTTTTAGTATATTGGAATAATATCTTCCACTTTTTATACCTATGTCAGAAATATACATATATTTATTATCTTCACTTATTATAATATCATTAGGACATGTACAAATATCACTATACTTTTTAATTAAATTTAAAGATATTGAGTCATAAACCTGTACTTCATTTTGTATAATATCAATAATAAAAACTTTACTTCCATCATTACTTATTTGTATACTATCAATAGCTGAAAATTTATCTATTTTACTTATAAGTTCAAAGCTATCTAAACTATAAATACATAACTCATCTGTATTGGATACATATATTCTATCTAAAAGAGAATCCACCTTAAAATGACCATTATTAGGTATTTTAACAGTTTTTTTAGATTTAGATAAATGATTGATTATAAAAATTTTTTCATCTCTATCTGTAGCAATATAAACATTGTTTTTATTATCTATATCTATATCACAAGATCTTAGACCAATTTCAATTTTACTAATTAATCTAAAATCTTCTCCATTAATAATAGATATAGTATTTGTACCCAAATTAGATACATAATAAATATTTTTATTAACTAAACTACTCATGGATTCTCCTTTCCTCTCAATTTTACTCTACTAATTCGTAGTCTTCTTTTTTTCCATCTTTTGTTATCTTGAAAACAGCTGTTGGATATATATTATTTCGTTCTAATTCTATTTTAATATTTTCCTTATCCTCTTCTTTTATTTTTAATGCTTGAGTACAACTTATATTAACTTTATTAGGTGCTGTAACTAATTTAGTTTTAATTTTCTTTAGTCTTAGTCTATCATACATATATAGTGCTCTATAATGAGAAGTAAACACTATTATATAATCATATTCTTCTAAACTCATATTATTTTCTCCAATAATTTTTATAATTTATTTCATTTTATGCTATTTCTATTTATAAAGTACATAATAAATTAATTCCTTCTTCTCAATAATCGCTCCATTACAGATTGATTCCTTTCTATTTCTAATTCTATATTTAGTTTTTTATTTTCATCTATTAAAGAATTTATTTCCTGTTTTAATAACTCTCTTTCTTCTGTAAGAACTCTATTAGTATTATCTAAATCTTTATTTATATCATCTTTCTCATATAGCTCTTTATTTATCTCAGCTAATTTTTGATTTAACTCATTTATCTTATTCTCATACTCTTTTATTTTGATTTCTAAGTTTATTCTTTCTTCTTCTAAAACACTTAATTTTTCACTAGTTTTTTCATATTCATATTGATTTTTTTCTTCTTCACTTAATTTTTTTTGTTCTATAATACTTATTTTTTTATTTAATTCTTCTATTTTTTTTATATATTTATCTACTTCTTCTTTCTCAAAGGCTCTTTCATATATTTTTTTCTTATAATTTTCTATTTCTTCCTTCAGTTTAACTTCCATGCTAATTTTCTCTTTTTTTAATATTGAAACCTCTTTAATTAAAGAATCATTTTCATTTTGAATTTTTTTTTGTAATTCTAAAAAAATATTACTATTTTCCTCTGCTTTTCTTTTTTGTTCTAATGCTTTAATAACTTGATCCTTATGCTTTTGTATTACTTTTTGATTTTTTTCTAAACTTAAATTTAAATTGTTTATCCTATCTGTTAAGACTTTATTTTCTTGTTTTAACTTATAT
>NZ_JACSQZ010000119.1 GCF_014836325.1 Clostridium gallinarum
TAGAACTAAATCGCTAAAAGCGACGGCTGGGGAAAATGATTAAATAAAAGTTTATATGGAAAAAATAAGAAGTGAAGTTTCTTTCTCAAGGAAGCTTCACTTCTCACATTTTACACACCTTTAAGGAGTGATAAAATGTATCAAAAAATAGACAAAATGGTTAAAGATTTAGAACTACGTGGACGAAGTGCTTCAACTATAAAAAATATGGTCTACACTTTGAAAAGTTTTTCTAAATTCTATAACCAGCCACCTGAACTACTAGGTGAACAACAAATCATCAACTATTTAGATTATTGCATAAATGAGAAGAAATTATGCAAGGCAAGAGTAAATAGTATAAATTCTATATTGAAATTTTTTTATGTTGTAACATTAGAAAAACAATGGAATGATTTGAGAATTCCTAGAATTAGATGTCATAGAAATTTACCAGCATATTTAACTAAAGAAGAAGTTAAACTTATTATCGATAATGCCACTTATTTAAAGCATAAAGCAATTCTATCAACTATATACTCCGCAGGTTTACGTGTAAGCGAAGCAACAAACTTAAGATTATCTGACATAATGAGTAAAGAGATGAAAATTAGGGTTAGAGCTGGAAAAGGCAATAAAGAAAGATATACTTTATTATCACAAAGGAACTTAGAGTTATTAAGAGAATATTGGAAAGTATTTGGACATAAAAACTATGATTCGGAAGATTATTTATTTACATCTAGATATAGAGGTGAACGCTTAACTAACCGTGGAATTCAATCTGCCATGTTAGCTGCAACTAAAAGAGCAGGTATAACTAAAAAGGCTACGCCGCATACGCTAAGACATTCTTTTGCAACACATTTAATGAATGATGGTGTAGATTTAGTTATCATACAAGCATTATTAGGGCATTCTAATTTGAAAACAACATCTATATATCTTCATGTGAAGGATTATACCGTATTAAATGTAGTTAGCCCTTTTGATAAGCTATGAGTTCATTACAGGAGGTAATGTCTGTTCATGGAGAAGATTACATCAGAAGTAAAAGGCTACCTCATAATATAATAAAAGCTATATCTTCTATTCAATATTGTAAAACCGCTTCGCTTGGCGGACATATTTATGAATGTGATGAGTGTGGTGAAACTAAAATAGCTTATAACTCATGTAGAAATAGACATTGTCCTAAATGTCAAAGTTATGCTAAAGAATTATGGATTTATGAAAGAGAAAAATCTTTACTACCAACTCATTATTTTCATATGGTATTTACAGTTCCAGAGCAATTAAACTCATTAATACTTTTTAATCAAAAGGAATTATATTCAATATTATTTACTTCTGTATCCGAAACTTTGCTAGAACTAGCAAAGGATAAAAAATACTTAAATGCAGATATAGGATTTACAACAGTATTGCATACATGGGGGCAGAATCTAATGAATCATCCACATATACATTGTATAGTCCCTGGCGGTGGATTAAGTTTAGATAAATCTAAATGGATAAAATCTAAGAAGAAGTTTTTTATTCCAGTAAAAGTTTTGTCTAGAAAGTTCAGAGGAAAGTTTTTGTATTATTTAAATAGACTTTACTTAAGTAATAAATTAATCTTTCCTAAAAGTATTAATGAATTAAATTCAATAAATATTTTTAATGAGTTTAAAGATTCTCTATATAAAAAAGAATGGATTGTTTACAGTAAAGCTCCTTTTAGAAGTGCAGAATATGTTTTACAATACCTCGGTAGATATACTCATAGAGTTGCAATATCAGATAATAGAATAATTAAAGTTGATGAAAATAATGTTTCCTTTAGATGGAGAGATTACAAAGATAATAATAAACAAAAAGTAATGACATTAAAAGCTAGTGAATTTATTAGAAGATTTACTATGCATATATTACCAGATAGATTTGTTAAGATTAGACATTATGGAATATTAGGAAACAGAAATAAGAAATTAAAGTTTAAGCGATGTCTTGAGATATTTAGGGTAAAACCTAGAGAAGACGAAAAACTATCGTCAGCGGAGCTATTCTTTAAATTAACAGGAATTAAAATAGGAATGTGTAAAATTTGTGAGAAGGGAAATTTAATAGAAAAAGGAATTTTAATGCCTCGAAGCTATTCACCACCTTAAATAAGGTAAAATTGAATATTAGCTTGATAATGGGGAGGGGGAAAGTGTATACTTAAATAAGGAAATATATGTAATAGAATGAGTTTTAAATATATTTTAGAACTATATCGTATTAAATTAGATTTTAAATTTAATTTGGAAGTTTTTGAATCCCCATACGGGGGCGGATGCTTTTAGCGACTTCGTTCTATATAATGATTGCAATATTGAGGTATATAGAGTAATTCTTATTAGAGTTTAATCTCATATTAAT
>NZ_JACSQZ010000011.1 GCF_014836325.1 Clostridium gallinarum
GTTTAATACTACCGATTACATATAATCTAACTATTAATCCATAAACTCCTATTATAACTGCTAGCATATTTGACATAAATATAAAATTTATATTTGCTAAAACAATAAGTATTGAATATAAGTAAATATAATTTATTGTTTTATTTTTATATTTATCACTTAAATAAGTATTAAAGTTTTCTTTTAATATTTCTGAAGTTCCTTGTAAAAGCTTTACTATACTTAAAACTTCTAAAACATTTACTATATTAAACCAGGTTATATTTAAAATCATATTATTCCCAAATATACTTTCTATTCCTATAATGGGTAATATAAATGTTATAACTGCAATAATCATCTTTATATTAAATAATTTTAATGCTATATTTAGTGAATTATTATCATAAACCTCTAATATTTCTTTAATACCTGAGCAAATAATTATTATTGCAATAAAATCCGGTAAAAGTTGTATTGCTCCTAAATTAATATGAAAAGTATTAAATAACATCCCAAAGAAAACTTTTTTATATCCTTTAATCATTCTACAATTCCCCCAATTCTCTTAGATATTTATATATATCAAAAAATTTAAAGGTTGGATAATACGTTATATTATATACTCTTTTTTCATATTCCTTTCCATTTCTATCTTTAAAATATATTTTAGGTTGTATATCATACATATACATTTTCCTAATAGAATCCTCAATGGAATGAAATTCTGCTACAAAATATAAATTTTCATTTTTATTATAAATTAAACTCCTATCTTTTATATCTCCAGTTTTATTTATATTAAAATCAAATAAATCTCTAGTATCTTCAAATAACACAGAATATATATTATCTACTTGTATATAATCCTTAGTCCAAAATATACTTTTGCTATATCCATAATTAGAACCTTCTACTCCTGAATTCTCTAATGGAGTTTCAGATATATTATTTCTATTTAATACTATTTTACCCAAATCAACTTTAATATTAACTCCATCATCAAAGACCACAGTTGCTTCACTTAATATTAATTTATCATCTATTTCTATTTTCTGTTCTGATATGTCTACATTTAAAAATACAGTATGTATCCCATACCTTCCATGGCTTTCTATATTATCATTACTATAATTATAAAATCTAGCAAATTCAAATTCAGTTTCACTAGCTTTAAAGTTTATTTCCGGTGCTTCATCAAATAGTATTCCTACTACCTTTCTTTTATCTTCTATATTAGAAATATATTTTAACTCTATATCAAAATTTAATAGCTTATATCTATCTTCTCCCTCTGCTATATCAGTCTCAACATAACTCTTTAAAAATACAGGTTTAGATAGCTTCAAATAATTTATACTTGCTATACTTAATATAAAAGATACTAAGAGCATTACTCCCAAAATTCTTAAAGCAGTCTTTATATTTCTCATTTTCCTCTCCCTTAATATAATAATTACTCCTATTATTTATAATATCATATTTGGAATAATTATCCTAGATAGAAAAAAGGAATGGAATTCTTAAAATCCCATTCTTAATATTTTTATTTTTCTTCCTTTAATATTATATTTAATAATAAAGCTGTAATTGTACCTGTGGATATACCTGAAGTAAATATCATTTTTAATGCTTCTGGTAATTGTGAAATAAACTCTGGTCTAAAAGTTACACCAAGACCTAAGCCTATTGATGTCGCTATTATTAAAAGATTTCGTTCATTTATTTTTACCTTACTTAATGTTTTAATTCCTGCAGCAGCTACTGTTCCAAACATAACTATTCCAACTCCACCTAAAACAGGTTGTGGGATACCATTAACTATAGCTGCAAGCTTTGGTAAAAAACCTAATATAACTAATATAATTCCTGCCATAACTGCAACAAATCTACTAGCAACCTTAGTCAAAGGAATTAATCCTACATTTTGGCTAAAAGTAGTATTTGGTAATGTTCCAACTAATCCACCTATCATACTCCCAATACCGTCTGATAAAACACCTGCTCCTATACGTTTTTCATCCATTTCAATTTCCGAAACTTCTCCTACTGCCTTTAAACATCCTACTGTTTCAATGGCAGTAACAAAATATGCTGGTATAAATGCTAAAAGAGCTTTTAAATCAAATTTTACTCCATATTCAAATATTTTAGGGAATGAAATCCAACTTGCTTCCTTAACGGCTGTAAAGTCTACTAATCCTAATGGAATACAAACAATATATCCTACTACCATTCCTATAAGTACTGATGCACTACTAAGCATACCTTTTCCATAACGATTTAATAGTAAAGTTCCCATTAGTACAGACATAGCAATTGAAATATTTTTTAAGCTACCATAATCAGCAGCACCACTTCCACCAGCTGCCCAGTCAATTGATACTGGTAATAATGTTAAACCAATTAAACATACTACTGTTCCTGTAACTAGTGGTGGAAAAAGCTTCATTAAAGGTTTTATAAAATAACTAAGAATAACTTCAAAAAATGCTCCTAATATCGTTGCTCCTATAATTCCTGGAAGCCCTAAAACTGATCCAACTGAAATTGACGGAGAAACAAATGTAAAATCAGTTCCCATAATACAGGCAACTTTAGCTCCTACCGGTCCAACTCCTTTTGCTTGTATTATTGTTGCTATTCCAGCTGCAAGTATAGATGCACTAATTAAAGCAGTACTAGTCTTAGCATCAAATCCTAATGCACTAGCTAAAACTAAAGGAACTACTATAATTCCTCCAAAAGCAGCAAAAATATGTTGTATTCCAAATAATATTTTTTCTGAAATCGATGGATTATCATCAACACCATAAGTTAAATTTATACCATCTTTTATTTTTAAATTTTTCATAATTTCATCCTCCAGTTTTTAATGAAATTAAAAAGCACCTCTATATCGAGGTGCTTGTCTTAAAAATACAAGAAAAATTTATAAAATAAAAACTTCACTTTTATATTAAGTCTAGTACCTCGTAGTCTGCATATTTACGGTTAGCAGGTAGAAACTTTCGGACCATATTACCGATTATATACGAGTTTCTTTTTAATTTAATTATATTATATACGAATATTAATATGATTGCAAGATAAAATAGTTTGTTTTATATTAGAATTTTGTATTACCATTTCCATCTTTATATTCGTGTATATATTTTTTCTTATCTATGCTTCAACAATATTTCTAAGCCATTTCTTTTGTTTATATCTTTTAAATCCTAAAATAAATTTATAAACCTCTTCAATTGTTATCATAGCATACACATAATAAATAGGTAGTCCGAGTACTATTCCACCTAAAAAGGCAAAAGGTATTCCAACAAACCAAACCCCAGTTATATCTAGTAATAATGATGCTTTAGTATCTCCACCACTTCTTAAAACTCCAACTATATTTATTAAATTAAACATTCTAAATGGTAAATAACATACAAATACTGTTAAGCACCTTGTAATATCACTTGCAACATTTGGTTCTACTGAAAATAATTCTATTAAAGGTCTTCTAATTAATATACACACAATCCCCATAACTATAGTTAACATTAATTGAAGTACAAAAAAACTCTTCGCATGTTTTTCAGCATCTTTAAGTTTATTTGCTCCAAGTTCATTACCTAATATAACAGCAGTTGCTGAACTTAAGCCTTGGAATATTACTATACAAATTTGCTCAACATTTTGTGTTATAGTAATAGCTGCAACAGCTGAATCTCCCATTCTTCCATAAACTAATGAATACATAGTTACACCAAGTCCCCACATAAATTCGTTAGCTATAACAGGAGAAACTGTAATAAAATATTTTTTTATAAATTCTTTATCAAATTCAATTAATTCCCTTAACTTAGCAGCTGCTTCCCCATTGCTTATATAAACTATTGATAAAATAGAAACACATTCAACAACTCTTGCAATTACTGTAGCTATAGCTGCACCTTGAACTCCTAGCTTTTGGGCTCCAAAATTACCAAATATAAATGTATAATTTAAGACTACATTAACTAATATAGAAACTAAGCTTATAAAAACTGGTGCTTTAACTTTATTAGTTGCTCTGAGTAGTGCTATGTAGCAATTAGTTATAGCTGTTATTGGATAACTTATAGCTACTATCATCAAATAAGAAGCTCCTATTGATATAGTTCCTTCACTTGGAGTAAAAATTCTCATTACTGCTTTAGGAATAAATAAACCTGCAAACATAAATAAAATAGCTCCTGAAAGTCCTATTATAAGGGACATTCCAAGTACTCTTCTAATATTTCTTATATCTCTTTTCCCAAAGTATTGAGCTGTTAATATTGATGATCCACTAACTACACCAAACAATAATAATGTAAATACAAAAAACACCTTATTAGCTAGCCCAACTGCTGCAATAGAACTTTCTCCTAAGCTTCCTATCATCATGTTATCTACAAGGTTTAAAATAGTATTTAGCATCATTTGTATGGTAATAGGAACTCCTATAGCTATTATTCTTCTTAAAAACTTCCTATCTTCAAATACGCTTTTTAAATATATACTCCCCATAAAGCCTCCTTAAATTGTCATTATAAAAAGTGCATCAAAATGATACACTTTCATATTTAAATATTTATATACTTCATTTTCACAAAATTGCTTTTAGAATTATATCATAAAATCAATAAAACTTTCTAGAAATTACGCTTTAATTTCTTAGACTTTTTCTATTTTTACTCTTGTTTCATTATAAGTTACTTGTCCTCCAATATCTGATATTCCAGAATCAGTTAAATAGTTTGGATTTCCATGTTTTGTCCACCAACCTGCATACATTAAAATAACCTTATCTGATATACTTTCATCCACTTTAATCTTTGCTTTAATTTCACCATTTTTATTCTTTAAAGAAACTATATCCCCACTATTTATATTTAATTTCTCAGCCATACTTTTATTAATAAAAGCATAAGAAGTCCCTTCAGTATCCATCAGATGTTGACTAGACAAACTATCTCTTGCATGATTTGTTAATAGTATGAATTCTTCATTATTTTTTTTATAATCTATATAAAGCTTATCCTTGAAAAATATTTCAAATTTTCCTGAGGAAGTTTCAAAATTCTTATCTTCCCACGCTACTAGCTTGTGAATTGTAAAGTGATTATTTTTTAAATATTCAATACTTACCTTTTCATTATATTTCTTTAATGGTTCTATAACCTTTTCTAAATACTCATATTTATCTACATCTGGATATTCTTTTATATTAAGAAGCTTTGCAAGTTCTTTATAAAATTCATATTCATCCATTAATCTTTCTTTAGGTTCCACTAATTTTTCATTATAGATAATATAAGGATTGGTCATAGAACTGTAAATTAAATCTTCACTTTCTAAAGTACTAGTTGTTGGTATAAATAAATCACATTCCTTTGCTGTATCTGTCATAAACATATCAAAGCAAACCTTAAATTCTACTTTAGCAAAAGAATCTTTTAATTCATTTAAATTTGCAAGTTGATTTAAAAGATTAGATTTAGTTATTATAGCCATTTTTACCGGAGCTTTAAGTGATTCATTACTTCCTCTATTTATATCATCTTTTATAAAAATATTTTCCTCATCATATTTATCTTTTCCATCTATTGAAGCCTTTATAAAATCAGACATTTCACTAACATAAAAGAGCCTATTTTCAGCTAACTCCTCGCTATTATAGGGATCTGAATTTATTACATTTGGATAAAGCTTATTAGCGTAATTTATTCCTCCTCCACTATAACCAATTTGTCCAGTTATTGCTCCTAATGTATCAATTAAACTTATAGTATTACCACCATTTTTATACTTTTGCATTCCATATCCAAGTAATATAGTTGAATATTTATTTGTATATAGTGATACTAACTCTTCTATTTTTTCTTTACTTACTCCTGAAATTTCTATTAAATCCTCTAAATTTAAGGAGCTAATATATTCTTTATATAAATCAAATCCATTAACATAATTTTTTATAAATTCTTCATCATATAATTTATTTTCTATAATTATCTTTCCCATAGCAAGAGCTAAAGCTCCATCACCATTTGGTTTAACTCTAATATATAAATCTGCCATTTCTGCAGTTTTAGTATATATAGGGTCAATAACAACAATTTTACTTCCATTTATTTTTGCTCTTTTTATAGATTGACTAGTATGTATTGATGTAAAAGCTGGATTCTTTCCCCAAATAAATATTGATTTACTATTTAACATATCCTCTAAAGAATGACTTCTTACATCTCCAAAGTTTAAAGTTTGTGCCTTAATTCCAGCACTCCAACAAGGTCCACCTTTTGATTTACTTACTCCTCCATAAAAGTTAAAAAATAAATCTCCAATACTCTTCAGTAATGCACCATTTCCATATTGTTCATAATATAATATAGATTTTGAAGAATAATTTTCTTTATAATAGGATAATTTCTCAGCTACTATCTTTAATGCTTCATCAAAAGATATTTTTTTAAAGCTCCCATTAACCTTTATCATTGGACTATATATTCTATTCTTATGATTTAATCTATCTAAATGAGCTAAACCTTTTTTACATATAAAGCCTTTAGTGAAAGGATGACTTTTATCACCTTCAATTTTTAATATCTTATTATCTTCTACATATACATTAAATTTACAACAATCAAAACAATCTAACGTACAACCATGACTTAATTTTTCCATTTTTACCCCCTTATAAACAAAATTAACTATTCTTTGTACTACTTATTATATATCTTTATTTAAAATAATAATAGACTACTCAAAATGAATTTCAGTAGTCTATTAAAATATTATTATTTTTTAAATCATTAATTTTTAACCTTTTTTAAAATGCTGTCCAACCTGCATCTGCAATTATTTCTGCACCATTAATTAAACTAG
This sequence comes from Clostridium gallinarum, assembly GCF_014836325.1. Lineage (GTDB taxonomy): Bacteria > Bacillota > Clostridia > Clostridiales > Clostridiaceae > Clostridium > Clostridium gallinarum. Next base: position 6,874 of record NZ_JACSQZ010000011.1, read on the forward strand.
AATCATCACTTGCTAGGAATAAAGCTATTGTAGCTATTTCTTCCGGTAATCCCGTTCTTGGTACATTTCCTAACCCTAACTTAATTCTTGAAAATCCAAATTCACTAGGATGACTTGTACCTACTCCAATTTCTGAATCAACTCCACCAGGACAAATAATATTACATCTTATACCCTTATTAGCATACATAAAGCCAATATTTTTTGTTAATCCTAATAAAGCATATTTAGAAGCAGTATAAGAAACACCTGCTCTGCAACCATTTAACCCTCCTATAGAACCAACATTAATTATATTTCCTCCACCTTGCTTAACCATTAAGTTTACAGCCTTTCTACATGCATAAAACGGCCCATTTAAATTAACGTTCATTACATTTTGCCATAGTTCATCTTCAACTTCACCTACAGGCATCATTTCATCCATTACTCCTGCGTTATTAACTAAAATATCAACTCTTCCAAAATTTTCAACAGCAAGATTAATCATTCTTTCATTGTCTTCTTTTATTGAAACATCCCCTTGCATTGCAATTATCTTTCCCGGATAATTTTTTGATATTTCAACTAACTCATCAAGTTTTTCTTTTCTTCTAGCAACTACAACAACAGAAGCTCCTTCTTTTGCATAAAGAAGAGCTATGGATTTTCCCATACCAGAACTTGCACCTGTAACTACAGCAACTTTACCTAAAAGTTTCATATAAAATACCTCCTAAATATAATAAATTATTAAATTTATTTTTTACTTATATAAAAATTAATATTAAGTTTAATTTTTTCTTGTGTTCACTATTTTTTATAGGTATGTATATGAATCCATTAGGATTATCAAAACGTATTTTATTTAATGAACTCCATGTAAATGATTACCTTAAGTTTATTATATTGTTATATTATTGTCAATATTTAATATATATATATTTACTTTTATAAAATTAATAATTTTATACTATTAAGGCTCCTTTAAATAAAACTATATATTTATAATAATAAAAGCATAATTAATATAATAATAGGATACTCAAAATTAATTTAAGTATCCCATTATTATATTATAAAATTTTAATTAAAGTTCTTCTCCATTTGAAGCAATAACTTTTTTATACCAATCAAAGCTCTTTTTCTTACTTCTCTTTAATGTTCCATTTCCATCATTATCACGATCTACGTAAATGAAACCATATCTCTTCTTCATTTCTCCAGTTCCTGCACTTACTAAATCGATACATCCCCATGTTGTATATCCAAGTAAATCAACACCATCTATATCAACAGCATCCTTCATAGCCTTTATATGTTCTCTAAGATATTCAATTCTATAATCATCTTCAACATATCCATTTTCATCTGGAGTATCAACAGCTCCAAGACCATTTTCAACTATAAATAATGGTTTTTGATATCTATCATATAGAGTGTTAAGTGTTATTCTAAGACCTAATGGATCTATTTGCCATCCCCATTCACTTTCACTTAAGTGTGGATTTTTAAGTGATGCAAATATATTTCCTTGTGTTAGTTTATTAACTTCTGGATCTGCACTTGCACATCTTGATGAATAGTACGAGAATGATATGAAATCTACTGTATATTTCTTCAAGATTTCTAAATCTCCTTCTTCTATATCAATCTTAATTCCCTTTCTTTCCATTTCCTTAGTAGCATATGCTGGATATTCTCCTCTTGATTGAACATCTATAAAGAAATAGTTTTCTCTATTTTTAGTCATAGCTTCAAAAACATCATCTGGCTTACAAGTATAAGCATAAGTATCTCCAGCTGCAAGCATACATCCAACCATATTATTTGGATCAACTTCATGTGCAATTTTAGTAGCTATTGCACTTGCAACTAATTCATGATGTGCCGCTTGATACTTAACTTGTTCTTTGTTTTCGCCTTCTTCAAAGCATATTCCTGCTCCCATAAATGGTGCATGTAATATCATATTTATTTCATTAAATGTTAACCAATACTTAACAAGTCCTTTATATCTATTAAAAATAACTGTGCAAAGACGTTCATAGAATTCTATCATCTTTCTACTTCTCCAAGCACCATACTTTTTAATAAGATTCATTGGGCAATCAAAGTGTGTAATTGTAACCAATGGCTCAATACCATACTTATGACACTCTTTAAATAAATCTTCATAGAATTTTAATCCTTCTTCATTTGGAGTTTCATCATCTCCATTTGGGAAAATTCTGCTCCAAGCAATTGAACATCTATATGTTTTAAAGCCCATTTCACCAAATAATTTTATATCTTCTTTATAATTATGATACATATCTATAGCTTCTTTAGCTGGATAAAAATGTTCGTTATCAAATTCAAACATCTTCATTTCTCCTGCTATTATAGGAAATCTATCTTTACCTATTGGAACTACGTCTACGTTAGCTAAACCTCTTCCACCTTCATTATATCCACCTTCACATTGGTTTGCAGCTGTTGCTCCTCCCCATAAGAAATCTTCTCTAAATCCCATTGTATATCCTCCCTCAATTTAAAACTATGTTTCTATATTTATATTCTATATAACTTTTAGTATTTTAAATTTTCAAAATTTGAAAATTTTTAATATATGTAGATTTTTTGTATAATTTATTTTTTTTATATATTCAAATTTTATATGATATAATTATTAAAAATATTAAAATTTAGGAAGGTACAAAAGATGGAAAAATATTTTTCAAATGTTGAAACTCCAAAGGTAAGCATAGCTCCAATGGTGGATAAAACTCATAGACACTTTAGATATTTTTCAAGAATTTTAACTAAAGATGCTCTTTTATATACAGAAATGATTACTGCTCAATCTATCATTCATGGAGATAGAGATAAAATATTAAGTTTTAGAAAAGAAGAAGGTCCTGTTGCTCTTCAAATTGCAGCTTCAAATCCAGAAGATGCTTATAAAGCAGTTAAACTATCTAATGATTATGGATATAGTGAAATAAATTTAAATTGTGGCTGTCCGTCTGATAGAGTATCAGGTAATTTAATGGGGGCCGCATTAATGTCTTCAAAAGATTTAGTATATGAAATTTTATGTGCAATGAAGGAAGCTACTAATAAACCTATTACTATAAAGCATAGAATAGGTATTGATGGAACAGGAGTATTAGATAATACTAGCAATAAAATTATAATGGAAGGTTATAATGACCTTTTAGATTTTTTAAACACAATATCTAAGGCTAAACCTGATAGATATACTATTCATGCCCGCTCAGCTATATTAAAAGGATTAAGCCCAAAAGATAACAGAGAAATTCCACCTTTAGATTATAATATGGTTTATAACCTTAAAAAGGAATTTGACTATCTAAATATAGAAATAAATGGTGGATTTAAAACTATTGAATCCATCAAAGATGCTTTAACTAAAGTTGATGGCGTTATGATAGGAAGAGCTGCCTATGAAGATTGTTATCTTTTAGCTAATTTTTATAAACTTTATAATGGAAATGAAAATATCAAACCTATTTCTAGAGGTGATGCAATTAAAGCCTATATACCTTATATAATTGAAGAGCTTGAAAATGGAAATAGTGTTCATTCTTTAGTTTCTCCTCTTCATAGCTTGTTCCAAGGTCAAAAAGGAAGTAAAAAATATAAACAATTATTATCTTCATCTAATGTAAAAAAAGATAGTATATTAGATATATTAAATACAATACTTGAAACTATGCCAGAAGATATACTTTGGAATTAATATTGTTTATTATTAATAAATTATTTTTAATATAAAAGGGGGATATATTATGATCAATTATAAAGAAATTAATCCTAAAGAATTAAATGAAAATACTTTTAAGTTAATTGGATCTGATTGGATGCTTATTACTGCTGCTAAAGATGAAGCTATTAATACAATGACAGCTTCTTGGGGAGGTCTTGGTGTTCTTTGGAATAAAAATGTTGCCTATATTTTTATTAGACCTCAAAGATACACTAAAGAATTTGTAGATGCATCTGATAAATTTTCTTTAACCTTCTTTGATGAAAGTTTCAAAAAAGATTTAAGCTATTTAGGAACCGTATCAGGAAGAGACGAGGATAAAATTTCAAAAACAAAACTTAATGTAAGCTATATTGAAAATATTCCAGTATTTAATGAGGCAAAACTTACTATTCTATGTAGGAAGCTTTATGCTCAAGATTTAGATCCTAATTGCTTTATAGATAAAGATTTAGCTGATAAATGCTATCCTAATAAGGATTATCACACTGTTTATGTAGCTGAAATTGAGAAGGTATTAATTAAAGAATAATTTAAAAACAATTTTAAAAATCTCTTTATATTAATTATATTTCTAAATATCTTTATAATTAAAAAGAATCCTAAAAATTAGGATTCTTTTTATGAAAAAATCAAACAAACACTATGAGAAATTTACTATATTTCATTACCTTGTAAATGATAATGATTTTCATTAGCTATTTGTATAATACATCCATTTTATGCTATTGTCAATATATATATATTTTTTCTTTTCTTACTATTTACTTTTTTAAAATTTAATTAGTTTAAAATATAAACTTATTTAATATATTTTAAAACTAAAATTTGATTAAATTTAATCCTATTTCATCACTAAACTCTCTATCTACTTCTCCATTAATTATATTTATTATTATTTCTGAAGTTGCGCTTATAATAGCCTTATTTAAATGTCCACCAATACAAATTCCTTGTATATTTGCAAAAGTTCCATGTATATGAAGATAAACTTCTCCATTCATTCTAGAAATGTTTCCTGTTAAATTAGTTATTTCAAAATCCTCTTCAAAAGTATTTGAGTAATATTTCTTTTCATCTATTTTAAATAACCCAACAGTTACATAATTTGCTGCTCCAAGACCTAAAATTGAACCTAACTTTATATCTTCCTTTTTACAAAGTTCTGTTATTGCTTCAATAACTTCGTCACCTTTTTCTAATCTTAATACAACTGTTTGGTCAAAAATTCTATATTCCATTCTCTTCCCTCCTAAAAATATTTTATATTTATTTTACCATAAAAATAAGGAAGTGTTAAAGTATCATATCCAGGTTCCGTCGCATACGCTCCAAGTCACCTTGCTATGATACTTTAACACTTCAAAACTGAAGGATGGAAATTATAAAAGCTCTAATTCTTAACCTACAAATTTTATACTCCCTTACCTGAATCAGTAACTTCTATTAACTCTATAGGGAATCTTTCAAATATCTTTTGTTCTAATAAGTACTCATTATTAAATCTTATTGCCCAAGGTCTAATTACTCATTTGTCCTTCAAAATCTCTATTTGTTGATATATTTTCATCTTTTATAAATTTCAATATTAATCCCAAAACAATTCCTAAAATAGCTGGTGCAAGCCATGATAATCCTTCTTTATAAAGTGGTAATACTGCTATCATATTAGTTAAAATATCTATTTTCATTCCAACTTGTCCTAATGAATCAATTACACTGACAACTCCTGTTAATAATATAGTAAGACCATATATGTATTTACTACCTTTAAATATAAAATCTAACATAGCTAATACTATAAGCATTATTGCAATTGGATATATAGCATTTAATATTGGTACTGATATGCTAAGAATTTTAGTTAATCCCATATTAGCAGATAGTAAGCTAAAAACAGATAATATTGCTACCCATTTTTCATAGGATATTTTTTCACTTAAAGTGGTAAAATATTGGCTACATGAAGTTATAAGTCCAATGCAAGTTGTTAAACATGCTAAAGTGAAAATTAAAGCTAATAATACAGCTCCTGGTTTTCCAAATATGTACGTAGTTACATTAGTTAATGTTTGAGCTCCATTTTCACTTACTCCAAACATACCTCTACTTGTTGCACCTAAATGAGCTAACATAGCATATATAACAGCAAGTAATCCACCTGCCATAACTCCAGCTTTTATAGATAATTTCACAACTTTTTTCTCATCTGTTACTCCCTTTGATTTAATTGCTAGTGCTATAACAATTCCAAAGTTTAATGCTGCAATAGTATCCATAGTTAAATAGCCATCTAAAAATCCTTTAAAAAATGAAGATGTTTCATAACCATTTACAGCTACTTCATAACTTCCTAAAGGTTTTACAAAAGATCCTGCAACCATAATTAAAATTAAAGCTAATAATGCTGGTGTTAATATTTTTCCCATACGATCGACTAATTTACTAGGTGATAAAGATAACCAATATGCTACTGAGAAAAATACAAGTGTATATAAAAATAATGCTAATTTTAATGAAACACTTTCAGGTAAGTAAGGTGCAACCGCCATTTCAAAAGGTAAACTTCCTGCTCTTGGAATACCAAGTCCAGGTCCAATAGATAAATATATTAAAACTGTAAATACAGTTGCAAAAACTGGATTTACCCTTTTAGCTAAATTAGTTAATCCACCAGACTTTGCTACAGCTATAACTCCGAGTACCGGGAACCCAACTGCTGTAATAAAGAATCCTAATAATACTATCCAAGTTTTTTCTCCTGCTGCTTCTCCCATAAATGGTGGAAAAATTAAGTTACCAGCTCCAAAAAATAGTGAAAAAAGCATTAATCCTATTAATACTAAGTCCTTTTTAGATAGATTTTCTTTTGATAAATTGTTCATTTCATAACCCCCTGTTTATTAAAAAATAAAATAAAAAAACCGTCCCTTGAAAACAAGGGACGGAAATATCCGCGTTACCACCCTAATTCTATAAATAATTAAAAATATATTTATAGCACTCAGTTACGTATCTATCAATACGCTTATCTTTTAACGGTGAAAGCTTCCGTCAATGCTTACTATACTTTTCAGCATTGCTTCTCAGAGATGATTTTCAATCGTTTCTTGAACATTGGCTTTCAGCAAATACCAACTCTCTGTTGAACAAAATAACAACTTACTTTTTCTCTTCATAGAATTTATTAAATTATTTACCTTAATATTACATCTATTTTATTTATATGTCAATATTATATTTTTTTTACAAATTCAGATTTTAATTTCATAGCACCAAAACCATCAATTTTACAATCTATGTTATGATCACCTTCAACTAATTTTATATTCTTAACTTTAGTTCCTTGCTTTAATGGAGCTGAACTTCCTTTAACTTTTAAATCCTTAATTATAGTAACTGAATCTCCATCTTTTAATATATTTCCATTAGAATCTTTTACTATTAATTCATCATCATTACTTTCATTTTCTGAACCTAAAGTCCATTCATAAGCACATTCTGGGCATATTAAAATACTTCCATCTTCATATGTATATTCTGAATTACATTTTGGACAATTTGGTAAATTTAGCATTAGTTATTCCTCCATTATTTCAATATAATATATAAGCCTTTCCTTACATTTCTTTATACTATCATATACATAATATTTTTACAAATACTTAACTACTTTATTCCTATATATCAATTATTATTATCTATAATTGAATTTATTGGTATTCAAAATTTTCATAAGTAAATTTATATATGATCATACTAAAATTATAATATATACACATAGGAAGATTTACCTCTAAATAAAACTAAATATGATTTATAAAACAATTTCCTGATAAGTTTAAATAATTAAAAGGACTTCAAGTTATTGATTGAAGTCCTTTTAATATAATTTTATTTCAATATTATATTTTAATTTTTTATTATATTCCTATCTATTATTGAATGTATTTATCTAAAAAACTAAATACCTTATCATAATAAGTTTTTGGATCTACATCCGGCGCGGAACCATGACCTGCTCCATCAATTATTAAAATATCCTTTTCGCAATTAGCTGCTTCATATAATCTATATACCATTTCTGTAGGTACATATGTATCATTTCCCCCGTGAGTAAATAAAATTGGAGTTTTGGATTTTTTAACTTGCTCTAATGCTGAAGCCTCATGGAAATTATACTTAGCTTTAATACTAGTTACTATTTCTGCTGCATTTAAAATTGGAAACTTTGGTAATCCAAATCTCTCATATAATTGTGCTCCAAACATCTCTTCTACAGATGTATAACCACAATCCTCAACTATAGCTTTAACATTGCTTGGTAAATTTTCTCCAGAAGTCATCATTACTGTAGCTCCTCCCATAGATTCCCCATAAAGCACTATCTGTGAATTATTATCTAAAGATAATATATAATCTATCCAAAGTAACATATCCTTTCTATCTAACCATCCCATACCTATATATTTCCCATCGCTATTTCCATGCGCTCTCATATCAGGAGTTAATACATTATAACCTTTATTATAAAAGTTTAATGCAATAGGTTGTACATCTTCATGACTAGAAGTATATCCATGGGCTATAATTACCCATTTATCACTTTTTTCATCTTGAAAATATAGTTTTCCCCAAAGATTTAGACCATCTTCTGATTGTATAGTTGTATCTTCTGTTTTAACATTCTTTAACCAATTTAAAACATCTTCCTTGGATTTTTCTTTATTAATTTTTTCTATATCACTTTCTATTGATTGTGGTGCATTTGGATCTACATTAGCCTGAGTTACTATTCCTTCTTGTCTAACAAGTGCATAATTAAAAAAATAATTTCCTACAAAACCTAGCCCCAAAATAATCAATAAGAATATTGAAGCTGAAATTGAAATTATAAATTTCTTATTCATATATGTCCTCCTAATCGTCATTTATGTTTTATTATTTTATATTCAAATACTTTGATTGTCAATTTATTTTGTAAGATAATTACATTAAATGTTATGAAAATGCACTTATTAGAATCTGATTTTTGCTACTATAAATAAAGTTATCCATAGATTCGACTTTATTATAATTTCATATTTTATTTGTTTATAACTACTCCTTGTAACCCTTCAATAACCTCTAAAGTTTTTAAATGTAAGTTTTCATCAAAACTCGCACAAAGACTTGCATCTACAACTATTTCTGCATTTCTATATTGAGATTGAAACATTACAAAGTTACTTATTACACATATGTTAGTAACAACTCCTACTATTTCTATTAAATCTATATCTTCTCCAAGTTCCTTTGATATTTTGCTCATATCTTGTGGAGAAATTCCAAATCCGTATTTATTAATATGAATAGTATTTTTATTTTCTTTAAACTCTTTTAATCTACCGTATAAATTATGCCCTTCAGTCCCTTTAATACAATGAACTATAGGTAAATTTTTTCCCTCTCTACTTTCTAAATAATTTTCTTCATGGGTATCATAAGTAAATAACACCTTATTTCCATCTTTTATATATTCATTTACCTTATTATAAATTCCATCTTCTAAAGTAGTAGCCTTTTCAAAACCTAATGCTCCATTAACAAAATCCTTTTGATAATCAATAACTACTAATAACTTTTTCATTTTATCCTCCTAAATTTAAAAATATAACCACTTATCTATAAGCTTAATTATATACTTATTTTTTTATTTTGTATAAGCTTTCATAACCTAATATATTAATTTCTAAAAAATATTATAAACCTCATACATATTTAACACATTTTCTTACCACAAAAATATTTGATTTACAAACTATTTGATATCTGATAATATTTTTACATAATTTATTATTAAACAAAGGAGTTTTTTATGAATAAAAATAAAAGTACAAGCTATATTATATTATTTTTTATAATTTGTCTATTTGGTATTTTAGGACTTAATTCACTTAATCCTTCAAAACCTAATTACGATGATTTATCAAAAATTAATGTCAATAATCTAATGACTCATATAAGTCAAATTGCAAAAGAACCACATTCAATTTATGATGTAGAAGCTAAAGGAAAAGTTAGAGATTATTTGACTTCAGAACTAAATAAATTAGGAGCTTCTCCAAAAATATATGAATATAATGATGTTTATGTAAAAAGAAGTGATAGTTATGAAGATCTTCAAAATATTTATGCTGAAATTAAAGGTAAATCTGATTCTTACATCATGCTAGTAACTCACTATGATAGTTCTCGTGCTAAAGCTGAACGTTATGCTGAAAAAGATGGTTCTCATGGGGCTGCCGATGCAGGATATGGTCTATCTACAATTCTTGAAACTCTAAGAGTTATAAAAGAAAATAATATAGAACTTGAAAATGGTATAAAAATCTTATTTACTGATGGAGAAGAAGCTGGACTTTTAGGAGCTAAAGAAGCTGTCAATGAGGCTGAAATTTTTAATGGAGTAAATTATTTAATAAATCTTGAAGCTAGAGGTACTAGCGGACCAGCTGTAATGTTTGAAACAAGTCCTAACAATTCAGCTATAGTCGATTTATATAGTTCAACTGATAAGGCTTTTTCATATTCAATAACACCTGAAATATATAGACTTTTACCAAATGGAACAGATTTTACTGTATTCCTTGAAAACAAAATTCCTGGCATCAATATAAGTGTATTAGATGGTATGGAAAATTATCATACCCCTAATGATAATCCTAATAATTTAAGTTATGAATCTATGCAACATTATGGTGATCAAGTTTTACCTATAGTTACAGAGTTTGTATCCAATAGTAAATACTCCGATTCATCTGCTCTTATTAGTAATGATGATAGTATATTCTTTAGTCTTGGAAATCTATTTATTAAATATTCAAAAGCTACTAACTATATACTAATCTCTTTAATATTAATTTGTATAATATATCTTTATATGAACTTAAAATCTAAAAATTTAATAAAAGTATTTAAATATACATTTATAAATCTAGTATATACCGTAATCAGTATGGGAATAGCTTATTTTCTTACTAGAGTATTAGCTATCATAAATGGTAGACAATTTAAAATAACTTATTTACCACTTATAAAATATGAATCTACTATTTTAATACTATTTATATTAATTACTTTTATTGGATATATATTTACAATAAAAAAATTTACTCATAATTTAAAAGAAAAAAATGAATATTTGATAGGCTCATTAGTACTATTATTGCTATTATCTATAATTCTAACTTTATCATTGCCTGGTGCTAGCTATATAACTGTTTTCCCTGGAGTTTTAATTTCTATAACTTCAGTTATTACAAAAGCTTTAAAGGATAAATATAATCTTTCTTGTATAATGCTTATTCCAATTGCATTAATCACTTTATTATTTGTTCCAACTGTATATCTATTTAATGCTGCCTTAACGCTAGGTGGTCTTTGTGCAAATATATTATTTGTTATGATTGGATTTATATCTATAATTTCAAGTAGTATTTTTATTAAAGGAATAAATACATATTAGAATATTAACAATAAATAAAAATAATAGCTCTATTTAAACTAGAGTTATTATTTTTATTTGAAAGAAATTAAGTTATATATAGAATATTTAATATATATTATATATAATATTCTTATTATAATTTTAAGAGGTGATTAATTTATATGAATAATACGCTTACTGAAGAAAACATAAAAAAGTTGCAAGAAGAATTAGAATATAGATTGACTGTGAAAAGAGCAGAAATAGCTAAAGAAAAAGCAATAGCTGCAGCTCATGGTGATAGATCAGAAAATGCTGAATATAAAGAAGCTTGTGCTAACTATAGAGAAAATGATAATAGAATACAATATCTTATGACTATGATTTCTACTGCTACAGTTATATCAGAGGATGAAATAGATAAATCTTCTCTTGATATCAATAGCAAAGCTAAAATTAGATTTATTGAGGATGATTTTGAGGATGTTATAACTTTAGTAACAGTTATGGATTCTGATCCTGAAAATATGTGCATTAGTATAGAATCTGATTTAGGTCTAGCTATAAAAGGCAAAAAAGTTGGAGATATAGTTGAAGTAATTGCACCTGAAGATAAATATACAGTTGAAATCTTAGAAATATTATAATTACTTTCAAATCTATTTATAAAAGGCAAATTCACTTTAGAATTTGCCTTTTATATCTTAATATTATTTCAAATTTTTAATACCTTCCTCTAATATCTTTAATTGCAATAAAGTTTCTTCATCTTTAATAGTCTTATTCTTATTATTTATAATAACTTCATATAAATCATCATATACCCTTCCATAATCTCCATTTACTGATTTAACTTTTTCTTCATGCAAAATTCCTGATTCATCAATATAAGTTAATGTTCCATAATGTTCTAAAGTATCTACGCCAAAATCATTTTTATCTGGCATATAGAACATCTTTAAATGCTCTTCTTGTCTATCTTTTGTTTCCTTTACAAAGCATCCCTTTTTCCCATATACTATAAAGCTTGGCCTTGGTTTTATTCTAAAATAGCTAGATTTAACCGATACTTTTAGATTTCCATAATATAGATCTAAATCAAAATAATCATTCATTCTCCCTCTACCTAATAATTGTCTTACATCATAATTAATATTATCTGGTTTTCCAAAATAACTAATTACTTGATCTAAAGTATGACATGCATGTGTATATAAAAAAGATTCATAGGGAGAAAATTGCGATGTTTTTTCAGGAATTTCTGGCCTAAAATAATCAAAATTCATTTCAAGTTCAAATATATCTCCAATCTTTCCGTCTTCTATAACTTTTTGAACTGTTAAAAAGTCACTATCGAACCTTCTATTTTGATAAGCTTGAACTATTAATCCTTTTGAATTTGCTAATTCAAACAATTCTTTTGCTTCTACATATGTTTCGGTAAATGGCTTTTCTACTAAACAGTGTTTGTTATTTTCTAAAACTAATTTTGCGTAATCATAATGACTATCTTGTTTTGTACAAACAACTATCAATTGAATATCTTCATCTTTTAAAAGTTCATCTAAATTTGATGTGTATTTAACTCCCTCAATTCTATCCCAAGCTTCATTATTAGGATTTCTTTGATAAATAGTTTTTACTTTTATATTTTTTCTTTGCATAACAAAAGGTAAATGATATCTATTTGTACTTTTTCCATTACCTATATATCCTATAGTAAGCATAACATTCCCCGCTTTCATTTTAATACTAGCACATTAATTATACTCTTATTGATAAAAAAATAAAAATCTATATATGTAAAGGAACATATTTTTATTAACTAATTTATTAATTTCTTAAATCTCTACTAAACTTTCTATATTTAAGAGGGGTCATTCCATATCGCTTTTTAAATATCCTAAAAAAATAACTTTTTTCTTTAAATCCTATTATTTCAGAAATATTTTGCACTGACAAATCAGTAGTAATAAGTAGCCATTTAGATTTTTCTAATTTTATTTCTCTTAATTTATTCGAAAAACTGTCCTTTGCTAAATTTTTAAAACGCATAGAAAAATAAGTTGGGTTAAAATTAAAATCCTTTGCCATACTATTTAATGTTACTGTGGAATAATTATCTACCATATATTTCAACCATCTACCTATATCATAATTTTCCATCATACTAGACTCGCTAATAATTAATGAATCCTTATGAAAATTATGTAGATTAGATAAAAATAATACTAATGCTGCTTTAACTAACTTTTCATTATTTTCACTAATAGTACTTACCTCATATAAAAAAATATTTAAATATTTTTTTATTATATTATAAGTTGTAATATCAAATACTAAATACTCTAACTTTTTATTATCTAATCTAATAAAGTCATAGAATATTGGACAATCTGCCATTTGATATTTTAAATTAGAATCAAAAAACTCCTCTTTAAAATTAACTACACATATCTTTGAATTTTTTTCATTATTTACGTACTTAATATTAGATGCATATTTTACTAAAACAATATTTCCTTCTACCAAATTAATAATCTTTGAATTTATTTCAATGCTTACAATTCCATAAACAATTATAAGTGATATATATTTTTCTTCAGAAATAAGTGTTCCCTTTCCATTTTTCAATAAATTCAAACTGTAATATCCATCAATATTTTTGTCAATCATCTTACTTATTTGTTCTAAAATTAAATTTTTATCCAATTGTCTGATTCTCTTTCATATTTTTTAACAAAGTTTATTTTCTATTCTATTAATTATTTTATATAATTTTATATAAAATGCAATATAATATAAAAATAAACCACTTTTTACACAAATTATAGCATCTTAACATAAAAAATCATATCTGTTATACTTCTTATCGGTTAAAAAAATAACAATCAATTAGGGGGAAATATGAAAAAGAATTTTTTACGTAAGTTAATCTCAACTACTTTAGCTTTCGCATTATCAACTAGCTTACTAATAGGATGCGAATCTAAAAGTAACTCTGTTGCTAAAGCTGGAACTTATACAGCAACTGAAAAAGGCTTTGGCGGAGATGTTACAGTAAATTTAACAATATCAGAAGATGGTAAAATATCTTCAATAGATGTTAATGCTGACTCTGAAACTCCTACTATCGGAGGTGAAGCAGCTCCAAAATTAGCCAAAACTATAGTTGATACTCAAAGTTTAGCTATAGATACTGTAAGTGGAGCTACTTATACTAGTACTGCAGTTATAAATGCAGTTACTGCTGCATTAACTGAAGCAGGTGCAGATATAGATGCTTTTAAGAATAATGAAATTTCTAAAAATGGAGAAAATGAAGAAGTTAATGTTGATGTAGTCGTTGTAGGTGCTGGTGGTTCTGGTACAGCTGCTGCTCTAGCTGCTACTGAAGCTGGACTTAACGTGTTAATAGTTGAAAAAAATCCTTCAGCTGGTGGTAACTCAAAAATAGCTTCAGGTTTCTTTGCAATTGGTACTGAATTACAAAAAAGCGAAGGTCTTAATCTTTCTGTAGATAAAGCAGTTCAAGATTTAATGGAATTTAATCAATATTTATCCAACGGTACTATTGTAAGAAAAATTGTTGAAAACGCTGCTGATACAGTTGAATGGTTACAAGGATATGGAGTTGAATTCTATCTTCCTGAAACAACTACTCAAGCTGCTCATGAAGATGATCCTTATAAATGGAAAACATATCATAAATTTGTAGATCAAGCTCAAGCTTTTGAAAATATGTACACTAATCTTGAAAATATGGGAGCTAAAGTTGTTTATAATACTTCTTTAGATACAATAATGAAAAATAGTGATGGTGTTGTAACTGGTATAACTGCAACAAAAGAAGATGGTGGTATATTAACTGTTAATGCAAATGCAACTATTATTTGTACAGGTGGTTTTGGTGCTAATGAAGAAAAAACATCTGCTGCTTTAAATTCTAATTTATTTAATTCACTTGGAATGCCAAATAATGGTGAAGGTATTGAAGCAATTGAAGCAATTGGTGGCTTTGATTTAGATGGAACTCCACTTTTACATGCTTGTCAATTTGCTGAATCAACAGTTAAGCAGGATTCTGCTGGTGAAAATCTTGCTGGATTCTCTGATACAAGCTTAACACAAATACTTAACAGTCCATTATTATGGGTAGATATTACTGGTAGTCGTTTCACTAACGAGGATGTTGTTTATGATACAGCTTTCTGGGCAAATGCTGCATATACAGTTGGTGGAAAATACTATATTATAGTTGATAAAGCTACATTAGAAGATTTTTCAAAAGGAACATCTCTAACTGTATCTCAAGCTGGTCCTGGAGCTAAGATGGATCTTGATGATTTTGTTAAATTAGCAGACCAATCTGTTGAAGCTGGTACTGCATTTAAGGGAAGTACACTTGAAGAATTAGCTGAAGCTACTGGAATGAATGCTGATGACTTAAAAGCTACTGTTGAACGTTATAATTCAATGGTTGAAAAAGGTTCAGATACTGATTATGGTAAAGCAAGCTCATCATTAGCTTATAAAGTTGAATCTGGCGATTATTATGCCTTTGATGTACGTGGAGTATTCTTAGGTACAGTTGGTGGAGTTAAAGTAGATGACAATATGCAAGTTATGACTACTGATTTCGAATTAATTCCTGGTTTATATGCTGCTGGAACAACAGCTGGTGGATATTATACAGGGGTTGGATATCCTCCATATGAAGGTTTAGCTTGTGGATTTGCTTATACTTCTGGTAGAATAGCAGGAACAAGTGCTGTTGAATATGTAAATTCAATAAAATAAATTAATAAATAAAAAATCTGCGATATTTTATCGCAGATTTTTTATTTATTATACCAATTTTAATGTTATAATTAACTACTTCATAGATTCAATAACACTATCAACAAGTGCATCCATATCAACAACATTATCTTCCTTCATTGATGAAACTAAAGAAAGTTTATTATCTAGTATATTCATCTTCTTCATTCCATCAAAACATTTTTCCATTAATTGTCCTGATTTAGTTGCCCATGAACCATTTTCAATTAATGCAACAGTTCTATTTTGAACATTAAGAGCCTTCATATCCATTAAGTAGTTATGCATTAAAGGATATATACCTAAGTTATATGTTACAGAAGCTATAACTAAATGGCTAACTCTAAATGTTTCAGCAATTAATGTTGATACATGTGTATTTGACACATCATACATAACTATATTTGTTATTCCTTTTTCAACAAACTTAGTTGCTAATGCATTAGCTGCTGATTCAGTATTTCCATACATTGAAGCATATACTATCATTACAGCTTCTTCTTCTGGTTCATACTTACTCCACTTATCATGCTTGTCTATAAAATAACCTAAGTTTGTTCTCCAAACTGGTCCATGTAATGGACAAATCATCTTAATATCAAGATTACTTGCTTTCTTAAGAAGTGATTGTACTTGTGGACCATATTTACCAACTATATTTGTATAATATCTTCTGGCATCATCTATCCAATCACGCTCAAAGTTAACTTCATCATTAAATAATTTTCCATCTAATGCTCCAAATGAACCAAAGGCATCAGCTGAGAATAAAACACCATTTGTAGTATCAAAGCTAACCATAACTTCTGGCCAGTGTACCATTGGTGCACTTATAAACTTAATTTCATGTTTACCAAAAGATTTTACATCTCCATCTTTTACTTCTATTATTCTACCATCTACGTTGAAACCAAATTGTCTCATTAATAAAAATGATTTTTCAGTACTTATTATTTTCACATCTGGATAACGTATAATTATTTCCTCTATTGAAGCACCGTGATCTGGTTCCATATGATTAATAACTAAATAATCTAAACTTCTACCATTTAAAACAGCTTCAATATTCTCTAAAAATTGTCTAGATATTGACCAATCTACAGTATCAAATAATACTGTTTTCTCATCTAATAATAAGTATGAATTATATGAAACACCTCTTGGAATTGGGTGAATATTTTCAAATAGAGCAAGACGTCTATCATTACCACCTACCCAATACAGGTCTTCAGTTACTTTTCTAACACAAAACATAAATTAATCCTCCTTTTGACTATGAAAATTTAAATTAGCTAAAGATTAAGCTTCTATAAAATTAGATTTTTCTTCACCACAATCTGGACATATCCATTCTTCTGGGAGTTTTTCAAATAAAGTTCCTGACTCTATTTCATTCTCCTCATCACCTATTTCAGGATCATATTCATATCCACAACCAGTGCATACATATGTCTTCCATGTAGGTTTAATCTTTTTCGGAATATGTCTCTTCATCTTTTTCATAGGAGGAGCATCCTTCTTAGGTTCCCCATTATCTAAAGCAGCTGTTAATAATGGCATTATTTCAATTAAATCACCAACTATACCATAATCAGTATTTTTAAATATTGGTGCATTAGGATTATTATTAATAGCAACTATAGTTGTAGCATCCTTTATCCCCTTCAGATGTTGTCCAGCACCTGATATTCCACATGCTATATAAAGATTTCCATTAAACTTTTGGCCTGACATTCCAACATAACGATTTAGAGGTAAATATTTTAATGTTTCAGCTACAGGACGTGATGAACCAATAGCTGCACCAGCTTGGACAGCTAATGCCCTTGCTAATTCCATATTTTTTTCTTCTCCAATTCCTCTACCAACACTAACTACACGTTCTGCTTTTGGTATTGGAGTATTTATATCTATTCCTATAGTAAAATCATATCCATCAGATTTTAAAGCTTCTACAAGCTTATCCACTTTTTCTTTAGCTGTACCTTCATTAAATATAACCTTCTTACGAGCCCCTGTCAATGGGTCAGCTTTCTTCTTTGCTTTAGAATCCTTCTTAGGCATCTTTCCTATAATATGTGATGCTATAACAACTCTTTGAATTTCATTAGTTCCTTCATAAATTGTGCAAATCTTAGCATCTCTATAAGCTCTTTCTACTTCCATTCCCTTTAAGTACCCTGAACCACCAAATATTTGTAATGCATCATTAACTACTTCTAAACATATATCAGAGGCATATTGCTTAGCCATAGCAGCTTCCATTGAATATGGTTCATGATTTTCTTTAAGCTCTGCTGCACTATAAACTAACATTCTAGCACATCTTAATTTAGTTGCCATGTCTGCTAACTTAAAAGAAATTACTTGTTGCTGGCATATAGGCTTTCCAAATTGAACTCTTTCCTTAGAATATTCTAAAGCGTTTTCATAAGCTCCTTGAGCTATTCCTAAAGCTTGGGCTGCTATTCCTATACGTCCACCATCTAATGTTTGCATAGCTATTTTAAAGCCTTCCCCTTCTTTTCCTAATAAATTTTCCTTAGGAACTTTTACATTATTAAATATTAATTCTGCAGTTGAAGATGAACGAATACCCATTTTATCGTAATGATCTCCAAAAGTGAAACCTTCCCATCCTTTTTCAACTATAAAAGCACTAATTCCTCTTACTCCTATATCTGGAGTAGTTACTGCAAATACAACATATGTATCTGCCTTATCTGCATTTGTTATAAATATCTTACCACCATTTAAAATATAATAATCTTCTTCTAATACTGCAGTTGTCTCAGTTCCACCTGCATCACTACCTGCATTAGGTTCTGTTAATCCAAATGCTCCAATTTTTTCTCCCTTTGCTAAAGGAACTAAATATTTTTGTTTTTGTTCCTCAGTTCCAAAAGCAGCTATTGGATAACTACCTAATGAAACATGAGCTGACAATATTACTCCTGTTCCACCATCAACTCTAGAAAGTTCTTCTACAGCAATAGCATAACTAATAACATCTCTTCCTAACCCACCATATTCTTTTGGATAAGGTGTTCCAAGTACACCCATTTCCCCTAATTTTTTAACCACTTCTGTTGGAAAAATATTTTCCTTATCCCACATAAAGGCTTGTGGTCTTATTTCAGCCTCTGAAAATTCTCTAATTTTAGCACGAAATTCTTCGTGTTGTTCTGTAGTCTTAAAAAACATAAATATGCCTCCCTTTATTTAGTGTTAAAAACTTTAAACACTTTACCATATAATAAAAGCTAAAACTAATACTGCAACTAATTATACCAATTTTTTCTATCTATTAATAATTATTATTTTAAAACTAATAATATTTATTGTCAATCAATTCTGAAAATATTTACATATTTGAAGTTGTGCCACTTTCTTTTATCATAATTCGCAAATTTATTCACTCCAAATCTTAAATATATCAAAATGAATATATAAAATGTATATTATAATTTTTTAATAACCATACCCTACTTTTTAATAAATTTTTTTAAATTATAAAAAGGTGTGATTAACTTAATCACACCTTTTGAATTAAAATTTAGGACTTATTTCTGTTGATTGAATTCTCTTTAAATCTTTTTGTCTAAGTCTTGTTTCATTCATTATTTTATCCCAAGACTCTCCTGCTATTAACATATCTTTTGCTCTAGAATAAGCTTCATTTTTACTTTCTCTATTCATATTTCCTCCAAGCTTTTCATTTTATATATTTTGTATTCATTTATATTATTAGAGGAATTAAGTTTATTTATTACAAAAGTATTTTGTTATATTAATCCTATATTATTTTTACAATATATTTTAGAATTATTTATCTTTATATAATTTGTATTTTCTTTTTCCTATTTTGTATATAAAAAATATTATATTTCTGCTATTTAATACTTCACTATAAATTAATTGAACTTATAAAATGTTATTAATACAAATAACATTTTATAAGTTCATATACATGAAAAAAGACTGTAGTCTCCTACAGTCTAATTTACTATCTTCTGTTGTTGTTCTTTCTTGCTCTTCTGCAATCAGGACATCTAACTGGATCGTTATCGAATCCTTTTTCTTTGTAGAATTCTTGTTCTCCAACTGTGAACACAAATTCATTTCCGCAATCTTTACAAACTATTTTCTTATCTTCCATTATAAAAACCTCCACTTTAAAGACCATATAGTAATATTAATCTCTATTATGGAGAATATCATTATCTATCAAAATCTTTAAACTAATTATTTTTTATAGCTTTTAACTACTTTATTATAATATCATACTTAATAAAAAAAATCTACACTTTTTTAATAATTATACATAAAAATTTTACCAATTTGATCATTAAATTCTCTTACTTTTTATAAGGCTAAATAATTTAATTTTATAATTTGTAATAAACATTTCAATTCAAAAAATACCGGTAGTATATACTACCGGCAAAGAAACCTACGTAACCCCTTAGGGTCATTATTATTTTTATCCATTTTACTATTTTATATTCTTTATTTATAAATTTTATATTATAAATCACTTCTATCCATTAAATATTCTAAAAGTTCTTTTGATGATTTAGATCTAGAATATCGCTCATACTCTACTTTATCTAACTTCTTTTCCATATCATAAATAAATTTTTCTGTATCACTACTTTTATAGATTTTATTATCAAATCTAGTATCTTCTATACTAAT
Source organism: Clostridium gallinarum (assembly GCF_014836325.1). Lineage (GTDB taxonomy): Bacteria > Bacillota > Clostridia > Clostridiales > Clostridiaceae > Clostridium > Clostridium gallinarum. The sequence continues at coordinate 27,612 of NZ_JACSQZ010000011.1, forward strand.
TCTTATCATATCAATAGCTTCTACTAATTCTTTTCTATAATCATCTTCTGTTAAAATAACAGTTTCTCTTGAGCTATTTATATTATTTTCTTTTTTTATATTATAAATTAAAAAATTATAGTCATCTGGCTTACCTAATAAATAATACTTCAAATTACCATCCTTATAAAAATTCTCCATAGAATTTGAATGTTGAGAAAAATAAATAGTTTTTTTATCTAATAAATCTGTTATTGCTTGAGAATGAAAAGCTATATTATTGGGTCTTGAATATTGAACAATATCTCCAATATATATGCTATTATAAATTTCCTCCCACTTAATCAAGGCATCTTCGATTTTAAATTCTCTATATTTATAAACTCTTTTGAGCTCTTTTCCAAAATGTGAGTTAAATGCCTTAGCTGCTGTCCAAGTAACAGTTCTATTGGGTAGATTAGACGAATAATAAAACCAAGAGTTAATATTAGTTGCACTATTTTTACTTCCTATAAACTCCATTCCACCAGCTCTCAATACTTGAGATACAAAGTTAGTACAATCTCCACCATCATTTACATAATTATAATATTCCTTATTAGGATTTATTGCCCATTTAATAGCATACTCTCTAGCTTTTTCTCTACTATAATTAATATTTTCATTATTTATTTTTATTCCATCATTTATACTTTTTGCTTTTGAGACTTTAATATTTATTAATAGGGTACACATTATAAAAATTAATAATATTATCAATTTTAATTTTATTTTAAATAAATTCTTCATATTTATTTCTCCCAATATATTTATTTTGTATACTTATATCTTTTGAAATAAAAACTAAATTTATTACGAAAAAAAGGACTTTGCATAAAATTCCACTATATAAATATTAAATTCACATGAAATTTTAATATTTATATAATATCATTAATGCAATAGTCCTAATCTTTTATTTTTCCAAGTTAAATTTGACTATTTTTAACTCTCTTTACCACCTTTTAACATTTCTCCAATAGCTGCTATGCTTCCAAGAGAAGATAATGTTTCATTTGGTAGTATAAGCTTATTAGCTGGATTATTAGCCATTTCTTTTAAAGCTTCAACTTGCTTTAATGCTATAACTGTTTCATTAGTTCCTGATTCAATAATAGCTTGGTTAACCTTTCTAATAGCTTCCGCTTCTGCAATTGAAATTTCTTCAATTGCCTTAGCCTTACCTTCTGCTTCAAGCAATTGAGATTCCTTTAAACCTTCTGCTCTTCTTATATTAGCTTCCTTTTCAGCTTCTGCAGCAAGTATTTTAGCTCTCTTTTCACCTTCTGCTTTTTCAATTTGAGATTGTCTTTGTCCTTCTGCTTCAAGAATCATAGCTCTCTTATTTCTTTCTGCTTTCATTTGCTTTTCCATAGCTTCTTGAATTTCTGTTGGAGGTATTATATTTTTAATCTCAACTGAAAGAATTTTTATACCATAAGCATCAGTAACTTCATCGATTATACTTAAAAGATCTTGATTTATCTTATCTCTGCCTGATAATATTTCATCTAATGACATATTACCTAAAATATTTCTCATATTAGTTGTTGCTGAATAAACTATACCTGATCTATAATCTTCAATATTATAAACTGCATCTTTTGCATTTAAAAGTTTATAGAATATTACATTATCAACTGAAATTTTAACATTGTCTTTAGTTATAACTGATTGTGGTGGTACATCTAAAATTTGTTGTTTTGTTGAAACCTTTCTTCTAACAAAGTCTACAAAAGGAATCATAAAGTGCCAACCAGGTTCTAAAGTTTTATGATACTGTCCAAATCTTTCTACTACGTATAAATATCCTGTATTTACTATCTTTATTGATGACAAAATTGTAATTAAAATGAAAAGTATTATTACTCCTATAATAACTAATCCTATTAAACTATCCATTATCTACACCTCTTTTTTTATATTTAATTTAATACCTTCAATACCAATAATCTTAAAGTTCTCACCTATTTTAATTTCTTCTCCTGTATTTTGCACAGTCCAATAGACTCCATCTACTTTAACTCTAGCCCTATCTATTATATTTTCCTCTGCTTTCATAATCCTACCTATATAGGTTTCTTCCATTAAAGGTATTCTTTTAACTGATTTTTTAAATTTCTTCTTTGCCCAAGGATAACCTATAGCAATAGTAATTAAATTAATAACTAGGAAAATTATAATTTGAACTCCAAATGATATTCCTATGAAGTCTGCTACCATTGCTGTAACTGCACCAACTACAAACCATGCAAATAAAAAATTACTTGTAGCTATATCTATAGCAATTGCAATTCCAGCAATAATAATCCAAAATATTATTGCACTCATTATTCCCCCTCCTTTTTTAATATTATAACATTACTGACAAAAATTTAAAATTTATTTGTTTGATATTTTTATTATATTATATATTTTATTATTTTACAAGTATTTCTATATCTTTTTATATAGTATTTTATAACCCTTATCTCTTTTTTGTTTTCTTTTCTCCTATTATCATTGATTTTCTATAGTTTTCCTTTTATTATTTAAATAGTTAGTTGTGAATTTAATATTTAAAAAGAGTTAAAATATAAATATAGTTTATAGATAGGAGAGATTTTATGGATTTTATAAAAGTTGCATCTGCATGTCCCGTAACACGAGTTGCAGATGTTGAATATAACTTAGAAAATATATTTAAATGCTTAGATGAAGCAAGTAAAAATAATGCAAAGGCAATAATTTTTCCAGAGCTATGTATTACATCTTATAGCTGTGGTGATTTATTTATGCAATACACTCTTATAGAAAAATCTAATATTGCTATAGAAAAAATAATTGAAAAGAGTTTAAATTTAGATATGCTAATTGCAGTTGGGGCTCCATTAGTATTTAAGAACACTCTTTTTAATTGTGCTTATATAATATTTAACGGAAAACTACTTGGAATTGTTCCAAAGTCCTATATTCCAAATTATAGTGAATTTTATGAAAAACGTTGGTTTAGTGAAGGCTTAGGAATAATTGATGAAAAAGTAGATTTTGACTTTCAAAAGGATGTTCCTTTTGGCACTAACTTAATTTTTAAATCTAATGATTATACTTTTGGATTTGAAGTTTGCGAAGACCTTTGGGTTACTATTCCCCCAAGTTCTTATCTTTCACTTTTAGGAGCAAATATCATTGGAAATTTATCAGCTTCTAACGAACTTGTTAGTAAAAAAGATTATAGAGAAGCTTTAATCTCTAATCAAAGTGCTAGATGTATGTCTGCTTATATTTATTCATCTGCAGGAGTTCATGAATCAACTACAGATTTATTATTTAGTGGACACTTACTTATAGCTGAAAATGGTTCAATATTAAAACAAAACAATAGATTTCAAAGAGACAATGAAGTTATCTATTCTTATATAGATGTATTTAAGCTTAATGCCGAAAGACTTAAAAATATAAGCTATAGAGATGCTTCTAGAATTGTTCCTTTTGATGCTAAAATAATAAACTTTAATTATAAGGAAAATAAAATTATAGATTTTGATAGACACATAGATAAGCATCCTTTTGTTCCATCAAACACAAAATTAAGAGAAGAAAGATGCAAAGAAATATTTAGTATTCAAGCTGCTGCTTTAGCTAAAAGAATGGAGCATACTAATCTTAAAAAAGCTGTTATAGGTATATCTGGCGGTCTAGACTCTACTTTAGCTTTACTAGTTGTAGCAAAAACCTTTAAACTTTTAGGTTTAGATAATAAAAATATAGTTACTATTACTATGCCAGGCTTTGGTACTACAGATAGAACTTATAACAATGCTTTAACTCTATGCAGAGAACTTGGCTGTGATTTAAGAGAAATAAATATAGTAAAGGCGGCACTTCAACACTTTGAAGATATAGGCCATGATAAAAATATCCATGATGTTACTTATGAAAATGTTCAAGCAAGAGAAAGAACTCAAATCCTTATGGATTTAGCTAATAAAGAAGGTGGATTATTAATAGGAACTGGCGATCTTTCAGAGCTTGCTCTTGGATGGTGTACTTATAATGGAGATCATATGAGTATGTATTCTGTAAATCCTTCAATTCCAAAGACCTTAGTTAGGTACTTAGTTAAATATGTAGCTGAAAAGGAATCTACTAAGGAGGTTGCTGAAACCTTATTAGATATATTAGATACACCTGTTAGCCCTGAGTTATTACCTAAGGGAGATAAGGGTGAAATAACACAAAAAACAGAAGATATAGTTGGGCCTTATGAATTACATGACTTTTTCCTATATCACTTTATAAAAAATGGTTCTTCAAAGGAAAGAATTAAAACTCTTGCAAAATATGCCTTTAAGGATGATTATAGTGAAGAAGAAATAACAAAATGGCTTGATAAATTTATATATAGATTCTTTACACAACAATTTAAAAGAAGCGCTTTACCTGATGGTCCTAAGGTTGGTACTATATCCTTAAGTCCACGAGGAGATTGGAGAATGCCTTCTGATGCTTCTTTTAATTCTTTTAAATAGAAAATAGATAAATAGTATATTCCTTGCTCCGTCGCATGCGCTCCAAGTCGCCGTCATATAATATTTATCTATTTTCACACTGAAAGTTATTTAAAAATTAATAAAAGAACTTTGTAATTAGATAAAGAAATTTATAAAAAAATCACATTATAGTTTGCACTATTAATGTGATTTTTTTATTTATTTTTAAAGTTGAATAATTGTTTCTAAAGGAGACTTTCCTGTTAGTTCAACACTTCTATTGTCTGGTTGTGATACTCCTACATATATTTTAAATTTAGTACTATCAATAACTCTTTCACCATCATCATTCACTACTTCAAAGGATTTTTTATCTAATCTTAAAGTTATATCTAAGCTTTCTCCAATATTAAGCTTAACTCTTTTAAAAGCTGCTAAACTATGATTTAGTACTGCGTATTTTGATTCAAGATCTTTAATATAGCATTGTATTACTTCATCTGTATCGAAGTTTCCAATATTTTTTACATTAACAGTTACATCAACGTATTCAAAATCTTTGTTAACTTCTGATACTCTTAAATTTGATAATTCAATATTAGAATAAGTTAATCCATATCCAAATGGATATAGTACTTCTGATTCTACATATCTATAGGTTCTTCCTTTCATTGAATAATCTTCAAAGGCTGGAAGGTCATCTTCATTTTTATAGAAGGTTACTGGTAACTTTCCACTTGGTGAATATTTACCAAACAATAAATCTGATATAGCTCTTCCACCTAGTCCTCCTGGATACCATACATCTAAGATAGCTTCACACTTTTCTTCTGCGCCATTAAAGGTTAATGCACTTCCTGCGCCAACTAGTAAAATAACAGGAGTTCCTGTTTCTATAATTTTTTCTAATAATTCTTGTTGATTTCCTGGTAAATTTAAATCTATCTTATCTCCTGCTGCATCACTATTTCCTGCATCTCCTTGTTCACCTTCAATAGTAGAGTCTAACCCTAAACAAAGTATTGCAACATCCGATCTTTCAGCTATAGATATTGCTTCTTGTAATCTATCATCTGGTTGTGCTAAACCTTGAATTCTATCTTTGTATAAATGACATCCCTCTGAATAATAAACTCTAATATTATCTTCAACAGCTTCATGAATACCTTCTAAAATAGTAACATATTTCGAAGCTGTACCTGAATAATTTCCCTTAAGCATAATTTCACTATTTGCATTTGGTCCAATAACTGCGATAGATTTTAACTTTTCCTTATTTAATGGTAATATTCCATTATTCCTTAATAAAACAATAGACTTTCTTGCAGCACTTAAAGCTAATTCACTATGTTCTTTGCAATCATTTACTTCATATGGTATATTGTTATATTCACAATTTTCATCAAACATTCCAAGTCTTATTCTAGTTGCCATTAATCGCTCTACTGCAATTGTTATATCCTCTTCTGAAACAAGTCCTTCCTTATATGCTAATAATAATTGAAGATATACATTTCCACAGTTTAAATCACATCCATTTTTTATAGCTAAAGCAGCTGATTCTGTAGCAGTGCTTGTTACTTGATGATATAAATGAAAATCTGCTATTGCCCAACAATCAGAAACTACATGTCCATTAAAATTCCATTTTCCTCTTAGAATATCCTTTAATAAAGTTTTACTTCCACAACAAGGTTCGCCATTTGTTCTATTATACGCTCCCATTACTGCTTCTACATCTGCTTCCTTTACACAAGCTTCAAAGGCTGGTAAATAAGTTTCATATAAATCTTTTTTACTTACAACTGCATCAAATTCATGTCTTAATTTTTCTGGCCCACTATGAACAGCAAAATGTTTTGCACAAGCAGCCGTCTTTAAATACTTTCCTTCCCCTTGAAGTCCATTAACAAAAGCTACTCCAAGTTTAGATGTTAAATATGGATCTTCTCCATAAGTTTCATGTCCTCTTCCCCATCTAGGATCTCTAAATATATTTATATTAGGAGACCATAATGTTATACCTTTATAAATATCTCTATCATCCTTTTTTGTATTTTCATTATATTTTGCACGAGCTTCTGTAGATATTACCTTTGCAACTTCATATAATAAATCATCATCAAACATAGCTGCTAGTGCAATTGCTTGTGGAAATACAGTAGCTGTACCAGCTCTTGCAACTCCATGTAATCCCTCATTCCACCAGTTATATCTTGGTATATTTAGGTGTTCTATAGGTGCTGCATTATATGTTAATTGTGATGCCTTTTCTTGCAATGTCATTTTAGATACTAATTCTTTTGCTTTAGCTAAAGCCTCTTCATGCTTCATTCTATTATCTTTATTCATAATAAACCTCATACCCTTCTAATAAATAATCTATAAAACTTAATTTCATAATTTAACTTTTTTTAATTTACACATATTTTTCTAATGTAACTTTTACTGCACCTCTTTCAGATATCATTTCTTTAAAATAATTACACACAGTTTTTGCCATATTTACTTCATAAAGATTTACTCCAAATATTCTCTTATCTTCAAGTATAGGTCTTAATACTTCTTCAAAGTTCTTATCATCTCCAATATTAATAGAAGACATAATTGATGTTAATGAATTTAACATTGGATCTTGACTTAATTCAAATCTTTTTCCATTATCATCTATTCCCATAAGATATCTAAGCCATCCTGCAAATACAAGAGGTATTAGTTTTAAGTTAGATATATCTAAATTTAATGAAGTATCATAAGCTTTAATTGTCTCACCAAAACGAATAGCTAATTTCTGTGATGTATCTGTTGCTATACGTTTAGGTGAATCTGGTATAAATATATTTGGAAGCCTTATATTTAAAACTGTATCTATAAATTCCTTCGGATCTAATATTCCTGGATCTACTACAACAGGAAGCCCCTCTTTATATCCAATTCCCCAAGCTAATTTTCTTAGTGTTTTATCCTTCATTTCATCAGAGATTAAATCATAATTTAAAATACATCCAAATATAGCAAGAGCTGTATGAATTGGATTTAAGCATGTACACACCTTCATTTTTTCAACTTTTTCTACATTCTCTCTAGTAGTAAATATTACACCATCATTCTCTAAAAGTGGCCTACCATTAGGAAATACATCTTCTATAACTAAATATTCACATTCCTCAGCATTTACAAAAGGAGCAACATAAGTACTTTTTTTTGTAACTATTGCTTCAATTTCTTCTACTCCATCTTCTTTTAATAGTTTTTCTATATCCTTAGATGGGCGTGGAGTAATTTTATCAATCATGGTCAATGGAAATGATACTTTATTACTATCGTTAATATAGTTAACAAATTCATTTTCAACTAAATTATTTTCAACCCATTTTTTAGCTATCTCTATTACAGCATTATGAAGCTTATCTCCATTTTTTGAGCAATTATCCATACTAACCATAGCAATTGGTTTTTCATAACTAAGATATCTTGTATATAATAGTGAAGTTATTTTACCAATATAGCTTTCAGGTTTATTAGGACCATTTTTTATATCCCTCAATATTGATGGAAGCAAATTTCCTTCACCATCTATTAAGCTGTATCCTTTCTCTGTAATTGTAAAACTTGCTATTTGAAGAGAGTCTTTTCTAAATATCTCATTTAACCTATTAAAATTACTTTCATTTTCTGAATCTAAAATTAATGATTCTACAATACTTCCTATTACAGTTTTCCTAATAGAACCATCTGTTTTAAGCGTAATAGCAATACTATAATTATCGTGTGGATTATTAATTTTTTCTATAATTTCATAATCATAACCTTCAGCAACTATAAGTCCAGAATCAATTATTCCTTCATTTAATAAGTTTTGTACTAAATTCCCATAAAAAATACGAAATATATTTCCAGCACCAAAATGTATCATCTTAGGCTTTTCACTTGTATTTTTTATAACTGTAGATCTATCATACTTAGGTAAATCATAACCAAAATCTTTCCAATACTTATTATTCGATAGCCCTTTTTCATTTAGCTTCATACTTATCTCCTTTTTTAATTGCCTCCCAAAGTCCATTTAAATAAGTTGCTCCAAGAGCCCTATCATATAAACCATATCCTGGCATTGCTACTTCATCCCATATCATACGCCCATGATCTGGACGAATAGGTCCTGTAAAATCTATATCATATAATGCCTTCATTATTTCATACATATCAAAAGATCCATCAGATGAAAGATGTGCAGCTTCTTCAAAATCATCTTTAGAATTAAACTTTAAGTTTCTAACATGAGCAAAATGTACTCTACCCTTTAAAGCTCTAATCATATCTGGCATATCATTTTCAAGATTCGTTCCATAAGATCCAGAACAAAATGTAATTCCATTATGTCTATCATCTACCATATTAAGCATTCTTAAAATATTTTTTTTATTAATTATTATGCGAGGTAATCCAAAAACGCTCCAAGCAGGATCATCTGGATGTATTGCCATATTAATATCATACTTATTACACACAGGCATTATTTTTTCTAGGAAGTATTTTAAGTTTTCAAATAATCTTTCTTCATCAACATCCTTATACATTTCAAATAAATCTTTAATCTTTTCCATACGATAAGGCTCCCACCCTGGAATAACTGTACCATTTGTATGATTGGAAATATGATTAAACATTTCTTCTGGATTTATTGAATCTATAGTTTCTTGATTATAAGCTAGAACAGTTGACCCATCACTTCTTACTCTATCAAGCTCTGTTCTTGTCCAATCAAATACTGGCATAAAATTATAACAAACAAGTTTAATACCTTCTTTGCCTAAATTTTCTAAAGTTTTTATATAATTATCAATATATATATCCCTATCATTAGAACCAATTTTAATTGACTCATGAATATTAACACTTTCAATACCAGCTATTTTAAGTCCTGCCTCTTCTACTTCAGCCTTAAGCTCACGAATACTTTCACTGCTCCATATATCTCCTGGTACTGTATCATATAAAGTTGTTATTACTCCAGTAACTCCAGGAATCTGTCTAATCTGCTTCAGTGTAACTGTATCAAACTTTGATCCAAACCATCTTAAGGTCATTTCCATAATAACTCTCACTCCTTTCTTTATACTTAAACAATAATTATTTTGATATGATTATTATAGGTTTCTATAAAGTTTTAAATTTATATATTGTAGTATGTCTATATTCATCATTTGCCTTAAGTAATGTAGATTCAAAACTTACATCATTTATAGCATTTGGTACAAACTGTGTTTCTAAACATATACCACTTCTTCTTTTATACGCTGTATTTTCTTTACCTATTTCATTTCCATCAAGAAAATTACCACTATAAATTTGAACTCCAATATTAGTTGTATACATTTCCATAACTCTTCCTGTTAATTCATCAACAAGTTTAGCTGATAATACATTTAAATCTCCATTTGAATTTAATATCCAATTATGATCATACCCTTGCCCAAATTCTATTTGTTCATCTGAATCATTTATATTTTCTCCTATAGCTTTCAATTTTCTGAAGTCCATAGGTGTATTTTCCACATTTTTTATTTCTCCTGTTGGAATTGAGTATTTATTATTTAACGTAAATTTATTTGAATTAATCATTAATTTTTGTTCTAAAACATCCCCTGAAGAATGACCTCTAAGATTAAAGTAAGAATGATTTGTAAGATTTACAACAGTATCTTTATCACTAATAGCTCTATATTCTATTTTTATACTATTGTATTCTGTAAGCTGATAAATAACATCCACTTTTAGATTTCCAGGATATCCTTCTTCCATATCCTTACTTAAATATGATAATTTCAATATATTTTTTTCATTATCTAATATTTCAGAATCCCATACTACTTTATCAAAACCAAACCTTCCTCCATGGAGATGATTTTCTCCATCATTTGCTTCTAATTCATATATTTTATCATTAATATTGAATCTACTATTTTTTATTCTATTTGCACATCTTCCAATTAAAGCCCCATGAAACTTTTTACCATTCTCATATCCTTCAATAGTATCATAACCTAAAATGACATCATCAAAATTGCCTTCTTTATCTGGAACCTTAATTTCTACTATGGCTCCACCATAAGTTATAATTTTTACTTCCATTTTATTTTTGTTAGTTAAAATATAACTTTTAACTTTAATACCACTTTTGGTTTTTCCAAAAAACTTTTCATCTATAGTCATAATTACCTTCACCACCTATTTTAAATTTATAAAAAAACATACATATTAATATATATGTGTATTATTTACTCTTTATTTTTTTTCTATATTGCAATGGAGTTTCCCCCTTCAATTGAACAAACTTACTTATAAAATAATCTGTATTATTATATCCAACCTGCTCTGCAATTTTATATATCTTATCATCACTATTCATTAATATTTCTTCTGCTCTATCAATTCTATAAACGTTTAAATAATCCTTAAATGACATATTATATTTCTTTTTAAATATTTGTCCTAAATATGCACTATTAATATAATATTTTTCTCCTAATGATTTTAAGCTTAACTTATCCATATAATGTACTGATATTTCTCTATCTATATGATCTAATATACCTTGAGAATTTTTTTGTCTTATTTGGACTAAATAATTGGAAAATTCTAAAGAAAATTCCTTTAAATGCTTAGAGCTTCCTCTACTTATATTCTCCTTAAAAACTCCCAAACTTATATACTGAATAATTTTTTGTTGATCTACTTTTTCGTCTATACCTCTTGCTATATTTATAAGATTGCATAGTAAGTAATCTATATTTATTGTTATAATATCTAAATCTATAAAATGATTTTTAAAACTATTATAAAACTTATCAACACATTCTATTATTTGTTCTTTATCATTTTCTTCAATAGCTTTAATTAAATCATCCATATATTTTTTTTCAATGCTATAGCTTTCACTATTATTCATTATGTCATCATAATATGATATTTTGCTATCTATTGAAAAATTAGAAAACATTTTAGCTATAATCGATGTTTTATATGATATTTCAAGTTCTTCAATACATTTAACCTGTTGCCCTATATAAATATAGAATTCATATTTATAACCTTCTTTTACATAATCAATTAGATTTCTTATATATTCCTTTTCACTAATGCACTTTTCTCTTGATAATCTTTTTTCATAAATAAATCCTATATCATAACAATCTTTTTCATTAATTACATCAAATATAACATTATAATAATCTTTTCCTAACCAATCTAATATTCTCTTATACAAATTATGCTGACCTAATCTTTTTTCCTCATGTGTCATATTAAAATATCTTTCATTATTATAATTTACTTCTATATTTATATATCTAATTTCACAACTCGGATTAAATCTATTTTTTATATAGTTTAAACTTTTTTCATCGTATCTACCTGATATTAACTCACTTAAATATTTATCATAAATAAGTTTTTCATTATTTTCTTTTTCTTCTTTTTTCAAAATTATATTATTATGTCTTTCCTGTATTTTAACTAAAGAATTGATAAGCTCTTCTCTTTGTATAGGCTTTAAAAGATAATCTCTAACATTATATTTCATTGCCTTTCTAGCATATTCAAACTCAGAAAACCCACTTAAAACTATAAAATTAATTTTTTTACTTATATTTTTATATACATACTCTATAAGTTCTAATCCATCCATTTGAGGCATTTTTATATCTGTAATTACAAGTTCTATTTCTTTTTCCTTTATTATTTCCATAGCCCTTATTCCATTTTCAGATTCATCTATAATTTCATACCCATACTTTTCCCAATCAATTAAAACCTTTAATCCCTGCCTGATAAATGGCTCATCATCTACTATTAAAGTTTTAATCATAAAATTCCTCTCCCTTTTTAAACTCCTCCATATATATTTTTATCGTAATGTCTGTTCCTTGATTTTGCTCACTATCTATCTCAAAACTTATATTATTATTGAAATACATCTTCATTCTCATATATGCATTAAATATACCTATACTTTTTTCTTCATTTAACGATTCAAAATTAAATTTTTCTATACGTTTTCTTATAGTATCTAAAATATCCTCTGAAATCCCTTTTCCAGTATCTGAAATTTCCATACATAAATATTCTTCATTTTTAAAAATAGATACACTAATCCCCGCATTATATGATATTTTTTCTATTCCATGAATACATGCATTTTCAACAAAGGTTAGCAATGATAATTTTGGTATCTTATAGTTCTTACAGTCCTCCATAATATAAGAACTATAAGATAGTTTTTCACCAAACCTATATCTTTGGATATCAATATAATTATTGACAAACTTCATTTCTTCCTCAATAGTTATATTGTCGTTCCCCCAATTTATTGTTGTTCTAAGTAAAACAGATAACTTTTCTATTATTTCTGCTGTTTCATTTTCTTTTTTTATAATACTTCTCATCCTTATTGTTTCTAAAGTATTAAACATAAAATGCGGATTAACTTGGCTTTGAAGTGCTTTAAGTTCTGCTTGTTTTTTTGATAATTGAAGAATTTTCTTCTCTGCATCTTCTTTAAAAACAACTTCAATTAATTCTTTAATTTTTAAAACCATTAAATTATAGCTTTTTATCAAAGTACCAATTTCATCATTTCCATCAATATTATCTATTTCGTAAAACTCTTCATTTTTAACTTTATCTAAATAATTATTAATTACTTTAACTCTATTTATTAAAGATTTTGATATTAAACTTATTACTATAGTTGGTAATACTAAGTTAAATAAAGTTAAATATAAAAAAAGTTTACTTGAATTTTTAAAACCATTTATTATTCCATTATTCTTATCAGTAAAAATAATTTCCCAATCACTTTTTGATTGATTTAATTTCAACTTTTCTTTTATTAATATATCTTTTTTGTTTATTATATCTATTTTCTTAAAATCATCTTTTGGAAAATATAGTCCTTTATTAGCTAATAATATTAAATCCTTATTTACTATATATAAACTTTCATCTAATTGCTCATTTATTATATTACTTAATAATGTATTGTAATTTATATCTATTTTTACTATTTTTTCTTTATTATCTTTATAATAATCTAATTTTCTTACAATACTTATAACTCTACAAGGATTATTATCAGCAAATAACTCTCTATCTTTATCATATTCTATTGTAATAGTAGTACTTTCACCATTTTCAACATACTGCTTGTACCATTCTCTCTCTCTTACTTTTGGTGTTATTTTCGAAATATTAGCACTATTTATTATGCTATCGTTATCAACATAGACCGTAATTTTGTATATATGTTGAGGATTATAATAATCTTTTATTGCAGTATTTCCCAAAAGGTCAAAATATTTTTCATAATATTTTACTGGAGCATTATACTCTGTTGATATTATATTATTTAAATTTTCATCTGAATTTATATGATTTGTAAGCATCATACACTCTTCAATAACTCCATTTAAATTATAGGTTACTCTGTCTATTACATGGTATATATTTATCTTTTGTTCCTTTTTTTGATTATTTCTAACTGTATATAACATTAAACTATTAGTAATAAACATAGGAATTAATACACAAAAAATAAATATAATTAATAATTTAGATTTTATACTACAATAATTTAGAAAGTTTTTAAATTTCATCTCTTTATCCTTTACCCTTAAAAAAATTAACAAGTAAATATTTGTTAATACTATTATAATATAAAAACCTCTTTAAAAGAAACTTTCTGTAGTAAATGGTGATGCTGGTAATCCATCTTTATTATAAAAGTTTATATCTTCAGGAGCATCTTCCCATGCATATCTTACATTTTTAGGATTTTCTACTTTTCTACTCCAAACCTCTACATAATTATCTATTATCTTAGCACTTGCCTTATAATATATATCATCTTCTCCACATATATCAAAATTATTTAAATTTCCTTTTATACTTAATAATTCACTTTTATTATTATCAAAATATATTTTTATTTTATTTTTATCCTTTTTTATTTCTTTATATATAGGCCCGCTAAAAACTATGTCTTCATTATATAATTTATTAATTGCTATTAATGATAATCTTCTTCCTACTTCCTTTTTATTAAATGGATGTAATTCATTTTTTTCTCCAATATCTACAGATACAGCCATTCCAGTATTATTAATTTTTAATCCTCTTCTCTGTGCTTCTCTAAGTCTTGCCCAACCATAATGTTTACCAACTTCTGAAGGCTCAGAATAATTAGCTAATTGTACATATAAAAATGGAAAATCACCTAAACTCCAATTTTCTCTCCATTCTTTAACTAATATTTCAAATAACTTCTCATAATCATCTGGATAACCTGTATTAGATTCTCCTTGATACCATATTACTCCAGATATACTATAATTCCTTAATGGATAAATAATTGAATTATAGAATCCAGTTGGCATGTATTCAAAATAAGTTCTGTCATAAAATCTATTTGTTTTGAATCCTATTTTATATTTCCATCCACCAGACAGTTCTATTTCTTCATTATCAAACACTATTTTATAAGGTTTATTTTTTATAAATCCACCTATACTTGTATTACTTATAACTCTTATAGTTATAATATTCTTTCCCTCTTTAAACAAATTCTTTCTTAACAAATAATTTCTTGGAGGATACCTATATTCTGTTCTTCCAACTAATTCTCCATTTATATATACCTGATCAGCATCTACAATACTTCCTAAGTATAATTTAGAACTAAATTCTATTAGATGTTTAGGAATAAAAACTTCTTTTCTAAACCAAACTGCTCCATTTACTTTATCTAATACTGTATCTCTAAACATCCCTGGAATAACAAATTCTTCCCATGAAGAATCATCTAAATCTTCTATATACCATTTATTTATTAATCCAACGTCCTTTAACTCTAAATTCTTATACCACTCATTAATTCTTTTTTCATCTGCTTTCTGTTTATCTCTAACATATTCCTTATTCTTACAATTTAAAATTAATTCGTCAAATCTATTTAAATTTTTTAAACTTTCCTCACTAATCCAGGACTCAATTGGAGTTCCCCCAACTGCTGTTGCAATTAATCCTATTGGTACCTTATATCTTTCATATAATTCTTTAGCAAAAAAATATCCAACAGCACTAAAATCTAATGCTGTTTTCTCATTTAATGCTTTCCAAAATCCACTCTCTAAATTTTCTTGCGGTCCGTCAAAATTATAATTTTTACTTGCAAAAAATTGTCTTATATTATCATTTGAATATTCTAATACTTCATCTTCATATAATTCTAATACTCTTTCTATAGGTAACTCCATATTAGATTGTCCACTACATACCCAAACATCACCAATTAATATATTTTTAATTATTAACTCATCATTTCCTGATATTTTCATATTATAAGGACCACCAGCATCTAAATGTCCTAATAAAACTGACCAATTTCCTTCATCGTCTGAATATGTTTCATAATTTTCACCTAAAAATTCTATTTCTATTTTTATATTTTCTTTTGCTTTTCCATAAATCTTAGTTTTATCTCCCCGCTGAATAACCATTCCGTCGCTCAATATACTAGATAATCTAATATCGCTCATAGCCCTTTATCCTTTCTAAATTAAATATTATTATATTCAAACCATAAAAAATCAGCATAATTATTACTTTTATTACCATTACTTGTAGCAAACATACCTATAGTACATCCAACAAATCCCCCTGCTACTTCTGTACTTAAATATCTAGCATCAAAATCCTCTTCTAATAAATAATATTTATTTCCATCTGTACTGTAATAAAAATCTAACTTTTGATTATTATTAATTATCTTAAGAGCTAGATTAGCACTATCTAAAAATACTTCATTTATAGTTTCTTCTTTACCATCAACACATGAAACAATTCTAAGAACCTTCTCTGTATTTGCTAAAGAATACTCAAATCTTAAATTATAAGTATTACTTTGAATTACTGCTAATCCTGAACTCTCATATTGATTTTTAGGATTAAATTCAATCATTGTAGATACTAAAAATTTATATTCTTCTTGTCTCACACCTACATATGCAGGATTTCCCAAACCATTTAAATTTTCTTCTTTTAGATATAACCTTAATGCGCCTTTTCTTTCATTTAATGAATATAAATTATCACTTGGATTTCTTAAGAATAAAAATCTATAATCTAATTTATCTCCGTAAAAATGATAACATTTTTCTTTTTCTTCTAACTTTAATTCTTTAGTTGAAATTTCTTGCTCTAATTGCAATATTCCTTTTCCCTTATTAATAATTGGCCAACCATCTTCCCAATCTACTTTCGCTAAAAAGGTTTCCCTTCCAGTACTACAGTATCCATTTAATTGTCTACTAGCAAGCATTATAATAAACCAATTATCATCTTTTGTTTTTACCAAATCACCATGTCCAACATATTTAATAAAATAATCTTTCCCTAAATGTCTATGTGTTATTATTGGATTTTTAGGATTATTTTCATACTCCCCATAAATACCTTTACTTCTTGCAACAGTAATACAATGATCTGGACCTGTTCCACCTTCTGCTATCATTAAATAATAATATCCATCTTTTTTATACAAATGAGGTCCCTCTGGCCAAATAACATTTTTCATGGCTCCATTCCATATATCATGACTTTCACCAATTAACTTCATATTATCTAAATCTATTTCCTGAACCCAAATATACCAATCTCCATTATATTTAACTCCATCCCTATTTGGCCTAGTTCCTATATAATATGATTTTCCATCCTCATCAAAGAATAAACTTGGATCAATTCCTTCTGCTCCTTCAATTATATATGGATCTGACCATGGACCACTAGGATCTTTAGCTGTTACTATAAAATTTCCTCCATGAGAAACATTTGTGGTTATCAAATAATATATTCCATTATTATAACGTATTGTAGGAGCATAAATACCTTGTGAGTGTCCTACATTATTTAAATTTAATTGAGAATTTCTATCCAGTACATTCCCTATTTGTTTCCAATTTACTAAATCCTTACTCTTAAAAATTGGCACCCCAGGAAAATAAGCAAAAGTAGAATTCACAATATAAAATTCATCTTCTACTACACATATTGATGGATCCGGATAAAATCCCTTTAGTATTGGATTTTTCATTAATGCACACATTTTTTACCTCTCTATTATCACCAAATTTTATAATTTCCACTCAAAGCTAGAAAAGAAAATAAATATAAACAGTTATCGTAATATCTTCTATCGCCTTTTCTTAAAGGTGTATTCCAAAACCTATCTACACATTCTTTTTTATATTTTCCTTTGCTTGCTAAGGATGCCATTGCATTTGTAGCTATAATAGCAACTGGATGCATAGCTTTTTCATTTATAATTGTTCCATCTATTTCATAAACTAAATCATCTTGTCCTTTTACTGTTTCACAAAAGAATTTTTGAATTTTATCTGCACAATCCGATTCCCACTCTGATGATTTGAACCACTCATAATCTAAACCTAAATTAGCTGCAACTCTATATGAATCACTATAATATCTTTGTCTATTATCTCTCATAAATGGCTCTCCATTATAATGAGCATATTCAGGTGCTAGCCCAGTAACAGGATGACAAGCTTTCTTCAAATAATCTCTACTATTTTTTGCTGCTTCCCTCCAAAATTCCTTATCTTCCTCATAACACCAAAGCGAAAATAATTCATAGAAATGTGGTAAATGATATGATGGATCAGTAAAATTACAACCTGGTACAAATTTTATAAGCTTATTTTTAGGTTCCCACATAGGATATCCATCATTATTTTCTCCCTTGTGAACACAAGTATATAATAAATCCTTTGCTTCTTTTGAGTAATTATATATGCCTTCCCCATCTCCCCATCTGTGAGATGCAAAAAATAATGCCATTGCAAAATATTCTTCACCATCTGGTGCTGGACCATCTGAGTACTTGACCCCTTCTGGACTTACTGACCATGCAAAATATCCTGCATTTATTCCATCTTCAAGATACATATACTTTTTAGAAAAATTCCATAATGAATCAAACTCTTTCTTCATATCTCTTTGAACACACATCATCATTCCATAGGACATACCTTCTGTTCTTGCATCATTATTTCCAGTATCTATAAAGCATGCAGTCTCTTCATCTAAAATATGATAAAACCTTTCTTTTTCATCATAAAAAACCGTATAATATATTTCATTTAATCTACTTTCTATTTCATCTAAAGAATACCCATATTCTAAAAATAAATTTGTATATTTATCTTCATTTTTTTCTTTCATCATTCTTTAACACCTCCAATAGTTAATCCAGAAACAAAGTATTTTTGTAAGAATGGATATAAACAAACAATTGGTAATGCAGTTACTATAGTTATAGCTGCTCTTATAGATGCTGGCGTAACCATACCTCCACCATTCTTTAACATTTCTATAGTTCCTGTACCTCCACCCTGCATTGTAGTTGAAGATAATAATTTCATTAATTCATATTGTAGTGTTGTAAGTTTAGGACTTGCTGAACAATATAACATTGCATCAAACCATGAATTCCATTGACCTACAGCTACGAATAAAGCAACTGTTGCTAAAACAGGTTTACATAATGGAAGTATTATTTGCATAAATATTCTAAACTCACCTGCTCCATCAATCTTTGCTGACTCTACTAAACTATCTGGTAATCCATTTATATATGTTCTTATTACTATCATATTAAAAGCACTAACTAATCCAGGTACAATATAAACTAAGAAATTATTTAATAATCCTAATTTCTTTATTAAAATATATCCTGGTATCATTCCTCCACTTACATACATAGTTAATACATATATAAATGAAAGTTGTTTCTTAAATACAAATTCTTTTCTACTTAATATATAAGCTAACATTGCTGTTAAAAACACATGAGTAACTGTTCCAATTACTGTTCTTGATACTGATATAAAAGCTGCTTGTTTTAAATTTGCATTACTTAAAACTGTTTCATAGTTTTTTAATGTAAACATTCTTGGCCATAAATAAACTCCGCCTCTTACTGCATCAATTCCATCATTAAAAGATATAGCTAAAGTGTTTAATATAGGATATAAGGTTACTATTACAAATAAAATCATAAATATTGTAAGAAATACTTCAAATATAATATCTCCCTTGCTTTTTCTTTTTAATTGTATATTTAGCATAAAAACTCCCCCTTAAAATAATCTTTCTTCTCCCATGGATTTTGCAAATCTATTAGCTAAGAAAATCAATATTATACTTATCATACTCTTAAATATACCTGCTGCTGTAGCTAATGAGTAATTTCCTAAACTTATTCCATATTTTAATACAAATATATCTATAGTTTGTGATACGTCTTGAACTAATCCATTACCTAATAAGTACTGAACTTCAAAACCAGCATTTAATATATTTCCAATATTTATTATTAATAATATAAATATTGTAGGTTTTATACCCGGTAGAGTTATATTCCACATTTTTTGAAGCCTACCTGCACCATCTATTTCTGCTGCTTCATAAAGATCTGGATTTATTGCTGTAATAGCTGATAGATAAATTATACTTCCCCAACCTACTTCCTTCCAGACATTGGCTGCACCAACTATACCCCAGAAATACTTAGTCTCTGCAAAGAAATTTATTGGTCTATCTATAATATGGGTCCACATTAATAATTGATTTACTATTCCATTTTCAGTTGATAATACTTGTGCAACTATTCCAGTTACAATTATCCATGATAAAAAGTGAGGTAAATATGATATAGTTTGTACAAATTTCTTTGAAAGTATATTTTTCACTTCATTTAGTAATAGTGCAAAACCTATAGAACATACAAAGCTTAAAGTTAAGTTAATTAAACTCATAGCTAAGGTATTTCTTATTACTTTTACAAAAGTAGGATCTGAAAATAAAAACTTGAATTGTTTTAACCCAACCCAGGTTTGATCAAATAAACCTTTTGCTGGTTTAAAGTTTTGAAATGCCATAAGCCATCCTATTAGAGGTGCATAACAAAATATAAATATATATATTAAAAATGGTATGGACATTAACACTAATGTCTTTTGCTTCTTTATTTTTTTCCATAAATCTTTAGTGGGCTTTTTTTCTATGTTAATTTTTGATCTTTTCGCTTCTAATTGCATACAAAAGTCTCCTTATCATTTATTTTTATTTAAATAAGGGGGAATCTATTAAGACTCCCCTCTTTTTTTTATTATTCTGAGAATAATTCTGCTCTTCTTTTTGCTTCTTGTGTCAATGCTTCTTCGTATGCTTTTACATTACCTTCATTTTTAAATATTGTTTGATATTCATCCCATGTAGCTTCAAATTTACTTGGTTCTGTCATAATAACTGTAGGAAGCCATTTTTTCTTTATTTCATCCATTTTTTGCATAGCTATTCCCGCTTCTGAATCAGCTGTTAAAGTGCTTGCAAAAGAATAGATTGGGAACCATGGTTGATTCTTTTCTGCTGGTTCTGGTAAAAAGTCTGTAAACTTTTCATATCCATATGCATCAAGTATTTTCTTATCAACATCATTTAAACCATCATAGAATTCTTTTGGTTGTTGTCCTGGTAAAACTGCATTTTTATTATCTTCTAATAATCCTGTATATTGTGGGAAGTAGCTATAGTTACATACATTCTTAGCTCTCCATTCTTCAATCTTATTATTATCTCTTTGTTCTTGAGTTCTAGAGAATATTCCATCTGCATCAACTTGATAATCTACGTCCTTTTCTCCCCAATATCTTAAGACCATAACTTCTTCACTTAATAAATCATTGATAAACTTTAATGCACCTTCAACATCCTTACAGCTTATTGTTATTCCAAGTCCACCACCTACATTTATAGCCGGCTTAGATCTATATTGAGATTCTACATTTGGATCTATTGTTAAACCTAGTGGTACATAAGTCCTTTCATCTAAACCTTGTTGGATTAATGAACTTTCAGCTGTTTGGAATTGCCAATGTTGATCTATCATACCTAATACTCTACCTGTAGATATTTTAGATATATATTGATCATAAGATGAAGTAAATGTTTCTGGATCTATAATTCCCTTACTATACATATCATTAAGCTTTTCATAATATTGTTTTGCTTCTGGTATAGTCTCATAAGCTGTTGCAGTTATAGTTTCTGGATCTATAACTGCTTTACCATCATTAGGGTAACCAGCTAAGAATTGTGGTGGATTTTCTAAACAGAAATATCTCCAATCATCTGATAATATTTCAAATCCTATAGTAGGTTGTCCATTTATTTCAGGATTAGCTTCTTTATACTTTTGAATTAAATCAAAATATTCATCTAAAGTTTTTATAGTTGGATAGTTTGCCCATTCTAAAACGGCTTTTTGTATCCAGAAAGCTTCATCATTATGTGTTGTAGTCATATCTTTTCTTTTTACATTTGAAAATTGAGGTATATAGTAAATATGTCCATCTTCTTTTCTAACTTTATTCCAATCTGCTTCAGACCATAAGTTTTTAATATTTGGATATTTATCAAAATAATCTTCTAACGGAATAAGAGCTTCAGCATCAACTAATGCTTGTGTTCCATCTCCACCATCTATAAAATCTGGATATTCCCCACCAGCTATCATTACTCCAATTCTTTCTTTAGCTGTTTGTCCTGTTAACCATTGCTCATTAACTTTTGCTCCAATTTTCTCTGCAATTGCAGCCTTTACCCTATTATCTTCGGTTATTTCTTTTCCTGCTACTGCAAAAAAAGCTGTAAATTCTTTTATTCCCTCACTATTTACATTAGGATTTTCATCTGTTCCTTTGCTAGAGCATCCAGCAAAAATACTTAAAGACATCATTGAAGTTAGAACTAAGCTTAATAACCTTTTTCTTTTCATTATTAAAATCCCCTCACCATTGTTTTCGTTTACATTGCACGCGCGTAATTTTTATAGATTTAAATCTATTAATTAAATATTAACACTATTACTTTTAATTACAACCTTTTAAATTATAGTTAAAAATACCAAAAAGTATAGGTCAATAAATTTTTCTATTTTTTTCGTCTTTTATTCCCGAAATTCTATAAAAATACGTATTTACTCTATCTCTCCATTCCCTAGCATTTAATAATTGCTCTCTTAATTTATCATTAATATGATTATAAATTTCTTCATTTATAAGAGCCTTTATTTCATCTAATTTATATAAAAATCTCTCTACTAAATCATAACCTTCAAAATGTGAATTATATATATGCTGAATAACTGTATTTCCATTCTTTAATTTATGATTATATTTTACATTATGGAAAAATAGTAATAATTCATCCGGGCAATTATTTATATCTTCATATATTTCTTTTAATGGCGATTTATATTGCTCTATATATCTTGTCCCACTTTTTATTGTTCTATCAATTCCTATTGAATTACAATTTGCTCTATTATAAGTTCCCCATGGAGAATATTCATATCCATCAATATCTGGTCCATAATGATGTCCTGGTGAAACCATCCAACCAATACCTAATGGTGCAGTATAATTTTCATAAGCTTTCCATGAATTTAATAAAATAAATTTAATATTATTTAAAACTATTTTATTATCACCAAAAGTAAGTTTAATCCATTCATCTACTATCTCTTCGCTAGTTATCTTACTATTCCAAATTAATCTTCCATATCCATAAAGATTTGCTTGTGCTAACAAATTTCCCGTCCAATTTAAATCAGCTCCAATATTAGAAATTCCAGCTACTCCTTTAATCCTATCTTTAACAGTTGAAGCCTCAACATTATTACAAATTTTAAAATCTAAAACTTCTTTCCACCATGGAATAAGAAAACAAACATCTTTTTGTTGACCTGTATATTCTTGAGTTATTTGTAATTCTAATATCTTGTTTGTCTTATCCATTACTCCAAACAAAGGTGAAATAGGCTCCCTTACTTGAAAATCCATAGGACCATTTTTAATTTGTAAAAATACATTTTCTAAAAATTCTCCATCAAGTGGATTAAAACAATCAAATGCTGCTTTAGCTCTATCTGTTGAATAATCTCTCCAATCTTGTTTACAATTATAAACAAAACACCTCCATATCAAAATTCCTCCATAAGGCTTTAAAGACTTACCTAACATATTTGCTCCATCTGAATGATTTCTACCATAAGTAAAAGGCCCTGGTCTTCCTTCTGAATCAGCTTTAACCATAAATCCACCTAAATTTACTATATTATCATATACAAATTTAACTCTTTCTTCCCACCATTTAATAACCTTTATATCTAGTGGATCTGCTGTATCTAGTTCTCCTAGTGTTATAGGCGCTGCAAAATTAATACTAAGATAAACCTTTATTCCCCATCTAGTCATAATATCATTTATTACTTTAACCATAGCTATTTTATTATCAATAAAATAGGTTTCTTCTTTATGAACATTAGTGTTATTTATAACTATACCGTTTATTCCTATAGATGCTAAAAGCCTCGCATAATCATTAATTCTATCTAAATCCTCTGAAATCCTATATCCATCATTAAATGCTTCTCTTATTAAATCACTACTAGCGGGTATTCCTATAACTCTCATTATCTCTTTTACTTTATCTTTATTTCTTATACTTTCAAAAAATACAGAACTTCCTGCAAATCCTCTTTCCACAGTTCCATCTATATTATCCCATTGATTTATAAGCCTTAATTCGCTTTCTGGATTTTCTATTATAGTTTTGTTACTAATCTCCTCATTTTCGGCTAATAATCTTAATAAATGAAATACTCCATATAAAATTCCATTTTCATCACCTGCTGAAATACTTATAAAGCTTTTATTTTCTTTTAAAAATTTTTGTTCAATTTTATATCCATTTTTCTTCAGTGATTTAATATTTTTAACTTCTAATTTTATATACTTATTAGCTTCTATATCACTTTCATCCTCATATAAATTTTGAGTAATTTCTTCATAATAACTTTCCTTTAATGCCTTCTCTAACTCTAATAATGTACTTTTTATAATACTATTTTTTGATTCTAATGCTATAAATATATTTTTTAAGTATTCCTTGCATCCAGATGTTGTGATTTTTTTATAATTTAGCCAAGCTAAATACATATCATTACTTTTATCTATCATTTAAATTCCTCCCTGATTAAATATTTAATAAATCAAAAATTATTACTATACACTTCTTACAATAAACATTAACATTTATGTATTATATTTACAATCAACGATTTTATATAAAAAAATACTAATAATTTTAGTTTCGTAAAATTATTAGTATTTTAAAATTAAATATATTATTAATTTAAAATTTACTGAATATCAATTAAAACTTCATTTTCATCCTTCTCAAGATTAATCGCAAGTAAAGATTTTTTAAATAATAACATTGCTATTATCATTGCTCCTGAAGAAATTAAAAATATGCTTGAAACACTAACTTTATCAAAAAGATACCCATATACCATACTACTTAATGGTGATGCTATCATACATCCTGTTGAAACAACTGTATATACTCTTCCTAAGAACTCTAATGGAACTATAGATTGCATTCCAGCATTTAAACATGTATTTGAAATCCCAATAAATAGACACATAAATAAAGTAATTATTAACATTAGTATATATAAATAAAAAGTTAAATTTTCATTAGCTATTAACGGTTTTAAAGCTACAATAGCATATCCAGCTAAAAGTACTGATGCTATCATCAAATTTATATACAAATTTTTTCCTAAAGAATATTTTTTTGAAAACCACCCTACAATGAATGTTGATATAATCATTCCTATAACACCAAAAGTATCAACTATTCCATATTGAAAATCTGATACCTTTAAAATAATTTTACAAATATATGCTGATCCTATAGAAAATGATCCAAATGCAAAATTTAATATTACAGCTAAACTTACAATATTTATAATATCTCTTTTCTTTAATATAAAACTTATCCCAGCTTTAAACTCTGAGGTAAATTTACTAAATGATAGTTTTTCTTTTGATTTTATATTTTTCGGAATCACTAGAAAAACTTCTGAAATAGCAGAAATATAAAATGAAATAGCATTTACTATAAAAACACCTTCTAATCCAAAACTTCCATAAACTAAAGCTGCAATAGCTGGTGAAATTATATTTCCAATGGCCATTAATAAAGAATTTAATGCATTTGCTTCAACTAAGTCTTCCTTTTTAGTTATAGTTGGAATTATAGTTTGAAGAGTTGGATTATCTAGAGTTGAAATTAACGAAAGTATTATAACTAAAATGTAAATATTAATTAAAGACATTTCTCCTGTAATAAAATAAATAATAGCAAATATACTTACTGCTATTCCACTTGCTAAATCTAAAAAAATCAATATATTTTTTCTATAAAACCAATCTACAATAACCCCAGAAATAGGTGATACAATCAAAGTTGGTATTAGAGATACTGCAAGAATAGATGCAAATTTTGTAGCTGATCCTGTAGTGCTTAAAACAAATAAAGATAATGCAAAACTCTGCATATAAGATCCAATTAAAGATGTAATTTTTCCAAACATTAAAAGTGAAAAGTTTTTTTCTTTTAAAAGATTAAATTTCATATTGCCCCCTTTTATACTAATCATAAATTCTATTTACTCTTACTATCATTTAAATAAAACATTGTTTTGTTTAATTCTTTAATAAATAGATAGTAATCATAATATAGTATTATTATATTATAACATTGTTACACACGTAAATAGATTTTAATAAAATTTAGCAATAAATGTTAATATATTTATTCAAATATTATTTTAAATCATTAATTTATATCAAAAAAATTAAGAGATTGTCTAAAACAACCTCTTAATCTTTAATTATTCAAAACTGCTTGGAGCAGTTTTTACCTTACATTCTTCATTATTAATTATTAACTGTGTCTTGTTTTCTTATAATTCTTAATAAAGTAAGTATGGCTCCAACTAAACAAATAGCAGCAATTCCTATAAATACAAATCTCATGGCAAATATAAATATATCTGCTCTACCTTCTATATATCCTGATACTTTATATCCTGCCTTTCCACTCATTATAGAATATAAAATACTTGTAGATAATGCTATACCTGTTGTTATTCCCAAATTTCTTATTAATCCATTTATGCTTCCTGCAATTCCAAGTTTACTTCTATCTACAGTTGACATTATTAAAGAATTATTAGGCGATTGGAACATACCACTTCCAAGGGATACTGACCCTATAAGAATTGCAACTAAAACTAATGGTGTATTTTCCTTAAAAATAGCTAGTGAAAATAATCCTAATGTCATAATACTTAAACCTAATGCTGATATTTTTTCACTTCCAATCTTATCAGATAAATACCCACTTAAAGGTGCAACTATTGCTAAAACTATCGGTGAAACAGTCATCATAAGACCTGCAAAACTCGGACTAAGCTTTAGTACATCTTGAAGATAAAAAGGTAAAATTATATTCATAGCTCCAATTGAGACAAAGGATGTAAATCCACAAAATATACTTAAAGAAAATAGCTTATTTTTAAATATATCAATATCTAACATTGGAGATTTTATCTTTTCCTCAACCTTAACAAAAATAATTAATAATATAATTGAAACAATAAATGCTCCTACTATAATAGGATTAGTAAATCCAACACTTTGTCCAAAATTTATTGAACAGAAAAGTAATATAATTGAAATAATAAATAAAATTGTTCCTTTAGAATCAAAAGGAATTTTATTCTCAACCTTTTTGAAGTTTAATGTCTTTAATACAGAAATATAAACTATAATTCCTATAGGTATATTTATTAAAAATATGTATTCCCATGGAGCAACAGATACAATTAATCCTCCTAATGTAGGACCAACCATAGTTCCAAGTGCAACTGCTGTTCCTGTCATTCCTAAAGCTCTTCCCCTCTCTGAAGGTGGAAAAGTTTCTGTAATTATTCCTTGGTTTGTAGCCATAGCTGCTGCTGCACCTATTGCTTGAATTATTCTTGATATAATTAACATTATAAGCGAATTAGATAATCCACAAAGTAAAGATCCTATTGTAAATACTGCTATTCCAAACCTAAATACTCTACTTTTCCCAATTATATCTCCAAATCTACCAAATAGTAAAATTAATGCACAAATTGTTATAAGATAACTTGTTACTATCCACTCTATTCCAGCCATACTTGTTCCAAGCTCTCTAGCCATAGTTGGTAAGGCAACATTTACTATACTACTATCTAGCGTTGTCATAAATGTCATAGGTAAAACTACCAATAATATTGCCCACTCTTTTTTCATAATTTCATCTCCTTGTAAAAATTTCGTTAATTTATATATAATACCCCTATTTTTCTCAATTGGAAATCTATAAAAAGAAAGATAAAATTAAATTTTGATTAATTTTATTAAATTATCTTTAATTTGTTCATATTTTCTTAAAATTTCTTTTTTATTTTTCTTTAGAGTATTTATATATATAATATCACTATTTTTCTATAATTTTTATTATTTGTAAAAATATCTAAAAAAATCTATACTATTTATATATTTATTATGGGGGAGATACAATGAAAATATCAATTTTATATTTTAGTAAAACTGGAAATACAAAAGAAATGGCTAATGTAATTTCAAGAGGAATTAAAAAAGTTTCTGATTTTGAAGTGGGGATATTTGATCTTGAGAATATTGATGATGATTTTTTGCTAGAAAGTAAAGCTGTAATATTTGGAACACCTACATATATGGCTAATACTTGTTGGCAACTAAAGAAATGGTTTGATGAAGGCAATAAATATAATTTAGAAGGAAAACTAGGTGCTGTATTCTCTACAGCTCACTATGCGCAAGGTGGAGGAGACATTGCTCTACTAACTCTTATTAATCATTTAATGGTTAAAGGAATGATTGTTTATTCAGGAGGATCAGCTCTTGGCAAGCCATTTATTCATTTAGGTCCTGTTGCAATAGATGAAAATTTTGAGAAGAGTAAAAAAATGTTTGAGATATTTGGAGAACGTATAGCTTTAAAAACAAAAGAAATATTTTTAAATAAGAATATTTAATTTAATCTTTAATCTAAAAAAACTCCTTACGGAGTTTTTCTTATAAAATAAGCTATAAAAATACTCATTAAAACACCTATTATACTTATTATAACCAAGCTATTACTTAAATAAATTCCTTGCATAGGCCCAATAAACACTACTACCAAAAGAACAAGAATAGAAATATAAATCTCAAATTTTAATAATAGTGTAACAAAAAAATATAATACTAAATTCAATATCCAATATCCTAAAAATAACTTTAATAACTTTTTACTTTTTAAATAACTAGATAATAAAATAATTAAAATCCAGACTACTAAATATACTATAGATACTATAATATTTTTACTTCCAATAGATACTCCACTCAAAATTTCACTAAAATTTATTAGTAAACAAAAAAATATATTTGCCATCATAACTACAACTAAAGCTATTTTCTTAATTTTCATTTCTAATTTTTCTTTATATTTCTCTTCCATAAAACCTCTCCTAGTATATCTTTACTTTATAATACCATTAATATCTTACAAATACCTTTAAGTAATTCTAACATTTTTCTAAATAAAAAAAGAGATAAACATTATATTCCTTGTTCCGTCGCATGCGCTCCAAGTCACCGTCATACAATGTTTATCTCTTTGCAAACTGAAGGAAATTTTTATGCTTTTCTTACTTCCTTAAGTTTTTCTTCAACTAATTCTATAAGTTTAAGTTTATCAGCTTCATTATTTACGACATCCATTGTGTCCATATCTATAATTAATACTTCAGAGGCATTATAATAATTTTCAACCCAAGCATCATAATCCTTCCATAAGAAATGATAATATTCCTTTAGACTTTCATCTATTTCAAATTCTCTACCTCTTAAGGCTATTCTATTTAAAACTGTCTCAAAAGATCCTTTTAGATAAACCATTATATCTGGAGCTTTCTTTGGAAGTTCTTCTAATTCTTCTAACATATTATGAAGAAGATCTTCATATGTTTTCATTTCTAATTCGTTAATTCTTCCAAGTTCCATATTTTTTTTAGCAAAATACCAATCCTCATAAATAGATCTATCTAAAACATTATTATTATGAACAAGTGCTTCTTTTATACTTTTAAATCTTGTATTTAAAAAATAAAGTTGTAATAAAAAAGGATATCTCTTCTTTTGAATTTCTTCTTCGCTTTCACTATAAAATAATGGTAATATAGGATTATCATCTACACTTTCATAAAATACATCTGATTTAAAATGCTCTCCTAATATTTCAGCAACAGAACTTTTACCAAGTCCAATCATTCCGCCAACAACTATCAACATGCTTCACCTATCCTTTAATTTTTTATCTTTATATATATTACATAATAAAAAAATCACTTTCAAGTCTTGACTTTTGCTTTCATCACTACATATTGTATTAATATTTTTCTTTGCACTATATATTGTATAATTGTTGAAATTTTTGAAATGTATTAAAATATTCAAATATATTAGAATTTATAAATTTCTAGAAAATAAAAAGTGTTAAAGTATCATACCTAGGTTTCATCTCAATCTTCAAATGACCTTTCTATGATATTTTAACACTTTAAAATGAAAAAATATGAATTACATTAAACTCAATATTTTCTTTTTAATTTCAATAAACTCTTTATTAGTGACTATATCTTCACTTCTATTCTTAGGTAAATTCACTTTAATTTCTTCTTTTATTATAGCAGGCTTTTCCGAAATAATATATATTCTATCTGAAAGCAAAATTGCTTCCTCTATATCATGAGTTATAAATAATATAGTTGATTTCATTTCTTTAGTTAATTCTAATAACCAATTTTGCATTTTTCTTCTTGTCATCGAATCTAAAGCTCCAAATGGCTCATCTAATAGAATTATATCATTAGAAGTTAAATAAGTTTTAAAAAAATTTGCTCTTTGTTTCATTCCACCTGATAACTGTGATGGATATTTATATTCAAATCCACTAAGCCCAAATTCATTTATATGTTTTTTAACCTCTTCTCTTGCTTCTTTCTTACTTTTACCTTTAAATATTAATGGAATTCCTATATTATCTATTACTTTTTTCCATGGAACCATCATATCTTTTTGATACATATAACTTAAATCGCCATTGATTTCCACCTCTCCATTATAACTACTTATAATATTCGTTAAAATATTAAAAATAGTACTTTTCCCACTACCTGAAGGTCCTAAAATCGAAACTAATTCTCCTTCATTTACTTCTATATTTATATCTTTTAATATTTCCATATCCCCAAAAGATTTGGAAATATTTTTCATAAAAATCTTACTCTGATAAGAATTCATTTGTATAAGCCTCACTTGCTTTCATTTCCTTATTAATTAGTTTGTTATCATATAAGAATTTAGTATAATTATTCCATACACTATCTTTCATGTAACCCCATACCTTAGTACCTTCCATATATTTATCTGCAAGATATTTTTGACTTTCTATCGCAAGTTCTTCACTAATTTCAGGCACATTATTTACTAATATTTTTGCACTTTCCTCTGGGTTTACTATAGAATATTCATATCCTTTTGTAGTAGCTTCCATAAATTTCTTAGCTAAATCTTTTTTGTTATTAACTGTATCTTCAGTAGTTGCAATAATCGGAGTATAATAATCTAAAGAAGAATCTAAATCTATAAGAGGTATATAATTTATTTCAAACCCTCTAAGCTTTGCCTCGATATTAGTCCACCCCTCAAAAGTCCACTCAAAATCTAAATTATTTTTAGTTGCTATAAAAAAGTCCTCTGATCCTGCATCTATAATTTTCACCTTACTAAAATCTGCTCCATTCTTCTCCATAACAGCTTTTAATATAGCTTGTTCTGATGGACTTCCCCATCCACCATAAACTTTATTCTCAAAATCTTTTACAGTTTCAATTCCTTTTTCTTTAGGTGATGCAAATCCTGATGTATTATGCTGTATAATAGCTGCTATAGCCATAACTGGTAGTGGACTATCAGATGTTCTTGCATAAGTTAAATCCTCTTGATAGCTTATTGCAAAATCACCTTTTCCTGCTGCTAAAAGCTGTAGTGATGACCCTTCAGATGGCTGTACTATTTCAACATCTAATCCTAACTCTTTATAATAACCTTTTTCCTGTGCCACATAAAATCCTGTATGATTAGTATTAGGTGTCCAATCTAAAATTAAAGTTACTTTTTGAAGTCCCTCTTCATTTTTAACTTCTTCTTTTTTACTACATCCAGCAAATAAAGTTAGTGCTGTTAATGATGCTACTACTACTGAAATTAATTTTTTCTTTAACATTATTTCACCTCTATTTTAATTATTTTCTCTTTTATTATTTTTATCTTTATTATTCCATGGAGTAAATATTCTCTCTAGTACAGAAACTAAGCCAAATATCACCATGCTTATAATTACTATTATTACTATAGCAGCAAACATTTTATCTAAAGCGTATGCACTTCTTGCTCTAGTCATATATACACCAAGCCCCTTATCTCCACCAAGCCATTCTCCAATTATAGCTCCCATAATACTATAAGTTGCCGCAATTCTCATTCCTGAAAAGAAATTTATCATTCCAAAAGGTAATTTTAAGTGAATAAATATATTTAGCTTTGAAGCTCCCATTAACTTAAAATGATTTATTAAGTCTTTATCTACTCCTTCAAGACCATCTACTATACTTATTACTATTGGAAAAAAACATACAATAACAACAACAATTATCTTTGGTAGATATCCAAATCCAAACCAAATAATAAAAAGTGGTGCTAAAGCAATAGTTGGTATAGTTTGTGATATAACTAGAACTGGATAAAGTGCTTTTTTTATTATAGGTACCATATCCATAATTATTGCTAATACTATGGATAATAAAATTGCAATTATAAATCCTATAAATCCTTCATATAGAGTAGCTAAAATATGAGGTATCATTGATTTAAAATCACTAAATAAAACTTTAATTACATCTGATGGAGCTGGCATTATATATTTTTCTATTCCACCTGCCCTAACTATTATTTCCCATAAACCTAATAAAATTAATATAAATATTATAGGTGCAAGTTTATTTCCTATATTTTTCGATTTTTTCATCCATTGTCACGCCTTCTTTTTTATAGTCTATTTTAATCATAGTTATTCCTCCTTAAAATAAAAAAATACAGGACCTCTGATTAGAGATACTGTATTATAGTTCAATTTGCATATTAATATTCAACAATAAATCTCCCTACGTTGGCATTATCCAAATCAGGTTCATGGGTCAAAATAGTATCAATTTTATCTCAGACAGTTCACTGCCCCCCCAGACAAATATTAAGTTTATACTTCCATTCTATTCCTTATAAGTATAAATGTCAAGTCAGTTAATAATTCTTATCATTTAACTATCTTTACTAAATAGTCTTTTAAAATTATTCTCTATAATATTTATTAAATCATTTAACGCTATATTTTTAAACTCAGCAACACTTTCATATACTCTTTTTATTTCACTTGGATAACCATATTCACCATTAACCCATTCTAAAGCTGTCGGCCCATCAGTTTCTAATAATAATTTATTCATTGGTATTTTCCTTAAAACTTCATTAGTTTTCTCTGAATATCCAACATCTACACTTATAGTAAAGTAACATCCTAGCTTTATATACTTCTCTAAAGTTTCTATATCCCCACTATACCAATGAATTATTGCTTTATTATAATTAAACTTTTTAAGAGCATTATATATTTCCTCTTCTGCATCCTTAGTATGAAGATTTATTATTTTATTTCTTTTGATGCTTTCTTCTAAAATAAAATTAAATATTTTCCTTTGAATATGAAATGTACTTCTATCCTCTACCCAAAGATAATCCAATCCTATTTCTCCTATAATCTCACTTTCTTCAATATAAGGAATTAACTCTTCTAAGCTTCCCTTATACTCAGCAGCTTTCCATGGATGTACTCCAAAACAAGGCTTAATAAATTTGCTCATTTTACTATACTCTTTATTTTGAATATAACTTTCAATATCCATACTATTAGCTAATGTTAATATTTTATTTTTATTTATATCCTCTATTGCTTTATCTATATTTTCTTCAAAAAAATCTAAATGAGTATGACAATCTATATACATAACCCCTCCAAATATAAACTTTTTATTTTATATTTAAAAAGATACCGTATCTAATTTTAACACGGTATCTTTTCAAATGTATCTACACCTTATGATTCATCATAATATTTTTTACTTGTTCAATACTTTCAGGCTTTATTAACTCTAACATTCTAGGAATGAAAGTCATCATATACTCTTTATTAAATGTTCCATCATCTTGCTTTCCAAAACTTTCGGATAATAATTCCTTAGCTTTTTCTTTGCTTTCTTCTTTTACATTTTGCATTATAAAATTAAAAAACATTTCTTGTCCCTTGTTCATAGTCAATCTCCTTATAGTTATTAATATTTTTGTATCATATTATATTATTAAAATATAAAAATATCAATTATAATTATTTTTAATAGTTTATACATTTTCCCACCCATTATATTTATATTTTTTTACAACTATTATTTTCTCTCAAAATTAAAATACTAATATCTCTAATTAATAATGATATTAGTATTTGTTCTATTTAAAACACTCACCAATGTTTAAGTTTCTCTCTACTTCACTTACAATATAATCTGCTAATTTCTTAATTGTGTACTTACTCTTCTCTTTTTTATTTAATGAGAAATATTTCTTTATAATCTTTTCTAAGTCATCTCTTTTTGTTTTAATTAATTTATTTAAGTATTCATCCCTACCCAAAGCATTATATATTTCAAATGGATTTTCTATAATATCTAATTTCTTTTTTTCTTTTGTAGATTTAATTTTATTTGTTGTTTTTTTTGATATTATAATATTTATTTCATATTCTTCAGATTCATCTATTGATGCAAATAAATTTTGTAGTATATTTTTTACTTGATTTTCTTTTTTATCACTACTTAAACCTTGAGTTTCTTGAAATTTATTATATGCTTTTGTCACTGTTCCTTTGTTATATTCATTTTCTAGATTATTTCTCGATACTCCATTTTGAATTTTTTGTATTATCTCATCTATCTTGGTTATTTTCCCCATCTACTTACACCTTCCAATAATCTCGTTTACTAAATTATTTAATACACTAAATTCTTGTCCATACTTTTGTCTTATGGTTGACTTATCTTTTTCAATATCTGATATATTTGAAAATTGTGATTTTATACCTATTCTTGTTTGAAATAACTTAGGAATTTCTCCATTATAGCTCTTAACTTCTAATGTTGATGCAATTGTATTGTATGGTTTATTATCTCTATATCTATTTACAATAATACCTAGAGGCTTAATATCATATTTCTCATCAAATCTTTTAATTTCTCTTGCTTTCATATCTATTTTTTTAATTACTTGTGTTAGACCATAAGTTGATAATGTATCAGGAATAACTGGAACTATATAATAGTTACTAAGATATATTCCACTCATTGTTACTGCACCTAAATTTGGTGGACAATCAACCAATATATAATCATATCTATTTTCTAAAGATGCTATCTGTTTTTTTAATATTTTAACTACTCTGTTTTTTACGTTTAATCCTGATACTTCATCATGAATATCAATTAAATCAATACTTGAAGGTAGTAAATCTAAATTTTCTATCCCATTATTAATATTACTTACATTTTTCATAATGGATTTTTCTATATTAAAAGCTTCTGTACCCTCAACCTCATCTAGAAAAAGTTGATGTAATGTTCTATTATTTCTATTAGCCTCCTTCCAACTTTCTTGACTAACTAACATAACAGTTGCATTTGTTTGTGGATCTAAATCTATGACTAGTACCTTTTTGTTGTATTCTTTTGCAAGTATTTCAGCAGTAGCAACTAATAATGTAGTTTTTCCTACTCCACCTTTTAAATTTATAAAACTTATAACTTTACTCATTTTCTCTCCAATAAAATTATTAACTCTATATTTTTATTATATAACTTAAATAATATGTCATATATTGAACTAGATTAATAAAATTTATTAAAAGTAAAAAATAATATAATATTTTAATTTTCTAGCTATTTTTATTAACTATTTTAGATGCAATATAAATTTCCCATAATAAAATAGCACAGTATAACTATCTCTTGCTATACTGTGCTATTTAAAATAATTATAAAAATATTTTTATTATACTAAATATTATTGCTGAAATTACAGCTGATATTGGAAGTGTAATAAACCAAGTAATTACCATTCTTTTACCTGTATCCCACTTTACTGATTTAACACTTTGAGCAGAACCACCCCCCATTATTGACGATGAAATAACATGAGTTGTGCTAACAGGTAGTCCAATATGTGATGCTCCAAATATAATTAACGCTGAAGATAAGTCAGCAGCCACACCACTAACAGGTCTTATTTTCATAATTTGTGTTCCTACAGTTTTTATTATTCTCCATCCTCCAATTGAAGTCCCAAGAGCCATAGCTGCCGCACAGCAAGCTTGAACCCAAAACGGAATACTTCCTGATTCAGCTAGTCCACAACTTACTAAAGCCATTGATATTATCCCCATTGATTTCTGTGCATCATTAGTTCCATGAGCAAAAGATTGAATTGCTGCTGTAACAACTTGAATCCTTCTAAAACCTCTATTTGCCTTTGAAAGATTTAAATTTTTAAATAAAACTTTAAAAAGACTAAATACTATGTATCCTACAACAAGAGCCAGTATAGGTGATATAATTAATGATTTAATTATATTTAAGAAGCCTTTTAAATTTATGCATCCAAATCCTGCTGCTACTATTGCTGCTCCTGCTATTGATCCAATAAGTGCATGAGATGAACTGCTAGGTATTCCAAAGTACCAAGTAATAAGATTCCACGCTATTGCTGAAATAAGTGCAGCAATTATAACTAATGTTAAATCAGGTATATTGGCAACATCTACTATATCATTAGCAATTGTTTTTGCAACACCAGTGAAAAGTATTGCTCCAAGAAAATTCATACACGAAGCAGTTATTATTGCACGTTTTGGACTTAATGCTTTAGTTGAAACTGCAGTTGCGATTGCATTTGCAGTATCATGAAATCCGTTAATAAAGTCAAAAAACAATGCAAGAATAACAGTTAAACTAACTAATAAATACGATGTCATTTTATATCTCCTTATGCATTTTTCATTATTACTGTTTCAAGAACTTTTGCAACCTTTTGACACTCATCAGCAATATTTTCAAGAATTTCGTAAATCTCTTTATATTGAATAAGGGTAAAAAGATTTTTTTCTCTTTCAAAAAGTTCCTTTAATGCATTTCTTTCAATCACATCACATTTTTTCTCATATTCCTTAATTTTAATTGTATGTTGTCTTATTTGTGTAAGCTTTTTTTCTGAAAGTAATTCTACAGCATTATGTATTTCTATTACACACTTATTTAATAAATCACTAAATTCTAACATATAATTGTCTATTTTATATATTTTATATATGTAAAAACGAGATGCACATTCTTCAAGTCCGTTAAGAATATTCTCTATATGAGATGCAATTTCTAAAATATCCTCTCTCTCAATTGGAGTAATAAAAAGGTTAATTAATTCTTTAGTTAATTCATCAACTAAATCATCCCCTTTATTCTCAAACTCTTTCATTTTTAATCTAAATACATCAAGATCTTTCTCTTCGTTAATTTTATACTCATAAAAATATTTTCCACTATCTTTTAAATTATTAGAAATATTTAAAAGCATTGAAAATAATTTATGCATTTTCTTATTAATCATTCCTATATCTCCTTCCGAATAGGTATTCATTTTGTCCACTAAATATTTTATCACAATTTGTCGTAATATTTAGTATTCTTTTATGTTAAATCTATGTTAAATTTACAAATATTTCATATTTTCTATGTAAAATATTTTAGTATTTTTGATATTTTAAAATGCAAAAATAGCCTTAACTATTAATGTTAATAGTTAAGACTAAAAAATTAATTTCTAAAAGAACTTCTTCACTTACACCTTTGAATGAGTTAGTTTTATCATTTAAAATAAGTTTTCTTATATTACTTATAGTACTATTCTCCGTAACACTTCTAAATGAGGTTTTTTCCCTTTTATTCTTCTGTATATATTCTACATATTAGATTAGTTCTAAATCATAATCTTTTTATACATCATTTAAAAATTAAGATTAAATTTCTTGGTCTTGATATTGAAGTTAAAAGCAAAGAAAAAGATGCTCCATCCGACGAAGAGTAGCATCCTTTTTGTTAACATATTTGTTTAAATCCAATAGCCCTAAAACAAAATAAATGTTCTAAGGATTGCTTAGTGTTACCAACACTAAGCTTTTCTAATTTAGATTATATCAAATTTTTATAAAAAGAAACATATATATTTATTTCTTTTATTAGTATTGTGTTCCATTTATATTGATTGAATTTATAATCCTAAAATCTCTTTTGGCATTTACTTGTGGTATTGTTCCCCATATTAGATGTAAGCGATGTTTTTCCATCTAATATCTTATATCTATTCTTACATAGCATCTAATCTAGAATATAGAAATATGTGAGTTGTTATTTAACTTTTTAAACTCATTTCATATTTAATCTTTTCAGGGTATGATTCATAACTGGTCCGATGATTATAATAGCTATTATTGGTCCTACAAGTAATTGCCTATTTAAAAATAACCCTATAGTACAAAAAATCATATCTCCTACACTTCTCAATAATCCAATAGAAATCTTTGTTTTCTTATTTAATAAAAAAATACACGAATCGTAACTATTTTTCCCCAAATTTGCACCGGTATAAATACCTACACCTATTCCTAAAATTACAAGACCTAATAAAAGAATAACCATATTATATTCATTTTTAGGTAATATATTAAGACATAATTCATTAGAAATACCCACTATTATTGGTTGTATAATCGTTCCTATACCTAATTGTGAACGATCAAATATTAAAGGAGGCATAAGCATTAACATCGCAATTAATAAATTGGATTTCAATATACTTATATGAAACGTATTTGATGTTCCTACCCAAACCCATGCTAATGGATCAGCACCCAATGAAGTAGATAAGGCTAGCGCTATTCCAATTCCCATAATAGATGAACCCAAAATAACTATTAAGAATTTCTTTATTATAAGAATTCTATTCATATAAATCCAACCCTTCTAAAGATAAGTTCTCACCATTTGTAGCAATAACTCTTTTATACCAATAAAATGATTTTTTAGGAATTCTCTTCAATGTACCATTTCCTTCATTATCTCTATCTACATAAATAAAACCATATCTTTTTTTCATTTCCCCTGTGCCGTTTGAAATCAAATCAATACATCCCCATGATGTATATCCCATTACATCTACTCCATCTTCATCAATGGC
The DNA here is from genome assembly GCF_014836325.1 of Clostridium gallinarum. GTDB lineage: Bacteria > Bacillota > Clostridia > Clostridiales > Clostridiaceae > Clostridium > Clostridium gallinarum. Next base: position 66,661 of record NZ_JACSQZ010000011.1, read on the forward strand.
ATCCTTCATAGCCTGAATATGCTCTTTAAGATACTCAATACGATAATCATCAATAATCTTACCGTTATTTTCTATTTTATCTGCTGCCCCTAATCCATTTTCTACAATAAACAGAGGTTTTTTATAACGATCATATAGCTCATTCATTGTTATTCTTAAGCCTAATGGATCAATTTGCCATCCCCAGTCACTTGCTTTTAAATAAGGATTTATAACAGATGCAAAAATATTGCTTTCCGTTTGTTTCGCTTTTTCTGGATTTTCACTACTTACTCTAGATGAGTAATATGAAAAGCTAATAAAATCAACAGTATTATTTAATAGTATTTCTTTATCTCCATTTTCAAAAGGAATAACAGCCCCTTGCTTCTCTACCCATTTTAGTGCATAGTTAGGATAATATCCCCATGATTGAACATCTATAAACATATAACTTTCTCTATTATCGCAAATTGATTTCCAGTAATCTTCTGGCTTACATGTTTCCGGATAATATGAACCTGCTGCCATCATACATCCGATTTTATTATTAGGATCAATTTCATGAGCTATTTTTGTTACTAACGCACTAGCAATAAGTTCATGATGTACTGCCGTAATCATAACTTGCTTTTTATTTTCTCCTTTTTCAAAATATAATCCAGCAGCAACGAAAGGAAAATGTAATATCATATTGATTTCATTAAATGTTAACCAATACTTTACTAATCCCTTATATTTACTAAATAAAGCTTTTGCAAATTTAACGTAGAAATCTATCATTTTTCTATTTTTCCATCCACCGTATTTTTTAATTAAATACATAGGACAATCAAAATGATTAATTGTGACTAATGGCTCAATATCATATTTTTTACATTCTTTAAACATATCTTCATAAAAAGCTAAACCTTCTTCATTAGGTTTTTCTTCATCTCCATTAGGAAAAATCCTTGTCCATGCAATTGACATTCTATATGTTTTAAAACCCATTTGTGCAAATAAAGCTATATCTTCTTTATATTTATGATACATATCTATTGATTTCTGTGCTGGATAAAAATAATTTTCATCGAAATCAAACATTCTAATTTCTCCTGTACCAACTCTATAACGATCTTTCCCAAGTGGCATTAAATCAACATTAGCTAGCCCTCTGCCACCTTCATTGTAACCACCTTCACATTGATTAGCAGCAGTTGCACCACCCCATAAAAAGTTCTTTGGAAATCCCATCTTATAATCCTCCTTGTTTTTTTAATAATTATAAAATACTTATATATGATAAGTAAAAAAAGTTTCCATTACGGAAACTTTCTTGTTTGCTCCAATCTTAATTCAGAAATAATAATATCAATAATATGACGTAAGGCATATTCATTATAAATCTGATTATTTGAAGGAATAATCAATTTATTCTTAGAAAAATCAATATTCTGCTGACAAGTAATCAACCACATATTAATATTAGCCACTTTCTATTCTTCTAATAATTCTTTTATTATAATAAAACGTCTGGCCATTAACACTTAATATAATAAGTAAATCATTTCCTTTAAATGTGTATTCTTTTAAAAAATCAACATCGCATATAAACACTTCTTTATAGAACGTGCTAAATTCACTTTGGATTAAATTGCATAAAGCTCGAGAATCTCCCTGTGCGTAAATATATATTCTTTTACTTCTACTAATATCCTTAATAATATTATTAAGAATAGAATAATCAATATTTTCAGATACGAATTTAATTATTTTACCTATACTACTTGTAAAATAGAAGCTGTTTTCAATTAAACTAAGTTCTTTAGAAAACAAAACCTTTTTTCTTGTAAGAGAATCACAATACTCTAAGCATGCTGTTTTAAATTCTCCGTAAGAGTTAAAACCTAAAGATTTAACATACTTTGACACTTGACCTTTCGATACAAAACATTGTGCTCCAACATCCTCTATGGTCATTTTATATATTTTATCAATATTTTTTTTTACATACATACTAATAATATATGCTGTACTTTGATGATCATTAGAATTTAATTTATCATTTAATTTATCAATTATCAAAAATAATACCTCCATAATATAAATAATAAATATACTTAACTACACAACTAAGTTAATATTTATATTATACTAAAAATTTGATTATCATTTATTTAAGCTCTTTTTATTATAACAAAATCAAGAAAATCAATCTCTAAACTTATTATTTCATATTACTAACGTTATATCATTTACCCATATAAAAATAGCCTTAGACAAGTTATATCAATGCCTAAGACTAAAAACTCATTTATTTATGATACGGTTCACTGTGCATAATTCTAAATTTATAAGTTATTATTTTACTAATACTAAAATTTTATAATTTAGATTATTATACCTTCAAAATGATCTATCTCATGCTGAATAATTTGTGCAATAAATCCAGTAAATATTTCTTTATGTCTCTTAAAATCTTTATCGTAGTATTCTACTTCTATTTTTTCATACCTAATTGTTTTTCTAAATCCATTTAAAGATAAACAACTTTCTTCTGTTTCGTAACTATTCTCTTTTTTTAATATAATTGGATTTATCATAGGTACTATTATTTCACCTACACTAAATACTAATATACGCTTCTTAACTCCTATCATATTAGCAGCCATCCCAACACAATCTCTTAAATTAGCTCTTAATGTGTCTACTAAATCATCAACAATATTAATATCTTCCTTAGTAGCAATTTCTGACTTTTGACCTAAAAATAATATATCCTTTACAATTGGTTTTATCATAATCTATCAACCTTTCTAATAAATAAATCGCAATAAGAATTTTCTCTTTACATATTATGATTATACTCTATCATAATTAAACTCAAAACTATTTCAATAAAATTATACTCTATTTATAATACATATATAAAAGGCTATCTCAACAAATAATAATTTGCTAAGATAGCCTTTTTATATGTATGAAAGTATAAAAAGTTATGACTTATTACTAACTATTTATACTTTCCTTCCTTCAGTTTGAAAGTGTTAAAATATCATAGCAAGGTGACTTGGAGCTGGCGACGGAACCTGGATATGATATTTTAACGCTTTTTTATTTAAATGTATTTGTTTTTTTAGCTATATAAGGTAATATTAATCCTAATGCAATTAATATAAATGGAGTTACGATGTTTAATATTAATTGGAATACATCTTTTGAGTACATTCCACCTATACAAGCAAATGCTGTAAATGCAAAACACCAGCCTCCAAAAATTATTCCTAGAGTCTTATTCTTAACAAAATAATATTCTCTTTGGAACTTGTCCCCTACTTTCTTTAATGCTATATAAGCAACAAATACCCATAAGTATCTTAATGGCATACAAACTGCATTTAGCTTTACAAGCCATTTAACTAATTCATCAACGTTTCCTATTCCAAAGGCAGGAACTATTATTAATATAGAAACTATAACAAATATTAATTTATGTCCATTTACATATGCACCATTTTTATTTGTTACAAATAATTTTTCTGGAATGTATTTTCTATCTCCACTGTTAAGTAACATACGTAATGGAGCATCTATCGAAATTATAAGTACAGCAAATTGTCCAATCATATTAGTGATTGCAAAAGCTATAACAAATAAATTTCCTACATTATAGTATTCCCCAAGCTTTTGGAATGCATAATAAGCACCATTTGTCATTAAGTCTTTTGGAATATTATTTGAATCAAACATCATTCCTAATGAAATTGTTCCAAGTATTGCTGTAACTGAAATCATAACTGCTAAAGCAATCATTCCCTTTGAGAAACCCTTTGCTGGATCCTTCATTTGATTTACATATGGAGATATTTTTTCACAACCACCAACTGCAAATACTAATATTGATACACTAGTGAAAAATGCAGCATCAAATTTAGGAATAAATGTACTTAAAGACCAGTCTATTTGGTTTAATGGAGCATCTGTAATTGCTGGAGCTGCTATCATTAATAATATGAATAGCATGGACATTACAAACGAAGATGTTCCTGCTAAAGAAGCTAACTTCTTTAATGGATTTAATCCCTTTGATGCAATATATATAGCTATTACAAAGATAACAAAACAGCTTAATTGTAGTAATAATGTACTCATATTGCTGATTCTACTATCTTGGAATATAGCCCAACTTGTTGCAATCATAAAACTATTAGGCTTTTGTGAAATATATGGCATATGAACAATCCAGTATGTCCATCCTGCATAGTAGGCTAATTTAGGTCCTATAGTTTCTCCAACCCAAGAACTAACACCGCCCCCATGACTTTTAAATGCTGATCCTAATTCTCCAACCATTAATGCATATGGTATAAAGTAAATTGCAAAAATAATTAACCAAGCAACTATTGCTTGTAAGCCATTGTATTCAGAAAATCCGTTGATTACATTACCGAATCCCCAAACCCCTGAAAAGGCCATTAATGCAAGACTATACCACATGATTTTTTTGCTTTTGTTTTCTGGCATTTTTAAAACCTCACTTTATTTAAAATAATAAAGACCGCATTATAATCTCTTATATTACAGCCTTCACCATTTTAACATCTTTTTTATATAATTTTCAAATAATAATGCAAATTTTTATATAAATTTTAAATTTAATATAATTTTTCTTTATATTTTTTTATTTAACTTCATATACTTCATAATAAATATCATCTATTTTTATACCATCATCTATCTTTTTAGAATTAACATATTCAACATAAAATTTATTATCTTCACTACTCCATCCTTGTAAAGCTAACCAATTATCTTCACTTATCTCTGGCAAAATTGAATTGGTTAATTCTTTAATATTTGATATTTTCAAACTACTATCTATCCTTGCTAAGCTTATATTAAAACTGTTATTTGAATTTGTATTTGTGATCACTATAAAATTTTTATCTTTGCTAATTTTAAAATAAGAATAATCGTACTTTAATTCTATTTGCTTTTCTAACTTCTTTGACTCTATATTATAATTCCATATTCCATAATTATCTTCTACATATCCTGAAAACAATATATTGCCATTACTATATAATACATCCCCTGTAACTTTAACCTTTATTGTACTTTCTTCATCAAAAAATGTTGTTAATTTATTATTTTGGATAAACCCTATTGTACTTGCTGTTTCATTTGATGTATCTGTTAAAGAAACATAAATTTTATCATCTTCTATAGTTAAAATATCTAACCTCTTATTTTCAATATTTCCCAGGTTTTTCTTATTAATTTCATAATACTTATCATTTAATGTATCAACTATTCCTAATTTATTACTACTATTATCTAAATAATAAATATCTAAGTTTTTATCATAACTTCCTTCAAATCTAGTTATATCGCCATTAGTCTTATCTAGTAATTCTTTATATGCAGTTATTTCTTTAAAGTTATAATTATTATCTAGCATATAAACCTTATTATCTTTTAAAACTTTAAAGTTTTCTATATCCCCCATATATTCTACAAGTAACTGACCTGTTATTTCTTTCTTTTCCCACTGAACTATATTTCTATCATTTTCTATTTTATCTGTGATAGTACCTATATCTATACTATTAATATATAACTTTGGAAATTGTGATTGATAAATTGTGCCTTCTCCATCTCCATAATCAGAATTATAATTTATCTCCACTAACTTTCCATCTTTTCTTATTCTTGCTCCATTTTTATTTCCGCTAAGATTTTCAGTTTTTAATATCTTTGTAACATTAAAATTACTATTTGCATTAGCTGTTATCCTTGTATCCCCATCAATAACTATGCTTTCTATAATCTTATCTTCCTTTGATATATTGTTTGAACATCCTACTGAAGTGCATGAAGTAATAATTAGTAATCCTATAAATATTTTTTTAATCTTCATATATTATCTATCCCCTTTCATCTCATCTTTATTTTAATAAACTCTTATTTTCAAAATAATAATAAGTTATTGCTAAGATGTTAATCTTTTGGGATGTTTACTATAAATTTTGTCTCATCATTATTTAATAACACTTCTATCTTACCTCTATGCCCTAAAACTATGTTTTTACATATATAAAGTCCAAGTCCATTAGAATCCTTAGAGGAAAATCCTTTTTCTTCTATTTTTATAAATGGATCAAATATCTTATCTTTGAATTCCACAGGAATTCTTCTTCCTTTAGTTAATATTGAAAACTCAAAAGTCTCATTATATTCTTTTGATTCTAAAGTTATATTAGTATTTTCATAAGAATATTTAATTCCATTATCTATTAAATTACTAAATAAAATAGTTAAGTACTGTTTATTTCCTTTTATGGTTTCTTTCCCTATGTTACTTATTACTTTTAATTTTCTTTTAATTATTTTGGGATACTTTATAATTAATAACTCTTCTATAATATTTTTAATGTTAACTTCTTCAAAAGAATATTCTTTTAAATCACTACTTTGTTTTGATATATTAAGTAATGATACTACCATTTCATGCATTCTATTACTTTCTGAAATTATTCTATCTAAAGCACTTCTTTTAAATTCTTCATCATTAAAATCATCACTTCTTAAAATCTGTGCATAACCAGAAATATTAGTTAAAGGTGTTTTTAATTCATGAGTAATATTTCTAAATATATTTTTTTCTTGCTCATCTTTAATTTTTAATCTCTCACTCATATTGTTAAAGCTATCTATAAGTACTCCAATTTCATCATTAGATTTATTTTCTATTTTTTCTGGATAAGTACCTATTGATATTTCTGAAAGCTTATCTTTTAAAAATATAATTGGTTTTATAATTTGGGATAATATAAAATAAATTGAAATAAAGATAGCTAAAAATAATAATAAAACTATACTATTAACTAACTTTTTTATACTTGTATTTCTTATATACTCTTCACTATAATCCTTAATTAAAACCAATGTACCTATTTGCTCACTATAATTTCTATAAATAGGAATACTTAATTTACCTAACATACTTCCATTTTTACTTTCTATATCAAGGATAGTTTTATTATTCTTTACCTCATCAAAAGATGCTGGTAAATCTTTTATAATATTCAAATCTATAATATTTTCATTGCTTGTACCTGTTGAAATAACTTCTCCATTAAGGTCATAGAATACTCCTTGAGTATTTATTCTTTCAGCTAAAAATCTTATCATTTTATTATCAAAGCTTTTTATATTTATACTACTTTTTTCTATACTATTTAACGTCATATAGTCTTCTAAGTTTTTAGAGGAAACATGGTAAATATTCTCCATATCATTTTTAATAAGCTTTTTAAATTCCTTTTTAAAAAAATTATCCATAAGTAAATTGAAAAATATTGTAGATGCTAAAAATATTAATAATAATACTAATCCATATTTCTTTCTAATTGTTACCATCCTTTACCTTTAATATATAGCCAACTCCAAAAACAGTTTCTATATTTAATTCCCTTCCAAGCTTTTGCCTTAATCTAGTTATATGAACATCTACTGTTCTTGTATCTCCCAAATAATCATATCCCCAAACTAAATCTAATAATTGATTTCTAGAATAAACTTTATTCTTATTTTTAGATAAAAATAGTAGTAATTCAAATTCTCTTGGCTTTAGCTGAATTTCTTTATTTGAAATAGTCACCATTCTACACTCTTCATTAATTTTTATATTATCTATCATGATATCCTTTTCTTCTTTATTAGGAATTACTTTTTTAATTTCTTCTCTAAGCCTAAGTGCTACCCTTATTCTAGTTATTACTTCTCTTATATCAAAAGGCTTTGTAATATAATCATCTGCTCCAAGTTCTAAGCCTAATATTTTATCCATAATATCTACTCTAGCAGTAAGCATAATTATAGGAATTTTATACTTTGAAACTTTTCTACAAACACTAAAACCATCGGTATCATTTAACATTATGTCTAGTAATATTAAATCCGGATTAAAGTTTTTTATTTCATCCTCTGCTTCTAATCCATTTGGATTTACTTTTACCTTATAGCCTTCTTTCATTAAAGAAAATCTTAATATCTCACTTATATCTCTATCATCCTCTATAATTAATATATTTTCTCTCATTATATTCTCCTACATCTTTATTAATTTACATTATAAAATACAAATATTAATATGCTTTAACAAGTCATTTCCAAGTTGTTAACAAAACTATTAAATATTAACTTATTATATTATACAATTTATTCCTTTTTATATAAATAAAAAAAGAAATAAACATTGTATTCCTTGCTCCGTCGCATGCGCTCCAAGTCACCGTCATACAATGTTTATCTCTTTACAAACTGAAGGAAGGAGATTATAAAAACTCTAATTCTTACACTACGAACTTTATTGCTCTCATAAAATTATCCTCAACTTATCCATAGATATAATTGTAGAGTAAAGCGGAGGATTTGATTTTCTCTCCTCCTCTGCCTTCTCATCAATCCGTACGTGAAGTTCTC
>NZ_JACSQZ010000120.1 GCF_014836325.1 Clostridium gallinarum
ATAATTTGAATATATTAATTTATTATTTTCAAATAATAATATGCCATTAGAAAAAGCTTTTATAAAATCAAAATATTTTTTTTCACTTCTCTCTAATAATAAATTTAATTCCTTTAATTCCTTTTCTCTCTTTATTAGATTTTTATTAAGCTTTCTTTTAATCTCTTTTGTTCTATTTAAACTTTCATAAGCACTTGAATATGCATTATTTAGTAATTCTTCCTCAACTTTATTATAGAATATAAAATACGCTCCTAATTTGCTAATCCATATAAATGAACTCAAATTTTTATTTAATATGATAGATATAAATAAAAATATATTGCTTATTAATATCCAGAAACTTACCCAAATAATCCATTTATATTTCTTTTCGATTTTAAGTTTATTAAACAAAAACAAAATAAATATAAATAATCCAACCATTATAATTTGATTTATAATTAATCCACTCTTACTTAAAACAATTAAACCTAGTAATTTGAATCCTTGACTTTTTATATTAAATATTAAATATAAAGTTATTGTTGTAAAAAATAGAATCAGCCATTGAATATATACCTTAGCATTTTTATAGTATAGAATAATACTTGAAATTATATTAAAAATTTCTAAATAGATTATAATTTCAATAGACATAGTATTAACTTTTGCATTAATATTGATATGAGATATTTCTACATCCCAAAATCTTATTAATCCTATAAAAAAACATCCTACTCCTAAATATTTTAATATTCCTAAATCTCTATTTTTAACTTTCACAACACACATTATAAAAATCAAACCTGATATACATAAACATAAAACTCTATTCAAAAAAATATATTCATTTGTCATATGGAAAAATAATTCCATATTAGTGATAATCAAAATTAATGGTAAAAACATACTAGTCATTAATCGACCGTTCTTATATCTTATCCTCTCTTCAACCATTTACTACTCATACACCCTTTACTTATTTAACTTTATAATAAAAGTAGTACCTTGTCCTACCTTGCTACTAATATCAATGGATCCACTTTGAGCCTTTATTAAATTGTACACAACAAATAAACCAACTCCAAAGCCTGTTGAATTACTATTTTTCCCTCTATCCTCCATCTCATATTTTATAAAAGCTTTATTAATAAATTCTTTACTCATGCCAATTCCATTATCACTTATTTCTATTTCTACATAGTCTTCATAATTTTTTATATAAATAGAAATCATTCCTTTAACTTTAGTGAACTTAATTGAATTTGATATCAAATTTAATATAACCCTTTGCATCATCTCTTTATCAAAATAAATATATATTTCCTCTTCATCTGTATCAAAGCTAATTTCTAACCCACTATTATTTATATAAGGAGATAATGAATATATATAATCCTCCACAAATTTAACAATATTTCCCAATATAAAATTAACTTCTAAATTTTCAGAATCTATTTTACTTATATCAATTAAATTATTAGTAAACTTCGTTAATATAAAACAATTCTGTTTACTAATTTCGTTATACATTTTTATTTTTTCTATATCATTATTATCTATCAATATTTTCTCTAATTGAATAGCAGAATAAATGACATTAACAGGTATTTTTAAATCATGTGATATATTCGATAAAAAGTTCTTTTTTATTTCTTCTCTAACTTTTATATTTTCAAATTCTTCTTTTATTTCTGATAATTTAATTTCTTCTGTTAAATCTTTAAATAATATAATATACTCTAATTCTTCATTATCCAAATCAAATAATCTTGCTTCCATTTTCTTATTATTAATTTTAATGTTTGATGTTTTAGGTAAATTTTTATAATCTTTTGTAAGTTTCTTTAAATTATATTTAAAATCAATATAATTATCTATTTTTTTATTTACAACTTGTCTCAAATTTTTCACTTTAATTTCATTTAGAAATTGGGGATTGCAATAAATGATTCTCGATTTATCGTTTATTATCACTATAGGATTGGGTAATTTTTCTAAAAATTCTTTATATAAACTTTGCTTATCTTTTAACTCTTGAAATGCCTCTTCCAATTTATAGTTATTTTTAATTATTTCTCTATTAATATACTCTAAATGTTTATTGGTATCTATAGTTTCTTTAAAAATAAAATTATAATTTTCCTTTGTTATATTTACTATTATAGCTATTAACGTTGATATAAAAACTATTTGCATAATTAAATCTGAAAATTTATCTATATTATAAATAAAAAATTTAGTAGCTAAAATTTTTATTACATAATCAATAGTAGTAAGTATTATATTTAAATTAAGTAAATCTACTTTTACGTAATCTTTCATTTTATTCTTATAAGTATATTTACAAGATATAATTAATAATATAGAAA
>NZ_JACSQZ010000121.1 GCF_014836325.1 Clostridium gallinarum
CTTTAGAATCTTTAGAAGGTTTTTTAGAGTCTAAATTAATTGTAGAAATAATAATGATAAGTAATAAGATTAAAAATAAAAACTTAATAAATTTTATAAACTTTTTTCTCTTTTTTAAAAATTTTAAAAGTAGCATAAGATCTCCTAAACTATTAGTAATATTAAAATATATGAAGATAAGTGTTAATTAATGAAGGATATAATCTTTTAGGAATTCATTAATTAGTGATGATAAGATATTGTGTAAATACTAGTTTTATCGGTATAATATAAATGATAGTAAACACATTCAATTTAGGAGATTATATTATGAGTGAAATTAAAGAAGTAATTATAGAGCTTGTTAAAGGAAGTCTTAATGAATATATAATTAAGGATAAAGATAATATCTTTATTGGTAGGTTTACTATAGTTGAACTAGATAAGAAAAATAAAAAGTGTAATTTAAAATTAAAATTTTTTAAAGAGAATAAGCAGAATTTATTAAGAGAAACAGTAATAAATATATTAAGAGCAGTATTTAAGGATAGTACAATATATAAAGTTAATATTTTAGTAGATGAGAATATTAATTATAAGGTATTTTTAGATTTAGGATTTACCTTAGAAGGGATATTTACTGAAAATATTTTCTTAAATGGAGTATTCTTAGATGAACTTAGTTTTGGTATTAATAGATTTGAATTTAATAGTAAACAAAGAAATTATATTGTGAAATTAAAAAGCAAAAATTTAATTTTAAAAAGTTTTACTCCTGATTGTACAGAGGAGTTATTGGATTATTATAAGAGAAATAAAGAGCACTTAAAAGATTATGAACCTACTCGTGATAATAGTTTTTATACTTATGAAGCTCAAAAGGAATTAATAATTGAAAGTTATAAAAATCTTATGAGTGGAACGGGTATTGATTTAGGAATTTATAAGGCTGATAAATTGATTGGAAAAATAAAGATATCAAATATAGTTTATGGAGTTTTTAAAAGTGGAATTGTAGGATATTCTATTGATGAGGAATACCAAGGGAAAGGATATATGCAAGAAGCTTTAAAAGTCGTTTTAAAATATGCAGAAGAGGAACTTGAGCTTCATAGATTAGAAGCATCAGTTTTAACTGATAATATTAAATCAAAATCGGTTTTATTAAAGTGTGGTTTTAAAGAAATTGGTGTAAATGAAAAATATCTATTCATAAATGGAGCTTGGAGAGATCATATTACATTTTATAAGATATTGGATAGATAATATATAATTGAAAAAAATAAAAAACAGCCGGAATATGGCTGTTTTTTTATTTTAAGTAATTTTATTATACTTCAAATTTAACTACAACAGTTTCGCCTGCAACCACTTCTCCACTTTCAACTGGAGTTATAGATTTAGCAGCATCAACGTTAGTTATTAAAACAGGAGTAGCTAATGATAATCCCTTACTTAATATAACATCTTTATTTACTTTTAATAAAGGAGTACCAGCTTTTACTCTTGTTCCTTGCTCAATTAGTTGTTCAAAACCTTCTCCTTCAAGAGAAACAGTATCTAAACCTACGTGAATAAGTAACTCTAATCCATTATCTAAAGTCATAGCAATAGCATGCTTTGTTTTGAATACTAAAGTCACTTCTCCATCAGCAGGAGCAACTACAGTATCTCCTTCAATTAAAATAGCCATTCCATCGCCAGCTAACTTTTCAGAAAAAACTGGATCTGGAACTTCTGATAAAGGAATAGCTTTACCTGAAATTGGTGCAAGAAGTGCATTTGGGTTAACTGGTGTGTTAACAACTTCTTCTTTTTTAGAATTTGAGTTGAATAAATTTTTGAAAAAATTAAACATAGTATTTCCTGTATAAACAGGAATTCACATCCTTTCTATTGAAAATTTAATCAAATGCAATATATTATAGTATTTATTAAATTTATATAATAAATACATAAGCATAAGTGTTAACTAAAAATAAAAGGCATAAGTCCTATTTATCAATTGGACTTATGCCTGATTAAACAGTAACACGTCTAGTATGATTATATATACATTTATTAAGAATTGTCAATAAAATTAATATAAAAAACAATTAAATTTGTCGTATTTTAGATAATAAGTAAAAAATAAGTTTTACTTTAATAAAATATGATCTATTAAATGATAATAAAAAAATATTACTTAATATTATATATAGTAT
>NZ_JACSQZ010000122.1 GCF_014836325.1 Clostridium gallinarum
ATTTTCAAAAGAAACTATAAGATTTTGATTAATTTGATTGTAAAGATACATTTTTATATCATAATAAAAATAATTATTAATATCTATTAATAGAAATATAAAAATCCCTATATAAACTAAACATAAGGGAAGAAAAATACTAGCATCACCTTGATAAAATAAACTTTTATTAAAATATTTCTTCATCAATTACCTTCCCCTCTATTCTATTTATAAATACCTCTTCTAAACTTAAATCTATCTCTTCAATAAATAAAGGCTTAAATTTATTTATATGTTCTTTAAAACTATCATCATTATTTTCTATTACAATAGTAAATACTCTTCCCACTTGATTTATATTAAATATACCTTCAAAACTTAAATCTTCAATATATACAGGCATATCAAAAGCTACTTGTATTTTCTTAACATTACGTTTTATATTTTCTAAAGAATTATAATATTCTATTTTCCCTTCATTAAGAATTAAAACATCGTTACAAATTCTTTCAAGCTCCATCAAATTGTGAGAGCTAACTATGACAGATTTATCTCCATTTGCTACTTCTTCTACAATCATTTTAAGCACTTTTTCTTTTAAAATTGGATCTAAGCCAGAAGTAGGCTCATCTAATATTAATAATTCTGCATTTAATGAAAATGCAACCATTAAATTAACCCTCATTTTCATTCCCTTCGATAACTGAAGAAATCTCTTATTTAATGGTATTTTAAATATCTTATTTATTTTATAAAACTTTTTTTCATCAAATTTATTATATATAGATTTATAAAATTTAATTATTTCTCTTAAGGTTATTAAATAAAAACTATTATGCTCATCTGGAACATAAGCTATTTTTTCTTTTATCTTAGAATTATCATAAACTTCTTCTCCATTATATAAGATTTTTCCCGAAGTTCCTTTATAAATACCAACAATACCTTTAATTAAAGAAGTTTTACCAACTCCACTAGGGCCAACTATTCCTAATACCTTTCCTTTTTCTAAAGAAAAGTTTATGTTTTCCAAAATTTTATTTTCTCCATATTCTAAAGAGAAATCTTTTAATTCTAGCACATTATCCCCTCCTTTTCCCAGGAAATACTTTTATAACCTTTAAATACTATCAATATTTTAATTTAAAAATATTCTTAAATACACCATTGAATTTTTCTAATTATTGATATGAAAAATTATAAAAATCAATTACATATCCTTCTCCTTCGTCAACTACAATTAGATAAATAATAACAGGTATTTCATTAACATCATTTATATTCTCTATTGTCCCATCTTCTCTTATTTCACTTTTTTCTGGATCATTATAACTTCCATATCCAACTAATTTAAACACTCTTGGATTTTCATCTCTACTATAATTAGATATTTTCTTAAAAGAATCCTCATATTTTTCTTTAATATTAATTAATGAATTATATTCTACTTCTTCAAGATCATAACTAAATAAAATTGGTACTGTCTCATAAATAGTTCTATTCCAACCCTCTTCTCCACAATATAATCTATATCTTTTAGATATACTTTCTAAGAAATCCCTAGAAGGAATAGTATAATAACCATTATCATTCTTTATATAATCATATTTATTTATATACCCAATAAATTTAGCTATTGCTTTTTCTGGAGTATCAAAGTTTTCCCTTTTCTCATATATCTTTTCTCTATTACCTAAAGCTGAAACCATAGAAAAAGCTAATAAAACTCCAGCAATAGCTAAAAAAAGTGATTTCTTCATATCTTTACCTCCTAAGAATATAAAAAAATACTAAGTGCATTATGTAACATAGTACACTTAGTATTATATGGAATTTAAAATTTTAATTCAATTAAATTTTCCTTAATATTACCTTAATATTATTTTCATTATTATATTATAATATATATAAGTTTAAAATTTATATAATAACTCACTTAATTGACATATAAGTTTTGTGTACGTATAATTATTACGTTAACTAAAAGTACTAAATATACTGGAAGGAGTATAATAA
>NZ_JACSQZ010000123.1 GCF_014836325.1 Clostridium gallinarum
TTTAGGAGCGTGCCCAGCAAAGCTGTAATTTGCTAACTGATGAAAGTTCAGTAAAAGTAATTACCAAGAAGCTTTTTAGCTATAGGACTATGTAAAATAGAGATGTTTTGCATAAAGCGTCCCGAAAATGTGCCTAAGTGGTGCTAGCAAAGATGCAGACCGTAACATAAAGTGAATCTTGCAGTACTGTTAGAAAACCAAGAGATTGGAGAAAAGGGAAGACGAGTCACTTCCTAAATGACGAAGTCCATGGAAGGTGTGAAGAACTTGGATAGCAACACTGATGAATCCCTCGGTATATGGAGAGCGGTATGTATTGAAAGTAAATTATGGAACTGGGGAGACCCTAACCGATACCGAAAGGTAAAGAGGAAACATATAAGCCTAAAGGTGAAATTGTAGACTATCGGAAGGGAGTCGGAGGGGAGCATAGTATCGATGATATGTAGGACAACATAACCTACATTAGAGAAGGGTCCCTACTGTAATATAGAGTTATCAAAGGAGGTAAGAGCGAGTGAATGTCCAAAAGACTAACTACACAATAGATAAAGTTCAAGAACTTCAAAGAAAACTATATCTATCGGCTAAGAAAAGTAATAATAGAAGGTTTCATATCCTATATGACAAAGTATATAGAGAAGACATACTACAGAGAGCATGGAAACAAGTTAAAACAAATGGTGGAAGTGCAGGAGTAGATAAAGTATCTCTAGAACAAATAGAAAAATATGGAGTTGACAAATTCTTAGAAGAAATAAAAGAGGATTTATTAAAAGGAACATATAATCCAACACCTGTAAAAAGAGTTGAAATAGCTAAAGATAATGGAAAAATTAGACCATTAGGTATTCCGATAATAAAGGATAGAGTTATTCAAGCTGCTACTAAAATTGTAATAGAACCAATATTTGAAGCAGATTTCTACGACGAATCCTACGGATTCAGACCGAAGAGAAATGCACATCAAGCGCTAGAGTCAATTAGAAAAGCATGCAACAATAAAGGAAATTGGGTAATAGATGCCGATATTAAAGGATACTTTGATAACATAAATCACGATAAGTTAATTAAATTAATTCAATTAAGAATAAGTGATAAAAGAATTATAAAGTTAATCAGAAAATGGTTAAAATCCGGAGTAATGAAGGATGGGGAGCTATCGCTAACGGATGTTGGTAGTCCTCAAGGTGGAGTTATATCCCCGTTACTGGCCAATATATATTTAAACTATATGGATTATATATGAAAGAGAAGTCTTAGTAAATATGGTAAGTTAATACGATATGCAGATGACTTTGTAATAATATGTAAGAAATACGAAGATGCAAAGATAGCTTATAAAGGAATACTGTATATAATGGCAAAGCTTGAACTAACATTAAGCAAAGATAAAACAAAAGTAATATCATTGTGGAAAGACAAAGAGAGTTTCGACTTCCTAGGATATACAAATCGGAAAGTAAAATCTAAAACCATAGATGGTAGAGAGTATCATGTATTAATACAATACCTAAGTAATAAGGTGAAATGTAAAATAAAGAAGAGAGTAAATGCTTGTTTAGCTAGAAATACTATGAATCAGAATATTAAAGATAAGATTAAAGAATTAAATCTTAAAATAATTGGTTGGAAAAATTATTATAATAAAACTCCATATCATAAATTAGTCCAAATTGATAAGTACATAGTATTTAGATTTGTAATCTGGTATAACGTAAAGCGAAAGCGAAGAAAAAGAGAAGATTATATAAATACTGTCAAATTAATAAGGAATATGGGATTAAAATATCTATGTTGCTAGACGTAATGCCTTTAGACGAAAAATACAGGAAAGCCGTATGAAGGAGAACTTCACGTACGGATTGATGAGAAGGCAGAGGAGGAGAGAAAATCAAATCCTCCGCTTTACTCTACAATTATA
>NZ_JACSQZ010000124.1 GCF_014836325.1 Clostridium gallinarum
GGGGCTGTCGCACTAAAGAATTAGTGCACAGCTCCTTTTTTGCAAAAAAATAAATCCCAAACTTTAAAAGTTTAGGATTTATGATAAAATATTTTTTATGCAAAACCAAAATATTTTACAAAAGAATTATACTTTAAATCAGAAGGTTTATCAACTAAAACTTCCTTTTAATATAGATTGCATAATTCCAGAGAATGACTCTGTGCGACTACTAAGCCAGTTTGTGGAGGAGATGGATTTAACTGAGCTATATTCTACTTATTTTAGAATAAGAGAAAATCAAGTATCGCCAACGAAGATGCTGAAAATTATGCTATATGCCTACATGAATGGAATTTATTCAACAAGAGATATAGAAAAATCATGTCATAGAGATATAAATTTCAGATTTTTATTAGAAGGGGCATCCGCTCCGGATCATTCGACTTTTGCAAGATTTAGAAGCTTACACTTTGCCCAATGTTCTCAAAAATTTTTAGCACAAATGAGTAATTTCCTTTATGAGATTGGAGAAATATCAGGAAAGACAATTTTTATTGATGGAACAAAAATAGAAGCTTCCTCTAATAAATATACTTTTGTATGGAAAAAAGCTGTTACAAAAAATATGGCAAAGTTATTAATTAAAATTGCCGACCTTGTAAAAGAATGTGAAAGTCTTTATGGAATAAAAATAATTTATAAGGATAAAGTTCAAATTAAACACGTAAAGAAGCTTAGGAAAAAGCTTTATGAGATAAAAAAGGCTGAAGGAATAACTTTCGTCCACGGATGTGGTAAAAGAAAAACTAGTTTACAAAAATCTATAGAAAGTCTAGAAGAATATCTTTCTAAACTTAAAGAATACACTAAAAAAGTATACACTTGCGGAGATAGAAATAGTTATTCAAAAACTGATACTGATGCTACATTTATGAGAATGAAAGAAGATTCTATGAAAAATGGACAACTTAAACCAGCTTATAATGTACAGCATGGTGTAGATGCTGAATATATAACTTGGCTTACTGTAGGACATCAGCCAACAGATACAACTACATTAATACCATTTTTAAATAGTATGGAAGAAAATTTAAGTTTTAAATATTTAAAAGTAGTTGCTGATGCCGGATACGAAAGTGAAGAAAATTACTCTTTTATAGAAGAGAATAATCAAATAGCTTTCATAAAACCTGCAAATTATGAAATATCTAAAAAAAGAAAACATAAAAATGATATTAGTAAAATAGAAAATATGGCTTATGATTTAAAAAATGATTTGTTTGTATGTAAAAACGGTAGAAAATTAAAAGCAACTAATTCTAAATTAAGAAAATCAAAAACCGGTTATGAGAGTGAAAAAACAATCTATGTATGTGATGATTGTAGTAATTGTCTTTATAAAAGTAAATGTATTAAAGGAAATAATTCCAAAATACCATTAGAAGAAAGAACTAAAAAATTTGAGACTTCAAAAAAATTTAATAGACAAAGAAAAGAAACTCTAGAAAGAATTATCACAGATGAAGGGACTTTACTTAGAATGAATAGAAGTATTCAAGCCGAAGGATCTTTCGCGGTAATAAAACAAGATATGAATTTTAGAAGATTTATGTGTCGTGGACAAAAAAATGTATTATCAGAAAGTATATTACTTGCGATGGCATACAATGTAAATAAATTACATAATAAAATACAATCTAACCGAACTGGCAAGCATTTATTTGAGTTAAAGAAAAGTGCATAAGTTAATTTTAAAAAGCCTTTTTTATCGAGGTTTATTTAAGTGCGTCTATTTTTAAAAAAATCTAATTCTAATTAAGAATATACAATCAATCCATTGTAAATGAAAAGAAAGGAGCTTCGCTAGCGAATTTTTTATCCGCTAATGCGACAGC
>NZ_JACSQZ010000125.1 GCF_014836325.1 Clostridium gallinarum
CTAAACTTTTAAAGTTTGGGATTTATTTTTTTGCAAAAAAGGAGCTGTGCACTAATTCTTTAGTGCGACAGCCCCTTAAAATCACTTTATATTATTTTATTTAACTTTTTGTACTCCTGGTAATGAATATTCTCCTGTGAACCATTCTTGACCTGGCATATATGCTCTAAAAATAATATGGAAATCCTTATCTTTAGGTGATGGTAACCAGTTTCCTTCTAATCCCTCTGGTGCTTCACTTTGTATATATAAAGTTAATGATCCATCTTCATTATATTTAAGATCATTATCAACATCTCTAATTGCATATTTATTTATTGGATTTTCTACTAAACATTGTGTTTCTGAATCATATATAGTTAATGACCAAAACGCATTAACTGGTGGAATACTTCCAGCTGGAAAAGTTAAAGTATAATCATTAGATCCATAATATCTCTCATTATTACTATCAAAGTATGAAGTTGGATAATATGCTTCTTCAGCTGTATTTCCTCCAATTCCACCTCTTGCACATAAAGTACGTAAGAAATAATTATCCCCAAATAGACCTACGTCTTTAGATCCACCCCAACCATCAACGGTTTCTCTTGGTCCATTTAAAACATATGTTATTAATTGTTCTGTTTGTACAGCCACATTAGTAAATATTGTTTTCAATTCTGGTGAAAGTGTACCTACATTAAATTCAGAATTAGGTCCAACTCCAATAGAATCAAATCTTGTCATTAAAGCTGATTCTGAATCTGGCATTCCGATATCTTTTAAAATATCATTTAACACTTCAAAGTATTCTATTTTCCCATATGGATCTTCTTCTAACTGCATTCCTTTATCCTTTTGTGGATATGTCTTCTTAAATGCTTTCATTCCTTTATTTTCATACTTATCTAAAGGGGCTATTCTATATTTATCTTGTAGCTCATATACTACAGCTAAATCCTCTGTATCTTTAGCAAAAGTTCTTGGGAATAACCATGTATAGTTTGTGTTAACTCTTATAACTCCATCTACATTGTCCAAAACTTCTCCATCCCATTCAGGTCCAACTATTGCATATACTCCTTCTTTATTTCCAGTAGCCCTAGTTCCAATATAACCTGAAATATTGCTATACATATCATTTACTTGAATTGAATAATATCTATCTCCCATATCTGGAACATAAACCACTACTGGTTGATCCTTTAAATTAACCCAAGCGCCTGAATAAAGAACATCTATATTTGGTGCTCTTAATCTAGTAGTTGATGGGTCAGCAAAATTACGAACATGATAGAATTCTCCAAGTGTAGCCCATTCTGTATCTCCATCATATTGAGGATGTGTCATTTGATTTTTAGATCTTTCCATCTCAACAAGTGCAACACCATAGATATATGCTTCTTGTGCAATTTTAGCTACTTCATCATTACTTACAGTTATACTAGTAGTTTCTTCATCTTTGTTTTTTGCATAAGCACTAGTTGTCCATACATTTGTAATTAATACCGTACTTGCTAATAGAACCATGCAAATTTTAGTTAATGCTTTCTTCATTATTACATATCTCCTTTTTTATAATTTTATAACCCCATATACTATTTCGTTCCTACTCAGTAAAACTTTAGCAAAATAAGACAAAATGTTCTTTTATTATTCACATTTTTACATAAATTAAATAATAAAAAAAGTGTTAAAGTATCATATCCAGGTTCCGTCGCAAGCTCCAAGTCACCTTGCTATGATACTTTAACAC
>NZ_JACSQZ010000126.1 GCF_014836325.1 Clostridium gallinarum
TTTTATACTTTCCTCGTATAATAAAATTATAAAAGCTAATACGAATATTATTACTTTTATAAGTAAACTCTAATCAGTGAAATTTAATATTTGAATATGGTATTGACGTTACTTTCCTGGGAGCTTACGCGTACCCGTTGTATAGACTGTTATCCCATTCAATAATATTTATGAGTAACTGGTTAGGTTTCTACATATTGTAGAATTACTTGAGTAACAAACGAGGATATAATTTATTGATTTATAATGGGAACTATATTCAAAACTAAGGAGAATTGATTATGAATAAGTTTACTTTTACTTTTGTTGTTGGTATTGATATTTCATCTAAAACCTCTGTAATTTCAATCTTGAAACCCGGTGGCGAAGCTTATGGTAAAAAACTTACTATAACAAACAATCTAGCTGGATTTAAGAAACTTCATAAGATATTAGATGATATAAATTATAAATTTTGTGTAAAACCTAATATATTCATGGAATCAACAGGATTGTACCACATACTGCTTTATAACTATTTTTCAAAATGTGGATTTAATTGTTATGTAATTAATCCAATTAAAACTAAGAACTTTGCAAAGCAAAGTATTCGAAAGGTAAAAACAGATAAAGTTGATTCGTTGAGGATTGCACAATTATCTCAATCCCCAACTTTTGTAGCTGATTCTTCCTATGATGAAAATTTCTTTGTATTAAAAAAACTATGCAGAGAATATTCTTCATTAGTTAGTCAAAGATCTGACTATAAAAAGAAATTAACTTCATCATTAAATATAGTATTTCCTAAATTTCATACAATATTCAGTGATCCTTATAGTGAAATCCCTATGTCATTACTTTTAAAGTACCCTACTTATGATTCATTTTTAAAGGCCTCTAAGACACAAATTATACAAACCATGACTTCTACAATTAGCCATTCTATCGAATGGGCCGAAAAGAAATATAATCAAATATTAGAAGCTGCTAATGAAGCTAAAGAAATGAATATTACATTAACGTCTCTAAGTGTAGAAATCATAACTTGGATAAATATAATTAAAACACTCTCCAACGCATGTGAAGAATTAACACAATCTATAATTAAGCTACACAAACAGATTCCTAAATTGGAAAGAAATGTTGGTTTACTATGCACTCACCCTGAAGTAGGGTTTATTAGCGCTGTATCATTTCTATCGGAAATTGGTGATATAAATAATTTCAAAAATCCCAAAAAAATAGTAGCATTTGTAGGTCTTGATTCATCAGTATCCCAATCAGGTGACTTTACTAGTACTCACAATAAGCTTAGTAAACGTGGCTCTAGCTTTGCTAGAAAAATACTTTTTAACTTAGCAATAGCTTCTATAAAAACAAGAAGGAATGGTGATCCTGCAAACCCTATATTATTAGAATACTATAAAAAACTCTGCTTAAGAAAACCTAAAAAAGTTGCTATATGCGCTGTAATGCACAAGCTTATAAATCATTTTTTTGCTATATTACGTGAGCAAGAGCCCTTTGAATTACGATTACCGGAAGTACATGAAAAACTATATAAACAAAATATATTAAAGCCCGTTATTTAACAAATATTGAATCAATACTATTTGTCCATATTTCGTCAAGAATATATGGTTTCTTAAGTATACCCTTATTTAATAAAAGAATTTTTTAAAAAAGTATTGACTTTTTATAACTGGTCTATA
>NZ_JACSQZ010000127.1 GCF_014836325.1 Clostridium gallinarum
ACTCTCAATAAAAAGTTTAATCTGTTGCTCAAATTACCTTGAGTCTTAAATTTAAGACTTAAAAGAATTGCTGGTTTATTTTATACTTAACTTATATTCTGTTCAATTTTCAAAGATCTAAGTCTTATCGACTGCTTTTTTATGATAACATTTCATCTTTTTATTGTCAACATTTTTTTGTTGATTTTTTTCGATGTTTTTTTGTTTGTTATCTTGTGTCGTTTCCGACGACGTTATTTATATTATCATGATTTTTATATATCCTCTTCACAAAATATATTATTAATCTATATTATATTAATAATACTTTATTTTTCTATATTTTTCTCTATTTTTTATATATTGATACGCCAGGTAAAGTTAACGTTATTTTGTCTATATTCACTATTAATTTATATATATTCAATAATAGTTTTCTTTATTTTCTTAATTTTATTTTACTTAATATATATTTTAATTTAATATATTATTATGGTTCTAATGATAAATTTTAGGAGGATTTATATGATCAAAAAACTATCCATTCTTATTATCAGCTTAAACTTTATACTCGTTAGTTGTTCTAGTGATAATAATAGTGATGAATCTCAACAAAAAAGCGAAACTAAAATAACAACTTCTTATAAAGAAAATATAAATAATAGTAAAAAAATAATTCTTTTAGGAAAAACCCTTTCTGTAAACAAATATGTTTCTTTAGGAAACTTATTATTTTTTCCTGACATCAATAACAACAATAAACTTTCAGTAGTTACTTCACCTAATACATCTGGTATCATTGAAAGCAATTTAATTATTGATAGTTTCGACTTTAATTTAGTTTCTTTAGCTACAGATGATAATTATATCTATTTTTCCTCTAACTCTCCTGAAAAAGGATTTTATAGACTTAATTATGAAAAAAAAGAAATAAACAAATTAAACTCACATTTTCCTAGAGGAGTTATATATGCAAGTGAAAGATTATACTATATAAATTCTATTGATAATAAACTTTATTATCAAAATATTAAAGATAATAAAACTTATTTATTATCTAACTCATCAATTAAAAGTTTTATATTGAATAATGATTCTATATTTTATATAAACTCTACTGACAATTCTAAATTGTATTGCTTAAAAACTGATGGAAGTTCTAATTTTAATATAACAAATGTTCCTGTAGAAAGCTTTGTAATATATGATGATCAAATATTATTCTCAAATTCTAATGACAACAATTATATATACTCTTTAGACATAAATAATTCTCAGATAAAGAAAGTATTAAATTTAAGCTCTTATAGTTTGAAACAGAATTCTAATAATATATATTTTATAAATAATGAAGATTCTAATTCTCTATATAAACTTCTTCCAAACAAAGAAGATTCCAATTATGACTACACTAAAGTTTTTTCAGATTACGTAAATGAATATTTTGCTACTGATTCTGGTATTTTTATAGAGACTGCTAATAATTTAGAATCAATACAGTTTATTAAAGAAAATTAAAGGGGCTGTCGCACTAAAGAATTAGTGCACAGCTCCTTTTTTGCAAAAAAATAAATCCCAAACTTTAAAAGTTT
>NZ_JACSQZ010000128.1 GCF_014836325.1 Clostridium gallinarum
GTTTAATAAAGATCAAATACTAATTATTTCAGATATATATACAAATAGTTTAATAGAGGATGATTTATTTAAATCTTTAGATACTAGATTAATAAATCTTCAGGAAGATTATTCTATTAAAAATAGAATTGATAAGGTTTTAGATGGTTTAAGGGATAAAACAGGAAAAACTAATATAAGTAAAGTTGAACTTCTCAATAGAAGTATTACAAAAAAACTACAATTATTAAATAGTATTAATTCAATGTTTTATCACTATAAAAATAATGACATACCGCTAACAGAAAAATATGTTAATTCTCGTGATATAAATATTTCTAGTAAATATGATAGTTTTTATATTAGATTTAGGATAAAGAAACCATTAAATGATTATAGTTATAATGAAGTAGTTTTAGCTTGTAATACTATTTTAAATTCTGATACCTGTTTAAATTACATTAAATATAGACGATTTACTGATAACAGCATGTTTAACTATTTAAAATATCCATTAGACTATAATGTATTAAAAGAGTCTTTATATAAGCTTAACAATTTAATTTCAAATGATGTTAATAATTATAAGTTGATTCATAGTAAATATACTGAAGACTTTCTTGAGGAATTTATAAATAATAATATAACTGAAGAAAATATATTATCTCTAGCTAATATAATAAATTTAAAGTATAATTATAATCTTTTAAATAGTAAAAAGAAAAAAGCTTGGTTTAATATATTTAGTAAAAAGAAAAATTCAGAAGAAGAATATAATCTGAGTTTATTTTCAAACTATCAAAAAGAAATATTTAATGAGTATAGTAGTAATTTTAAGATTATGATGGATTTAAGAGAAAAACTATCATTTTTAGAAGAGGTTTTAATAGATGAAATCTATAATGAGTTGTTACTAGATGTATTAGTAAGAGGAGATGATTTAAAAGAGAGATTAGCTTTCTATAGTAAATTACTAAGTACAGTTTATAATACAAAAGGTAATTTTGAGTTTATTAATAAATTATCTAACCTTGAAATATTAATATTAAATTATTGCTATAATGATTTAGATAAGAAGAATGAGTTAAATGAAACTGTTAATTTAATACCAAGATTTAAACTATATTTAGATATAGAAGAGGCTGAGTTAAAACATTCTAATTTTATAAAACTTTATAAGGAGTATGACGAAATTATAGAGGATATATATAACGAAATAAATATGAGAAATATACTTATAAGAAGTAGTGTAAATAATATATGGGATAACAAAGTACGAGAGGAGTATCCCATGCTAATAGAAAATAAAAGTTATATTAATGAAAAAGATTTAAAAGAGTTTTTTCCCTGTGTAATATCTAATTATTCTAAGGAAAAAATAGAAGAACTTTTTAATTCTGATTTCTTTTTCAAAAAATTAATTTTAATATTTGATAATCAAAAAGAAAATTTATATTTGGATAAATTAAGTAAGATTTCTGAAAGTATTATAATAC
>NZ_JACSQZ010000129.1 GCF_014836325.1 Clostridium gallinarum
CCTTTATATCATTTTTTCTTATTAAAAATTTATTAAAATAAATAGATTTATTTTTTATAGCTATAGCTTCTTCATAAGACTTATCTATGTTATCTTTAATATTATTTCCTTCAATTAAGATAAATGGACTAATATCATATTTTTCGAATATATTTTTTGTAGTTTCTTCTATGTCCTTTAACATTTTTAATTGATTGTTTTTATCATAATTAATTACTATTATTATTTTATTTTTTTTAAATATACTAAGCTTTTTATAGTTCTCCAAATTATTCTTTATATCAGTTTTTATTAATATTTTTATATTTTCTAATTCTTTTGAATCATCATCAGTATATATTTCAGAAACTAATAAGCAATAATTCTCTAAATTAAAATATTCAAATAACTTTTTTAATAATTCATTATCTACTTCTTTTTTAAATATTAAATCTAAAGTTAAATCTTCTAATAATTTTTCTTCACTATAATTATTTTCATTTATAAAATTACTATCTATTTCTTTAACCATATTTTTTAAAATTGGTAACATATTTTCTGGACTTGCCTCTGTCTTAAGTAAATAATCATGAATCCCATATTTAAAACTTTCTTTTACATAATCAAATTCAGAAACATTACTTAAAACAAGAACTTTTATACTTGGATATTTATTTTTTATTATTTTTGATAACTCTATTCCATCAATTTCTGGCATAATCAAATCTGTTATTACTATATTGGGTTCCTTATCTTCAATCATTTCTAATGCTTCTTTTCCATTAGCTGCTTCCCCTATTAACTTAAATCCTTCTTCTTCCCAATTACATAAATGCTTCAATCCATTTCTAAGAATACTTTCATCATCTACAATTAAAACTTTATAAAAACCTTTCATAGAAATTGTTGCTCCTCTCATAAAAACAAAACTTATATATTTATATAATATCATATTTTTATAAATTAGTAATTGTTTACATGATTAAAATACAAATTATAGATAAAATAATAGATAAACATTATATTCCTTGTTACGTCACATGCGTTCCAAGTCATCGTCATACAATGTTTATCTATTTGCAAACTGAAGGAATGAAATTATTAAAACTCTAATTCTTAAACTACGAATTTTACTACTCTAATAAAATTATCCGCAACTTGTCCATAGATATAATTTCATAAAGAATAAAATAAAAATGAGTATCGTACAAAGTACCATACTCATTAATATTTAAAAACTAGTTTTGTCCAAAGTATCTATCTAATAATCCCTTGAAAGCTT
>NZ_JACSQZ010000012.1 GCF_014836325.1 Clostridium gallinarum
TACTTATAGTATAAGTGAAATGAAAAATGTAAAATATATTAAAGAAATAATAAAAGAATTAGAAAATAACAATACTTTAACAATTTTAGGGTATAATAAACTAGAAAATAATAATTATAAGTTAAAGTGCATATTAGAAGGGAAAAAAGAAGATATTCTTAAAGATATTGAAAGCTTAAGCTGTTATGAAATTGTAAGTTATAATTTAAATTATGAAAATAAAAAAGTTTTTTTAGAATTAGAGTTAATAAACAAATAAATACATAAAATTACCGTTATATTAATTTAAATAATTGCATTTATTTGTGAATTTTGATAAAATACTTTTGTTATGTCATAGAGATTGTTATAAGTATGACTATTTAGTTTTCAATACTGTAAACTAATATGTAATAAAGTTTTTGGAGGGATATTTAATGATATCAGCAGGAGATTTAAGAAAAGGTACTACTTTCGAGCATGAAGGACAAGTTTTTACAGTAATAGACTTTTTACACGTTAAACCTGGAAAAGGTGCAGCTTTTGTAAGAACTAAACTTAGAAATGTTATTTCTGGGGGAGTTACTGATACAACTTTCAATCCTACAACTAAGCTTCAAGAAGCAGTAATAGAAAGAAAAGAAATGCAATACCTTTATTCAGATGGAGAATTATATTACTTCATGGATCAAGAAACTTTTGAACAAATACCATTAAACTATGAGAAAGTTGAAGATGCTATAAAGTTTATAAAAGAAAACATGTTTGCAGTAATTAAATTCTATAAGGGAGAAGCTTTCTCAGTAGAAGCTCCAAACTTTGTTGAATTATTAATAACTCAAGCTGATCCTGGAATTAAAGGAAATACAGCTACTAATGCTATGAAGCCTGCTACATTAGAAACTGGAGCAGTTGTAAATGTTCCTATGTTTGTTAATGAAGGGGATGTAATCAGAGTAGACACTAGAACTGGTGAATACATGGAAAGAGTATAATAAAGAAGGTGCTGTCGCACAATTTTAAATGTATAATGCTATAATTTTAAATTTTACATTTACATTAGGGGCTGTTTGCGACAGCCCCTTTATTCTATTATGCTTTTAAGTTTAGAAGTTTTGCTATATAATATAATAAAGCAAATAGATTAATCTGTTTTAAGGATGTGAAAATATGAGAAACTTTAAAGAAAACATTGAAAGCATTAAAGATGAAATATTATGTTTAGAAGATAATAAATATAAAAGAATATTTGAAAATTTATTATCGTTAATTGAAGACATGACTTATTCTATGGAGGAGATGAGCTATAAGCAAGAATCTTTAGAAGAAAGTGTTAAATATATGGATGAAGATATTATAGGATTACAAGATGAACTGTTTGAAGAAGTTTCTATTGATGATTTAATGGAGATAGAGGATGAATATTTAGAAGTTAATTGTAAACATTGTGATAAGCCATTATTTGTAGAAAAAGAATCTATAAATGAAAATAAGAGTATACCATGTCCATTTTGTAATAATGATGCAATTTAATAATATAAAATTTTTAATATAAGCTGTTGAGAATACTTAAGTATTTTCAGCAGCTTATATTTTTTATTGGTTTTAATGTAATCTTTAACATTTATAGAATAATCAAAAGTAAATAAATAGATTTTTATATAAAATTATTTTAAAAATATTTTACATATTTAATTATTAGTATGAATATTATTTGATAGATAGAAATAATCTTAAGTATACCTATAGAAAAGGACGTGATAAATTGATTAATGAAGATGAAATTTTAAGAGTACTGCCATTAGATATAAGTAATGAGATTAAAGGCTATCTTATAAACGAACCACTTCAAGAAATAAGGATAAAAGCTAATAAACCAATAATAGTTAATCTATCTAATAAAGAAGTTATATTGGATAGAATAGCAACTATAAATGATTTGAAACAAATATTGGTGAGGATATCTAATTATTCTCTATATGCTTATGAAGAAGAAATAAAACAAGGGTATATAACTATTAAAGGTGGTCATAGAATAGGAATGGCTGGAGAATGTGTAATATCTCAAGGGGAAGTTAAGACTATAAGAAATATATCTTCTATAAATATTAGAATATGTAGAGAAGTTAAGGGATCCTCTAATGAAATTATGAAATTTATAGTTTCTAAAGATAGAATATACAATACTTTAATTATATCTCCTCCTAAATGTGGCAAGACAACTATATTAAGGGATATTGCACGAAATATTTCTAATGGAATGGCTATTAATAATTTAAGTGGAAAAAAAGTATCAATAATAGATGAAAGAAGTGAAATAGCATCCTCTTTTAATGGAATTCCTCAATTAGATGTAGGAATTAGAAGTGATATTTTAGATAGCTGTTTTAAAAAAGATGGAATGATAATGGCTATAAGAAGCTTATCGCCAGAGGTACTTATATGTGATGAAATTGGTACTAGTGGAGAGATAGATGCTTTAAATATGGCTTTTAATTCAGGTGTAAATATAGTTGTAACTATCCATGGCTACAATATTGATGATGTTTATAAAAGAAGTGTATTTAAGGACCTATTAGAAAAATCTATTTTAGAAAGAATTGTTGTTTTAAGTAGTAGAAGAGGCCCAGGAACTATAGAAAATATATATTCAATAGGAAATGGAGGAGAAATTAAATGCTTAAAATAATAGCAATATCTATAATATTTTTATCAAGCAGTTATTTAGGATTTTACTATGGGCAAACATTTAATAGAAGAAGTAAACAATTAAAATCAGTGTTGAAATCAGTTATGTTTTTATGTAATGAAGTTATGTATTCAAATACTCCTCTACCAGAAGCTTTAAATTATGTATCTATAAAGGTAGAAGAGCCTGTAAGCTGTGTTTTGCTTAACGTAGGGAAAAGTCTAGAAAATGGAGATACAATGAGTGTATATGAAGCATTTAAGGAAGAGTATACAAAGAATAAAGCAGATTTTAATTTAAATGAAGGAGATAAAAATATAATAAAAGATTTTCTTAAGGGTCTTGGAGAGTCAGGAATTTATGGACAAGATAAATTATTTAATTTAACAATTGAAAATATGAAATTTAATTGTAAAAATGCAGATGAACTAGCAAAGAGAAATTCTAAAATGTATAGAGTAATAGGTATGTGTTTAGGGGCAATGATTGCAATTTTTTTATTTTAGTAGGAGGGAAATTAAATGTTAGATATAAGTATTTTATTTAAGATTGGAGCTATGGGAGTTTTAATTGTGGTAATTGACAAGGTTTTAAAAGCAAGTGGGAAAGATGATATAGCAGTAATAACAAATATTGCTGGTATAGTTATTATACTTATAACTGTTATAGGATTAATAAGTGATTTATTCAACACAGTTAGAACTATGTTTATGCTATAGGAGAAAGGTATGGATATTATAAAAATCGTAGGAGTTGCCTTTGTAGCGCTGTTTATATATCTTGTTTTTAAGGAAAGAAGAAACGATATAGCAACATTAATTTCATTAGTAGCTGGAGCTATACTATTCCTATTAGTTATTTCTAGTTTAACAGACATAATTTATTTTATAAGAGATATTTCTTCTAAGGCGAATATAGATACAGTTTATATTGGCGTAGTTTTAAAAATACTTGCAATATCTTATTTAGCAACATTTTGTAGTGAAATATGTAAGGATGCAGGTGCTTCAAGTATTGCTAGTAAAGTTGAATTTTCAGCTAAGATATTAATTTTAACTTTAGCAATACCTATACTTATGGCTGTTTTACAATCAATTTTACAAATATTGTAGGTGTTTATATGATTAAAAATATGTTATCAAATAGGCTTCTTAGAGGGATATTTATAATAATTATTATTTTTATAACTTATAACTCTAAAAATGTGTTTGCTAATGATGGAACTAATATAAATATTAATAATGAAATTACTGAAGAAAATATAATTTTAGATAATGAAGAAGTAAATAATAAATTAATTTCTCTTTACAATTATATAAATAATGTAAAGACAGATGTAGAAATTTTAAATGATTTAGATCCGGTAGAATATATAAAAGGATATATAGAAAATGGAGAAGGGGGGTTCTCCTTTAAGACTATAATTAATGCAATTAGTAGTTTTTTGTTTAAAGAAATAAAAACAGTACTTAGTTTATCAATAAGTATTATAGTAATTGCTATTATTTGCTCATTAATAAAAAATCTTCAATCTGCTTTTTCAAATGAAGGTATATCTAATATAGCATTTTTTGCTTGCTATGCGATACTTATAATTATATTATCAAAAAGTTTTATAGTATCAATTAATATAGCAATAGATATAATTAAAGATTTATCAGAATTTATGGGGGCTATATTACCTGTTTTAGTTATAATGCTTGGTTCAATTGGAGGATTTACACAAGCAGCTACTATGGATCCGATAATTATGGGAGCAACTTTATTAATTCCAAGGATATATACAACTGTTATAATTCCATTAATACTGATAACTTTTGTATTAGAATTTACAAATAATATTTCTTCGGAATATAAAATAGACAACTTATGTAAACTTATAAAACAAACCACTATATGGATGCAAGGAATAATTTTGACTATATTTATTGGATTATTGACTGTAAGAGGAATAACTTCTTCTACAATAGATGCAGTAACATTAAAAACAGCAAAATTTGCTATTGATAATTTTATACCTATAGTAGGTAAAGCTTTTTCAGATGCTATAGCATCTGTAGCTGGATATTCATTAGTTATAAAAAATGCAGTAAGTTCTATAGGATTAGTAATAATAATATTTATGATGCTTTATCCAATAATTAAGTTAATATTACTTTCCTTTGTTTATAAACTAACTGCAGCAGTTATAGAGCCTATAAGTGATAAAAGAATAACTAATGCAATTGGAGCAGCAGGGAATTCTTTAGTTTTATTAATGTCTTGTGTTTTGTCGGTTAGCTTAATGTTCTTTGTATTACTAGCAATAATGGCATCAGCAGGAAAATTTGTTATAGGAGGATAAAAAGATGAGTGAAATAAAAGGTTTTGTAATAACTTTAGTGACTATGCTTATCTTAATTACTGCGATAGAATTAATATCTCCAGATAATAGTATGAAAAAATATTTAAAATTTGTTTTAGGAACAATTTTAGTAGCAGTTATGATAAGTCCTATAATTTCAATAATTAGTAAAGGTGAAGATAATTTATCTAAAAAAATAATAGAATATTCTGAAATGGTAGAAAATAAGAGCTTAGAAACAATTAATATACAAAAAGAGGATGGAAGTAAGGTAGAATTTAAAAATAACTTGGAAGAAAATTGTAATTTATTGTTAAAAGAAAATTTTAATGAATTTGATTTTAAATCTTCAATAGATTGTGACATAAATATGACTCAAATAACATATTCAATTAATGAAGTTAAAGTTTTTGTTAAAGATAAATCTGTTTCTAAAATTGAAAAAATAATTATTAATAGTGGAAAGGAAAGTACAGAAGTTTCTTCTAATAATGAAGTTATTCAAAAGGAAGAAGAAATTACGAATTATTTAGCACAAACTTTAAATATATCAAAAGATAAAATAAAAATATATAAAATGAAATAATGGGAGTGAGAAAATGGGGAATAGTAAAATAAAAAACGATCTAGCAAACTTAATTAACAATAAAAAGTTTCTAAATGCTGTAGTAATTGCACTAATATTAGCTTTTGTATTACTTGCTATAAGTTTTTTAAGCACCACAAGAAAGAAGGATACTAAAGAATCATTAAGTACTAATGTATCAAACTCTAATAGTTTAGAAGAGGGAGCAAAAAATACTATAGATAACTATGAGGAAAATGAAAAACAAGAATTAACAAAGTTATTAGGAACAATAGAGAATGTTGGGCAGGTTGAGGTTATGATTTATTTTAAAACTGGTGAGGTTAAGGTACCAGCTATTGAAGAATCTATCCAAGAGGCAGTAACAGAAGAAACAGATAGTCAAGGAGGAAAGAGATCAACAACACAACAGACAGGGGGTAGTAAAGTTGTAATGTCTGGGGATAGTGGCAAAAATGAACCTTATATATTACAAGTAAATAAACCTGAAATTAATGGAGTTTTAATAGTAGCAGAAGGTGCTACTAGTGCAAAAGTTAAGTATGATATACAAGTAGCTGTATCTAGCTTATATGGAATTTCTTTAGATAAGGTTAATGTATATCCTATGAAAAATTAGCATATAAATAATATGAAAAATAGATGGGGGGAAATTAAAATGACAAAAAAACAATTTGGTATTATTTTCACACTTATGGCTCTTATAGTATGTGTAGGAGTTGTGGCAGCTAGGATAAATAAGACGGGGTTAAACGATCCAACAGATTTTAGTCAAGTAATATCACAATCTAATGAGGAGAAGGAAAAGGATAAGGATGAAGAAACTTTAGGAAGTCAAGAATATTTTTATGCTATAAGAAGTGAAAAGGATACAAAAGACTCAGTTACTATTCAAGGATTAAATGAGCTTATTGATAATGAACAAACATCACAAGAAGAAAAGGATTTAGCAGCAAATGAGTTAAGAGAAAAAACTATGTTAAAAGATAAAGAAGGAACAGTAGAAGTAAGTATAAAAAATAAAGGTTTTGAAGATGTACTATGCTCTATAGAAGGAGATAGTAATGTAAGAGTAGTTGTAAAAGCAGAGGAATTAACAGAAGCAGATACAGTTTCTATCCAAGAAATAGTAGAAAATGTTACAGGAATTAGTGATGTAATAATAGAACCTAAGAAATAATACATTGTAATATAAACAGTGCTTTGATATAATTAACATATGAAAGAGTTTTGAATTCAAAACGCTTAGGAGGTAATCAAATGGATAACAATAATTATGAAGAAAATTTAGGAATAGTTAAAATTTCCGATGAAGTTGTCAGTGTAATAGCTGGTATAGCAGCAGAAGAAATAAATGGTGTAGAAGATCTACAACATCCAGTAGGTAATAACATATCACAATTGCTAAAAGGAAAGAAAACATCAGGAAAAAATGTTAAGGTAACATTAAATGAAGATTTTGCAATAATAGAAATAAACTTAGCAGTTGAGTATGGAGTTAAAATACCAGAAGTAGTAAATGCAGTTCAAGAAAATGTTAAAAAAACTGTTGAAACTATGACAGGCTTAAATGTTAATTCAGTTAATGTTAATGTTCAAAGTATTTATGTACCAAAAACTGAAAAAGAAGAAATTAAAGAAAATTAAGCTAACCCTCTGATTTTTCAGAGGGTGTTTTTCTTGTGCTTTAAATAAATTTGTTGTAGTATATTTATGATTAGAAAGTTTTATAAAGTTAATAATATTATTAACGACACTTAGGAGGATAATATGAACAGAAAAAGATCAAGAGAAATAGCAATGGAATTACTATTTGGGATGACTTTAAGTAAAAATACATTAGAGGAAACAATTGAAAATTTCTTAGAAGACTATGAGATGAAGTTAAATACAATAGAT
This sequence comes from Clostridium gallinarum, assembly GCF_014836325.1. Taxonomy (GTDB): domain Bacteria; phylum Bacillota; class Clostridia; order Clostridiales; family Clostridiaceae; genus Clostridium; species Clostridium gallinarum. The sequence goes on from NZ_JACSQZ010000012.1 coordinate 7,498, forward strand.
TTAGAATACATAAAAAAGATTCTTGAGGACATAGAAAAAAATAAAGAGACTATTGATAAAAAAATAGAAGATGCTTTAACTAACTGGAAGATAGATAGAATTTCAAAGATAAACTTATCTATTTTAAGATTAGCTATAGGAGAAATGTTATACATAGAAGATGTACCAGAAAAAGTAGCAATTAATGAAGCTATTGAAATGACAAAAAAATATTCTGATGAAAAAAGTGTTTCTTTTATAAATGGGGTATTAGATAAAGCTTTTAAAAGTTTGTAATAAGAATGGGGGCTGTTTTATAATGGGGAAAATAATAGATGGTAAAAAGGTTGCTCAAGATATAAAGTTTGAAATTAAAAATTTTATTGATAAAAGAAAACAACAAGGACTAAGATTACCGAAAATAGTATCTATTTTAGTAGGTAACGATGAAGGATCTATTTATTATATAAACAGTCAAGAGAAGGTAGCAACATCTCTTGGCGTTGAATTTAATAAATTACTATTAGATAAAGATATTAAAGAAGAGGATCTTATAGAAAAAATAAAAAAGTTAAATAATGATAATAATGTTGATGGAATAATAATTCAATTACCATTACCTAGTAAATTAAATGAAAAAAGAATAATAAATACAATTTTACCAAGTAAAGACATTGATTGCTTAACATTTATAAATCAAGGAAAGCTTTATTGTGGTGATAAAGTATTTTTACCATGCACACCTAATTCTGTAATTACTTTATTAGAAAAATACAATGTAGAATTAGAAGGTAAAAATGTAGTAGTTATAGGAAGAAGCAATATAGTTGGAAAACCAGTAGCACAATTATTAGTTAATAAAAATGCAACTGTAACTATATGTCATTCTAAAACAAAAAATTTAAAAGAAATTTGTAAAAGAGCAGATATATTAGTTGTTGCTATAGGAAAAGCAAAGTTTATAGATAAAGAATATGTAAATGAAAACTCTATTATATTAGACGTAGGAACATCATCTTTAGATGGAAAGATAACTGGAGATGTTGATTTAGAAAATATTATTAATGAGATCAGTATGATAACACCAGTACCAGGTGGAGTCGGAGCATTGACAACAACGTTATTAATTAAGAATTCATGTGAGGCGTTAGAATATAATGAAAATGAAAACTTTAACAGTTAGTGAAGTTAATAATTATATAAAAAGAATTTTAGATAGTGATTTCATATTAAATAATATAGTAGTTAAAGGTGAAATATCTAATTTAAAATATCATAGTAGTGGACATATATATTTTTCATTAAAAGATTCAGTAAGTAAAATAAATTGTGTTATGTTTAAAAATAATAGTATGAATCTTGATTTTGAATTAGAAGATGGAATGGAAGTAGTAGCTAACGCAAGATGCTCTATTTATCAAGGAACAGGATCACTTCAATTATATATAGATAAACTTCAAAAAGAAGGATTAGGAGAGCTTCATATTAAATTAGAAATATTGAAAAAGAAATTACAAGAAGAAGGCTATTTTAATGAAGAATATAAAAAGCCTATTCCTAGAATGCCTAAAAGAATAGGAGTAGTAACTTCTGAAACAGGTGCTGTAATAAGAGATATAATTAATGTTACAAGAAGACGAAGTTCTTTAGTAGATATAGTTTTGTATCCAGCTTTAGTTCAAGGAGAAGGAGCGTATAAATCAATAATTAAAGGAATAGAATACTTTAATAAAGAAAAATCTGTAGATACTATTATTATTGGAAGAGGTGGAGGGTCTTTAGAAGAACTTTGGAACTTTAATGAAGAAGAATTAGCAAAAGAAATATTTAAATCAAAAATTCCAATAATATCAGCAGTTGGCCATGAAGTAGATTTTACAATTTCTGATTTAGTAAGTGACTTTAGAGCGTCTACTCCATCACAAGCTGCAGAAATAGCCGTTCCATTAGAAGAAGATATTTTAAAAACAATAAAAGATTTAGAAAATAAAATTAATAAAAGTGTTTTAGATGTATTATTATATGAGAAAGAGAAATTAAATAATTATAAAAGGTTATTAAATTCTAATAGTCCTGAAGTTATTTTATCTAATGCTTATTTAGAAATAGACAGAATAGAAGAAAGGGCTAGAAATATAGTTTTTAATAGATTAGAAAAAGAAAAATTCAAGATTAAAGCATTCAATGACTTACTAGAAGCTCATAATCCTTTAAATGTTTTAAAAAAAGGATATACAATTATTGAAGATAATAATAATAAAGTTATATCTTCTAAGTCTATGTTAAGTGATATTGATGAAGTTAATATAGTTTTTAGTGATGGTAAAGTAAAAAGTAAAATTTTAAAAGAAATTAAATAGTTAAAGGGAGTTGAAAGTTTATGGCTAAAAAGGAAAGCTATGAAGAAATGCTATATAATCTTCAAGATATCTTAAACAAAATGGAAAATAATGAACTTCCTCTTGAGGAATTAATGAAGGAATATGAAAGTGGCGTAAAATTAATAAATAAGCTATATAAGACTATAAATTCTTTAGAAGGTAAATTAACAGTTATAAAAGGAAATATGGAGATGGAGCTAAAGAATGAATAATAAAGTAGATTTTTATAGGGATTATATAAATAATTATTTAAATTTGTATTTTAAGGATAAAGGAAGTTATAATAGAATTATATATGATTCAGCAAGTTATAGTATTAATATAGGAGGTAAAAGAATAAGACCTATATTATTTTTATTAACATATGGATTATATAAAGACAATTTTGAAGACGTAATAGAAATGGCCTCAGCAATAGAGATGATTCATACTTATTCTCTTATACATGATGATTTACCATGTATGGATAATGATGATTTAAGAAGGGGAATGCCAACTAATCACAAAAAATTTGGGGAAAGTATAGCAGTTTTAGCGGGGGATATGTTATTAAATGAGGCAATGAGCTTACTTATGCAATTTTCGCTAAAAAATGGAAAAGAAGCATTGTTAGCATCTAAAGAAATTGCAGAAAGTTCTGGACCTGAAGGTATGATTGGCGGTCAGGTTGTCGATATTATAAACGAAGACAAATTAATAACAAAAGATGAACTTATATATATGCATAAAAAGAAAACTGGAGAGCTTATAAGGGTATCTGTAGTAGCTTCAGCTATTTTAGCAAATGCCCCTAAAAGTGATATAAATATATTAAATGATTTTGGTTTAAAACTTGGGTTAGCATTTCAAATTAAAGATGATATTTTAGATATTGTAGGGGATGTTTCAAAATTAGGCAAGAATACAAATAGCGATGAAAATAATAATAAATCAAATTTCATAAGTTTATTTGGATTAGATTATTGTGAAAGAGAATGTCTAAAATTAACAGAAGAATGTATACAATTGCTGGATGGCCTTTCTGTAGATGCTATAGAATTAAAAAAATTAACTCTAGATTTGTTAAATAGAGAATTTTAATAGAAAGAAAGGTTTAATTATGGGTAGAATATTAGAAAAAATTACTTCACCCGAAGAAGTAAAAAAATTAACTAATGTTGAATTGGAAGTTTTAGCTAGTGAGATAAGAGAATTTTTAATAGATAGTGTTTCTAAGACGGGTGGACATTTAGCTTCTAACTTAGGAGTAGTAGAACTTACATTAAGCTTATTTAAAAGTTTTAATTTAGAAAAAGATAAAATAGTATGGGATGTTGGACATCAATGCTATGTTCATAAAATATTAACTGGTAGAAAAGAACAATTTGATAAATTAAGAAAATATAATGGGTTAAGTGGTTTTCCAAAAAGATGTGAAAGTAAATATGATGCTTTTGATACAGGTCATAGTAGTACATCTATATCAGCAGCTTTAGGAATGGCTAGAGCTAGAGATATTAAAAAAGAAAAAAATGAAGTTATAGCAGTTATAGGAGATGGTGCCTTAACTGGTGGAATGGCTTTAGAAGCTTTAAATGATGTAGGATTTAATAAGACAAAAATGATAATTATATTAAATGATAATCAAATGTCTATTTCACCAAATGTAGGTGGATTATCTATGCATTTAAATAAATTAAGAATGGAACCTAAATATAATAAATTAAAATCAAATATTAATGAGACTTTAAAAACTTCAAAGACTGGAGAAAAAGTAGCTAGTTGTATATCTAGATTTAAAGATAGTTTAAAACAGTTTATTGTTCCTTCAATGTTATTTGAAGATATGGGATTGAAATATATAGGTCCAATAGATGGACATGACATAGAGAATTTAACCGAAGTATTTGAGATGGCAAAAAATATCGATGATCCAGTAATAATTCATGTTGTTACTAATAAAGGAAAAGGATATGAGTTAGCTGAGAAAAATCCAAATAAATATCATGGAGTGAGTCCTTTTGATTTAGAAAGTGGCGAAACTAATATACCAAGTAAAAAGAATTACTCTAAAGCTTTTGGAGAAGCAATGATAGAGCTTGCAAGGGAAGATGAAAGAATAGTAGCAATTACTGCAGCTATGCCAGATGGAACTGGGCTAAATAATTTTGCTAAAGAATTTCCAAATAGATTTTTTGATGTAGGTATAGCAGAAGGTCATGCTACTACTTTAGCAGCAGGATTTGCAGCAGCAAATTTAAAGCCAGTTTTTGCAGTATATTCAACATTCTTGCAAAGAGCATTTGATCAAGTCATTCATGATGTATGCATTCAAAATATGCCAGTAGTATTTGCTATAGATAGAGCAGGTTTAGTGGGTGAAGATGGGGAAACGCATCAAGGTATATTTGATTTATCATATTTATCAGAAATTCCCAATATGACTGTATTAGCACCAAAGCATTTAGATGAAGTAAAATCAATGTTATCATGGGCTTTAAATCATAATGGACCAGTTGCGATCAGATATCCAAGAGGAGCAGATATTTATAAGGATATAATCCCTCTAGAAAAAATTGAATATGGTAAATGGGAGAAAATAATTCTTGGAGATAAAATTGCTATTTTAGCTGTAGGAAAAATGCTGCAACATGCTTTATTAGCAAGAGAAATATTATCAAATAAGGGAATAAATCCTATGATAATTAATGCTAGCTTTATTAAGCCTTTAGATGTTGAATTATTGAAGGATTTAGTAAATGAGAATTATAATATTATAACGATAGAAGATAATATTACAAATGGTGGATTTGGAAGCTATGTTCTAATGAAATTAAATGAATTAGGATTTAAAAATAAATTTAAAGCTTTAGGGTTTAATGATACATTTGTTCCTCAAGGGGACGTAAAATTATTGTATAAAGAAAATAAATTAGATCCAGAGGGCATAGCAGAATCTATTATAGAACTTATTGAATAAAGGAGATAAAAATGTCTGTAAAAAAAGAAAGACTTGATATACTTTTAGTTGAAAAAGGAATATTTACTTCAAGAGAAAGAGCAAAAACAAATATAATGGCAGGTAAAATATTTGTTGATGGTCAAAGAGTAGATAAAGCAGGAGAAAAAGTTAATGTAGATGCAGAAATTATTTTTAAAGGTCAAGAAATGCCCTATGTAAGTAGAGGTGGACTTAAATTAGAAAAGGCAATGAAAGAGTTTAACATAACTTTAAATAATAAAGTATGTATGGATATTGGAGCTTCAACAGGTGGTTTTACAGATTGTATGTTACAAAATGGAGCAAGTAAAGTTTTTTCAGTAGATGTTGGGTATGGGCAATTTGCATGGAAATTAAGAACAGATCCAAGAGTTGTTTGTATGGAAAGAACTAATATTAGATATGTAACTCCTGAAGATATAGGAGAAAAGATAAATTTTGCATCTATTGATGTTTCATTTATTTCATTAAAAAAAATTATGCCAGCCACAATTAATTTACTAAGTGATGATGGTGAAGTAGTTGCATTAATAAAGCCTCAATTTGAAGCTGGTAAAGAAAAGGTTGGTAAAAAAGGTGTTGTAAGAGATATAAATGTTCATAAAGAAGTTGTAATGAGCATAGTGGAGCATTTACAAAAAGAAAATTTAAATGTTATTTCTTTAAGTTACTCACCTATAAAGGGACCAGAAGGAAATATTGAATATTTAGTATATTTTAGTAAAGATAAAAACAAAGAATCAAGTTTTAATATAGAAGACGTAGAAAAAGTTGTAAATGAATCTCATGATTTATTATAAATTATAAAGTTATTTTTATTGAAGACTTCTTGAATGTTTCAATGAAGTCTTTAATAAATAATATAGCTTAAAGTACACTATGGGGGGCATTATTGTGAAAAAAGTTGCTATTGCAATTAATTTAGCTAAAGATAAGAAAAAAGAGTTGGCTTTGATAGTAGAAAAAAAGCTATATGAATATTTCAAAGATGTAGAAATTATAATGTTAAATAGTTATGATATAATGAATTATAAATTTAAAGAATTATTAGATCTTATAATAGTATTAGGTGGAGATGGAACTATTTTAAGCGTTGCTAGAGGGATTAATGGAAAATTAGATGTACCAATACTTGGGATTAATATAGGAAATTTAGGATTTTTATCTAGTGTAGAGTTTTCGGAGATAGATAAAGCTTTTAAAAAAATAAAAGAAGGTAAATATACTTCTGAAAAAAGAATGCTTCTTACTTGTAGTTCGCCTATTGAGGGATTAAATAATGAAGCATTAGCTCTTAATGATATAGTAATTGCAAGAGGAACTTTATCTAGGATTATAAGATTTGAAATATTTATTGATGGAAAAAGATATTATAACTTTAAAGGTGATGGATTAATTATTGCGACACCTACTGGATCAACTGCTTATTCATTTTCAGCCGGAGGTCCTTTTGTTTATCCAACTGTTGATGCAATAACATTGACTCCTATATGCGCTCATACTACAGGAATTCAGCCAATAGTATTAAATAGTAATAGTAATATACAAGTTAAAATTAAAAATAATAGTGAAGAATTTAATATTATATTTGATGGACAAAGAACAATTACTCATAATAATGAGGCTATAATTGATATAAAGAAAGCAAAAGAATATGCTGAGATAATTTTATTTGATGATTATGATTATTTTAAAGTATTAAGGGCTAAAATTATAAATAATTGGAAAGATTGTGAAGGTGATTAATTTGAAGTCAAGAAGGCATAATAAGATACTAGAGATAATTAGTGAAAAAGATATAGAAACACAAGAGGAATTAGCCGAAGAACTTAAAAGAGCAGGATACGATGTTACTCAAGCTACAGTATCAAGAGATATAAAAATATTAAAGCTTATAAAAATGCAAGGAGCTTCAGGAAATTATAAATATGCAGCTTCTTCAAAGGAATCTAAGGATATAAATGATAAATTATCAAGTATATTAGCTAATGCTGCTATATCTGTAGAAAATGTAGATAACTTTGTTGTAGTAAAAACTTTAACAGGTTCTGCAATGGCAGTTGCAGAAGCTATTGATAATTTGTTTGATACTGAAGTGGCAGGAACAATTGCAGGGGATAATACTATATTTATTTTAGCTAGAAGTTTAGATAAAGCTGAAGAGTTAGTTGACAAAGTTAGAAGAATGATATTATAAATTAAAGGTGATATTAAATGTTATTACAATTAAATATTAAAAATTTTGCTTTAATAAGAGAATTATGTGTTGAATTTGATAGTGGATTTAACATTTTATCTGGAGAAACAGGAGCAGGTAAATCAATATTAATAGATACTATTGATTATGTACTAGGAGGAAAGTTTTCAAAGGATTTAATAAGATATGGAGAAAGTAAGACCTTTGTAGAAGCTATTTTTTCTATAGATAATAAAGAACTTACAAATATTTTAAAAGAATTAGATATAGATGATGAAATATTAATAATTTCAAGAGAAACAACATTATCAGGAAAAAGTATAATAAAGATAAATGGAAAATCAGTAGTCTTATCCTATTTAAAAAGAGTAAGAGAAAAACTACTAGATATACATGGTCAACATCAAAATCAAAATTTATTAAATAAATCTTATCATATACTATATTTAGACGATTATATTGGAGAAGAAATATATAATCATCTTGAGGAATATGATAATTTAAGAAAAGAACAAAATTTAATTATTGAAAAAATTAAAGAATTAAATGGGAACACAGATAGAGATAAACTTTTAGATTATATAAAATTTCAAATTGATGATATAGAAAAAGCTAATCTTAAGATAAATGAAGAAGAAGATTTAAAAGAAGAATTTAATCTTCTTTCTAATGCTGAAAAAATTTCCTTAGCTTTAAGTAAAAGTTATTCTATATTAGATAGTTCTATGGAAGGAATTTCTGTAATAGAAGGAATTTCAAAAGTAGTAAATGAATTATCATCTGTTGAAAAGCATTTTGAAAAAATTAAAGATAAAAGAGAAAAAGTAGAAGATTCTTTATATATTTTAGAAGAAATAGCTAGAGAAATAAGAGATATTTCTTCTGAAATTTACTATGATGAATTTGAACTTGAAAAAATTAATTCACGAATATATGAAATTAGTTTATATAAGAAAAAATATGGAGAATCTGTTGAGGATATATTAAATTACTTAAAAAATTTAAAAACTCAATATGAAGAACTAGTTAATTCAGAAGAAATTATAAAAGAATTAACTAGTAAAAAAGAGAAAATAGAAGAAGAAATGAATGCTATATGCGATAAAATGCATAGTATTAGAATTAAATACTCTGAAAATCTTGAAAGAGAAATAAAAGATGAATTAAATTATGTAGGAATGGAAAAGGCAGAGATAAAAATACAAATAGAAAAAAGTAATATATTTAATTCTAGAGGTACAGATGATGTAACTTTCTTAATTTCAACTAATCCAGGAGAACCTTTAAAGGTTTTAGAAAAAGTAGTTTCTGGTGGAGAACTTTCAAGAATTATGCTAGCCATGAAGTGTGTATTTGTGGACAAAGATCAAATACCTACCTTGATTTTTGATGAAATAGATACAGGAATAAGTGGTACTATAGCAAAGAGAGTTGGAGAAAAGATGTATGAAGTGTCAGTAAAACATCAAGTTTTATGTATAACACATTTACCTCAAATTGCTGCATTATCTGATTGTCATTATTTTGTTTCAAAAAAAGTTGAAAATGGAAAAACTTTTACTGAAATTAGAACATTAGATAAGGATGAAAAAATAGAAGAAATAGCAAAAATGACTAGTGGTGATGAAGTTAGTGATGTAACTTTAGAAAATGCAACTGAAATGGTAGCTTTTGCTGAACTAAAAAAGCAAGAAATAGTAAAATCAATACGATAAAAATACATAAGTATAGAAATTTTTGAACAAACTAAAATTATGGTTATTTGCCATGATTTTAGTTTTTTATTTTTTTACGCTATTTCTTTTAAATTTTTAACGATTTTAACAAACTTAATACAGCATATATAGGTGGACATAAGGGAAAGTTAATTACAGAAGCAAAGGAGGAGATAAAATGAAAAATAAAAAAATTAAATATTTAGGTATGATAATAGCTCCAATGTTGATTCTGAGTTTATTTAGATATTTCTATTTATTTAACTTGCCAGAAAAAATATATATAAATGAGGATACTAATACTATTAAAGTATCAGATAATATTTTTATAAAAGATAGCAAGGTAATAAAAGATAAGCTAGAGTTAAAACTTCTTGGTTTGATACCTATAAAGTCAGTATCAGTATCTAAGATTAAAGATTTAGAAGTATATCCTGGTGGCGTAAATGTTGGAATAAAGATATCTACAAAAGGGGTATTAGTTGTTGGACATTCAGATATTAATACAATGGAAGGAAAAGTTGAAAGTCCAGCAAAAGCTTCAGGAATAGAGTTGGGTGATATAATTACAAAAATTAATGGAGAAGAAATAAAAAATTCTAGAGATTTATCGCAAAAAATAAACAATTTAGAAGAAGATACAATAACAGTAGAATATTTAAGAAATGGAATTAATATAGAAAAAGACATTCACATGAAAAAAGAAAATAGTGAGTATAAATTAGGGCTTTGGATTAGGGATTCTACAGCAGGAATTGGAACTTTAACTTTTTATGATGAAAATACTAATTTATTTGGTGCTTTAGGGCATCCAATTACAGATGGTGATACAAATAGACCTTTTGTAATAAAAGATGGAAATTTACTTAATTCATCTGTAATAAGTGTTAGAAAAGGAGAAAAAGGTGCTCCTGGAGAATTAAAAGGATTATTTGTAAATGAAAAAGAAAGTTTAGGTAATATAGAAAAGAATACAGAGGCAGGTATATTTGGAAATGGAAGCAGTAAATTAATAAATCCAGTATTTAGTAAACCTTTAAAAGTTGGATTTAGAAGCGAAATAAAAGAAGGAGCTGCTAAAATAATTACAACTATAGATGAAGAAGGTCCAAAGACTTATGATATAGAAATAATTAAATTGTTACCACAAGAAGAACCAGGTGGTAAAAGTATGGTTATTAAAATAGTAGACGAGGAATTATTGAGTAAGACTGGAGGAATAGTTCAAGGAATGAGTGGAAGTCCTATAATACAAGATGATAAGCTCATAGGTGCAGTAACTCATGTTTTAATTAATAAGCCTGATGTAGGATATGGTATATATATAGAATGGATGCTAAAGGATGCGGGGATAATTGACTAAAATAATACTAGATTTTAATATAAATATATAGTAAAGACATATATTTTGAAAAATTTGTAAAAAAACTATTTTATTTAAAAAAATTGTGTTATAATGATAGCATATCCGAATAAAATTATAAGTATTAATTATACATGTATAATTAATACTTATAAATTGTTTATAAAGAGAAAAAATTAGAGAATTATAAACTACTTATTTTATATGGCGTATTCGGGAAGATGGGGGAGAAAAGTATGAATGATTCAAAAATTTCAGTTTTAATAGCTGATGATAACAAAGAGTTTTGCAGTATATTAAATGATTATTTATTAAATCAAAGGGATATAATAGTTACTGCAGTGGCTAAAGATGGAAGGGAAGCTTTAGCATTAATCGAAGAAAAACAACCAGATTTAGTGGTATTAGATATAATTATGCCACATTTAGATGGCTTAGGTGTTTTAGAAAAATTAAATTCTATGCACTTAGAGAAAATGCCAAGAATAATAGTACTTTCTGCAGTAGGTCAAGATAAAATTACTCAAAAAGCTATTACATTAGGTGCTGACTATTATGTAGTTAAACCTTTTGATATGGATATTTTTACAAAAAGAATTAGAGAACTTTTTAATGGTAGCTCTAATGAAATAATAAAAAGACAAACAAGTACTGTTGTTGAAAATGATGTAAAGCAAACACTTAAGGGACCTATGGATTTAGAAACGGAAATAACTAATATAATTCATGAAATTGGTGTTCCTGCACATATTAAAGGATATATGTATTTAAGAGAAGCAATAACTATGGTAGTGAATGATATGGAACTTCTTTCTGCGGTTACTAAAGAATTATATCCTTCAATAGCTAAAAAGTACAACACAACTGCATCAAGAGTTGAAAGAGCAATTAGACATGCTATAGAAGTTGCTTGGGGTAGAGGTCAAGTGGATGCTATAAATAAGCTATTTGGATACACAATTCACAATGAAAAAGGAAAACCCACTAATAGTGAATTCATTGCAATAATAGCTGATAAGCTAAGACTTAAGAATAAAGTAAGCTAAAAAACAATTATAAAGACACTTTTGATTAATAAAATTTTAGTCAAAGGTGTTTTTCTGAATTAAAGATTTATAGGAGAAAATATGGATTTAAAAGAAAAAGTATTAAATGAAAAATTAATTTATAAAGGAAGCTTTATAGATGTATTAAATATTAATGTTGAGTTACCAAATGGAAAAAATACATCTAGAGATATTATAAAACACCCAGGAGCAACTGCTATAATACCTTTTATTGATGAAGAAAATATTATATTAGTAGAACAATTTAGATTAGCTTTAAATAAAAATTTATTAGAAATACCAGCAGGAAAGCTTGATAAGGGAGAAGAACCAATAAAATGTGCTAAAAGAGAATTGCAAGAGGAAACAGGTTATATAGCAAATAATTTAGAATATTTAGGATGTATGGCTACTGCACCTGGATTTTGTGATGAAATAATTTATTTATATAAAGCTAGTAATTTAACAATAGGGAATAAAAACGAAGATGATGATGAATTTACTAATGTTAAGATAGTAAATATAAATAAAGTTAAAGAGATGATTAAAAATGGAGAAATTATTGATGGAAAAACTATAAGTATTTTTACATATTTATAAATGTTTTATATGCTATATTAAGTAGACTTTGATTCTATTTAATATAGCTTTTTTACTCTTTGGAAGTGATAAGGTATCATATCAAGGTGACTGGAATCTATAAGGCAGATTCCAGATATGATACCTTAACACTTTTTATTTTTATAATTTTTTTTATTTACATATATTCAATTATGAATATTACTTAAAAGACTTTCATATTATGTTTTATAGCAACTTTATGGGGGGAGTATTATGAATTTAATAGAAAAAATGAACACAAATTTTAAAGAAAATAATTTTTTTTACTTAATGGTATTAACATTTTTCTTTGTTGGCATATTACTAGGTGCATATACCATAAAATATATGGATGGAGTAGATGCAAAGGATTTATCTGACTATTTCACAAGTTTTGTTAAAAGTATTAATAATCAAGAGATAAAAACTAATGAACTTTTATTTAGTATAATAAAAAATAATATATTAATTATTATACTTATAATAGCACTAGGATTTACTATATTTGGTGCTCCTTTAGTATTAATTATAGATTTAATAAAGGGATATACCTTAGGATATACCTTTAGTTTTTTAATAACTACATTTGAAGGAAAAGGAATATGGATAGCATTAACTTCTACTATACCGCAAAATTTACTTTATATACCTTTTTTTGTAGGTATAAGTATAATTTCATTGGAATTATCTTCTGTTAAAGTAAAAGAAAAATTCTTTGGTGGAGCAAGATTTAATAAGAATGTTTTAAATGGATTAGTTATGAAATTATCCTTTTTCTTTGTTTTATTCATATTAGGAGTTTTTATAGAGTGCTATATAAGTCCGGGATTAATGAAGATAGTGATTACAAATGTTTATAAAATAACCTAATCTAATGAAAATAAAGAAGGAATTATGTTTTTTTTGTCGAATAAAATATATATTAGGATAGGGGAAGTATTATGAAGGAAATTGTGAATAATTATAAGGAAGCTTTACTAAAAAGCCATAAAAGTGAGAATACTGTTTATGCTTATGTAACTGATGTTAATTTATATGTGAAATATTTAAATAGTAAGGATTTAAGTATTGATGAAACAGATAATTTATCAGTTTTAGGATATATACAACATTTGCTAAGTCAAGGAAAATCTGAAAGATCAATAAATAGAATAGTAATAAGTTTAAGAAGTTTTTATAATTATTTAAAAGATCAACAATTTATTAAAGAAATTCCAAAGATTTATTATAAAAATACCTCTACTACTAGAAAATTACCTCAAATTCTTACTATTGATGAAGTAGACAGAATAATTAAAATAGTAGATAAGGATTGTAATAAAGGAATAAGAGATAATGCGCTTTTGGAACTTATGTATGCAACAGGAATGAAGGTTTCCGAAATTATTAATTTGAAGGTTTATGATGTAAATTTAGAATTAAATTTTGTAAAATGTTTAGATAATAAAAATTTTGAAAGACTAATTCCTATAGGAAGAAGTGCTGTTGAAGCGTTAAAGGAATATTTTAAAATAAGAGATAGAGTTGCTTGTGCAGGTGTGGATAACTTATTTGTAAATTTAAATGGAAATCAATTAACGAGACAAGGCGTTTGGAGAATTGTTAAAGAATACTCTCATAGAGCAGGAATAAAAAAAGAAGTTAATTTAAATACATTTAGACATTCATTTGCTGTTCATTTATTGCAAAATGGAGCAAATGTAAGAGCAGTACAAAAACTTTTAGGCAATCAAGTACTAACTTATATGGACACATATTATGAAATCATAAATAATGATAAAATAAATATTGTATATAAAAATTCCCATCCTAGAGCATAATATTACTATAGGATAGATAATTCTAGGCTTTATAGTCGAAAGGAGTAGAAAATATGAAAAGAGTAGTTTTAATTGTAATGGATAGTTTAGGAGTAGGTGAACTACCTGATGCAAATCTTTATGGAGATGTTGGTAGTCATACACTAGATAACACTTATAAAGCCTGTGGGGGATTAAAAATAGATAATCTTGAAAAATTAGGATTTGGAAATATTGAAGGGGTTAAATATTTAAATAAAGTTAAAGATAATATTGGAGCATATGGAAAGCTTGCTGAAAAATCTAAAGGAAAAGATACAGTAACAGGACATTGGGAAATTGGAGGAGTTATACTAGATACGCCTTTAAATACTTATCCTGATGGTTTTTCAAAGGAAATTATAGATGAATTCCTAAAGAAAGTAAATAAAGAAGGAATACTAGGAAATTGTGTTGCATCTGGGACAGAAATAATAGAAAGATTAGGAGATGAGCATGTAAAAACAGGTTTTCCAATAATATATACTTCTGCAGATAGTGTTTTTCAAATAGCAGCACATGAAGATGTTATACCTTTAGATGAATTATATGAAATGTGTAGAATAGCAAGAGAAATGCTTGTAGGAGAAAATGTTGTAGGAAGAGTAATTGCAAGACCGTTTGTTGGTGAAAATGGGAAATATAAGAGAACTTCTAATAGAAGAGACTATGCTTTAGATCCATTTTCAAAAACAATGCTTGAATATTTAAAGGAAAATGGAAAAGAAGTAGCTGCAGTAGGGAAGATAGAAGATATATATAATAAAAAGGGAGTTACTAAGGCGATTCATACTAAAGATAATATGGATGGAATTGATGTAACTTTAAAATATATGGATGAAATAAAAGAAGGACTAATATTTACAAATTTAGTTGATTTTGATATGTTATATGGACATAGAAATGATCCTAAGGGATATGGAAATGCAATTGAAGAATTAGATAATAGATTAAAAGAAATCTATAATAAAATGACAGAAGACGATATATTAATGTTAACTGCAGATCATGGGTGTGATCCAACTACTGAAAGTACAGATCATTCAAGAGAATATATCCCTCTATTAGTTTATGGAAACAAGATTAATCCAATTAACATAGGAACTAGAGAAAGTTTTACTGACATAAGCAAAACTATATTAGAGTATTTTGAAATTGAAAATGATATTAATGGAAAGAGTTTCTTAAAGAACATACTTAAATAATAGGAGGCTATATTTCATGAGAATGTATGACATAATCGTCAAAAAAAGAAATGGATTTGAATTATCAAAAGAAGAAATTAATTTTTTTATAGAAGGGTTTACTAAAGGAGAGATTCCTGATTATCAAGCATCTGCATTACTTATGGCTATATTCTTTAATAAAATGAATACAAAGGAAACAGCAGATTTAACTATGGCAATGGTAAACTCAGGAGATGTTATAGATTTATCTTCAATTGAAGGGATAAAAGTTGATAAGCATTCTACAGGTGGTGTGGGAGATAAAACAAGTATTTGTTTAACACCACTAGTTGCATCTGTTGGAATTCCTGTTTCAAAAATGTCAGGAAGAGGATTAGGGCATACCGGTGGAACTATAGATAAGCTTGAATCTTTTAATGGATTTTCTGTTGAGTTAACAGAATCAGAATTCATAAATAATTCTAATAAAATAGGAATAGCTTTAACAGGTCAAACAGGTAATATAGCACCAGCAGATAAAAAATTATATGCTTTAAGAGATGTAACTGGAACAGTTGATAATATGTCTTTAATAGCATCTAGTATAATGAGTAAAAAAATAGCCTCTGGAGCAGATGCAATAGTGTTAGATGTTAAAGTTGGTGATGGGGCTTTTATGAAAACTCCAGAAGAAGCAAAAGCTTTAGCAAATGAAATGGTGAATATAGGTAAATCCGTTGGGAGAAAGACTGTAGGTGTTATATCTGATATGGATCAGCCACTTGGATATGCAATAGGAAATGCTCTAGAAGTTAAAGAAGCAATAGATTTATTAAAAGGCAATGGGCCAAAAGATTTATTAGAATTAACGCTAACTTTAGGAAGTTATATGATTATATGTGCTAACAAGGCTGAAAGTTTTGAAGAAGCGAGAAGTTTATTATTAGAAAATATAGAAAATGGAAAAGGTCTTGAAAAATTAAAAGAATTTGTTGAAGCTCAAGGAGGAGATTCATCTTTAGTTGATGATACAAGTAAGCTTCCAAAAGCTAATTATATTGAAGAAGTTAAAGCAGATAAATCAGGCATTATAACAAAAATTAATACGGAAGCCTTTGGATTAATTGCTATGGAATTAGGAGCTGGAAGAGAAACTAAGGATAGTAATATAGATTTAGCTGTAGGTATAGTACTTAATAAAAAAAGAGGAGAAAAAGTTAAATCAGGAGATATTATAGCATATATTCATAGTAACGATAAATCTAATATAGAAAAAGCAAAAAATAAGATATTATGTAACATAAACATATCTGATAAGATAGATAAAGAAATTCCATTAATATATGATGTAGTTCAGTAAAACAAAAATATGATAAGAAGATTTAATCTTTTTATCATATTTTTATTTTTATTGGTAATAATAAGCTTGAAAGGAGGATATATCATGAACAAAAAATTTTTAAATAAAGTTATAGCTATAACTTTAAGCTTATTATCATTGAATATTTTACCTGTAAAAGCTTATAATGAACCAGCAGAGGAAATTGAAACTTATGAAGAATGGACTATTGAAACCTTTAGCGATGAAGGAATAGATGTAGAGGCTAAATCAGCAGTGTTAATTGAACCTACTTCAGGTAAGATATTATATGAAAAAAATCCAGATGAAAAATTTGCACCTGCATCTGTAACTAAAATAATGACTATGTTATTAACAATGGAGGCTGTAGATAATGGGAAAATATCATTAAGTGATAAAGTAACCTGTAGTGAAAATGCAAAAAAAATGGGTGGGAGCACCATGCTTCTTGATACAGGAGAAATTAGAACTGTAGAAGAATTATTAAAGGGTGTAGCAATTGCATCGGGAAATGATGCAGCAGTTGCTTTGGCTGAATATCTAGGAGGTACAGAAGAAGCCTTTGTAGAAATGATGAATAAAAGAGCAAATGAACTAGGAATGGTAAATACAACTTTTAAAAATTGTAATGGTCTTCCAAAGGAAGGTCATTTATCTACTGCTAGGGATATTTCAATTATGTCATTAGAATTATTAAAGCATCCTACAATTTTAAAGTATACAGGAACTTATATGGAAACTATATCAGAAGGAAGATTATCTCCAATAGAACTTGTGAACCATAATAAACTTGTAAGATTTTTTGATGGATGTGATGGATTAAAAACAGGATATACTCAAGAAGCAAAATACTGTATTTCTGCAACTGCTACAAGAAATGGTGTAAGAATGCTTTCAGTAATTATGGGTGCACCTACTTATAAAATAAGAAACCGTGATGCAGGAATGCTTATGAATTTTGGTTTTTCTAAATTTGAAGGTAAAAAGATTTTAGTTAAAGATGAAGATGTAGAAAATATCTATTTAAGTAAGAATACAGAGAAATTCTTTGTTGCAAAAGCAAAAGATGATTTAATAGCAATTATTCCTAAAGGTGAAAATAAAGAAATAGAAAAGAAAATAATTATAGAAGAACTAAAAAAGGAATATAAAGAAGGCGACATAGTAGGTAAATGTGAGTTGTATCTTGGCGAAGATAAGATAGGAGAAGTGGAATTATATTCAGATAGAGATATAAAATTAGGTGGTATATTTGAAAACTTTAAGTTTAATATGAAAAATATGTTTAGAAAAGGAATATAATTTTAATCTTTAATAAAATGTTTCTAATAAAAACTCCGAAAGGAGTTTTTATTTTATAATAATATAAAGTTGTATATAAGAGAAAGGAAAAAAGGTTGTCCTTTGGAAATAAAATTGATATTATATATTCGAAGGAAAATGTAAATAAGGCGGATGATATATATGGAAATGCCAAAAGTTAAAGTAGCTAATTTTGAGGGGCCCTTTGATTTATTATTACACTTAATTAAAAAAAATGAAATGGATATATATAATGTTGAGATATATAAAATTACTAATCAATATTTAAGATTTCTAGATGAAATGAAAATTATGGATTTAGAAATTACATCTGAATTTATAGTTGTTGCTGCTACACTTATAGAAATAAAATCTAAAAAGTTATTACCTGTGATTAAAAATATAGAAGAAAATGAAGAAGATATAGAAAAAAACTTAATGGAAAAACTAATTGAATATAAAAAGATTAAAGGTGCAGCTTTACTGTTAAGAGATAGATATATAAATTCAGGAGATATTTATACTAAAAAACCAGAAATTATAGAAGTACTAGATTCTAAAATACAAGAAGAGGATATATTTAAAAATACAACTTTACTCGATTTATATAATATCTATAATAATTTAATTGAAAACTTTTTTATGAAACAAAATAAAGAAAATGTTATACAAAGAAAGATATATGTAGATAAATATAAAATTGAAGATAAGATGAATGATTTATTAAAAATGATAGATAAAGATAGAATTCTTAAGTTTAAAGAAATTATAGCAGAAAGTGAATGTAAATTAGAAGCTGTAGTTTCATTTCTTGCTTTATTAGAACTTATTAAGTTAAGAATTGTTAAAGCTTATCAAGATAATAACTTTGATGATATTATAATTGAAAGGAGATTAGTAAGTGAATAAGATAGAAGTAGAACAATATGAATTTGAACAGATATCTTCTAAACCTAGAATAAAATCTATTATAGAATCCTTACTTTTTGTAAGTGGCGATCCACTAACTGTTAAGGACTTAAGTAATGCGCTAGAAATATCTATTAAAACTATTAAAACTATATTAGAAGAAATGATGAATGAATATGAAAATGAAAAGAGAGGAATAAAACTAATTTCAATTAATGGAGAGTATCAATTAGTTTCTAAAGCCGAAAATAGCAATTATATTCAAAAATTATTAAAAAAGAATAAGAGACAATCGCTATCTCAAGCTTCATTAGAAAGTTTAGCTATTATTGCATATAAACAGCCTATAACTAGAGTTGATATTGATGAAATAAGAGGCGTAAAATCTGAAAGTGCAATGCAAAGATTGTTAGAAAAAGATTTAATTAAAGAAGTTGGACGATTAGAGGTGCCTGGAAGACCTATTTTATATGGAACTACAGATGAATTTTTAAGACAATTTGGATTAAAAGAACTGAAAGAATTACCATCATTAGATCTTTATGAAGATAAAGATAGCGAGATTGTAGAAAATATGGAAGAAATTTTAAAAGAAATATAAGATATATTTTAAAATATATCTTATATAAATTATTATATTATAAATCTGAGTTATCACAATTGGTATTAGAAAAAGGTTTTTCGTAGCAATTAGTTTCAGATTTATTTTTTTTATCTTCACTAAAAAAACCTTTTACAATATCTATTATTTGGGGAACTGAATCTACAACTCGATCATAAGTATTATTTTGTTCAACTGGTAGTAAGCGAACTATATCTTTTCTTAATATTAAAAAGGCTACCGGTTTAACAGTTATACCAGCTCCAGATCCCCCACCAAAAGGATGCTTGTAAGTTTCTTCTATAGGTATCTTACATAAGGAACCAAATTCACTTCCTCCAGATACAAATCCAAAGGTTACTTTTGATATAGGAATGATATAACTACCATCTTTAGTTTCTACAGCATCACCTACTACCGTATTAACATCTATCATATCCTTAAGGTTTTCCATTGTACTTTTCATTAAATTTTCTACTGGATGTTGATTACTCATATGTTTCTCCCTTATTTGGGAGCCACCTCCTTTATTTCCATAGATTTAAATATTAAATATAAGATATATATAATATTTGCAATATTAAAGTAAAATATACTGGTTATACCAAATGATAAAGTAAAAGTATTAAATTTAGGATTAATATTTAAATCTAGGGTTTTAATTTTAAATATAATTTTCAATAAAATATAAATAAATGAAGATATATTACATAATAATCCATATAATAAAGCGCATAAAGCGGCATCTTCTATGCCATAATTAATATCACCATTTAATTTTATCTTTGGTTTAAATTTATTTAACTTCATATTTTTATATAGTTTTTTTAAAGATAATTTTTTGGAATGTAAAGTTTTTTTATTAATATTATTTTTCTTAGTATTATATTTTTGTTTTTTAATAAATTTTTTTAAAAGGTTACTTTCTATACCATTTTGAGATGAAAAAATTATGTGATTAAATAATTTCAAATTTAAATTTTGATTTAAGTACTCAATCTTTATTTTTAAAGGTATAGGTATAAATAATATTGATATAAGTATTAAAAAAGTAATAAATAAGCTCATCCTAAAATCCTTTCAATAAACAAAGAATGTTCTATTTATAGAAAAATATAAAATTAATGTTTAAAATTTATCTTTTAGAACAAACTATTTTTAGATGGTTAATATAGAGGGTGATAATATGAAGATATTTAAAAAATTTTTAGCAACTATTTTATTAGTATTATTGACAATTACATGGAATATTTATTCAGTAAAAGCAATGACAGATGAAAATATTGATGATTATGATACTATTGATATTATTGAAGAGGAATCAATAAATATTTCTTTAGAAGAAGTTAATATTAATGCACCATTAAAAGTATCTGCAAGAAATGCAATAGCAATAGATAGTAAAAATAATATGGTTTTATGGAATCAAAATGGATATGAGATAGTACCTATGGCTAGTACTACTAAAATTTTAACTGCTTTAATTGCTATTAATTATGGAAATTTAGAAAGGAAAGTAACCATCAGTAAAAATGCTTCCTCTATTAGGGGATCAACAGTAGGATATAGAGCAGGTGAAGAGATATCCATGAGAGAATTATTATTTGGATTAATGTTTAGATCAGGCAATGATGCAGCTATTGCTATAGCAGAAGATATTGGAGGATCTATTGATGGTTTCTCTAATATAATGAATGACTATGCAAAAAGTTTAGGTATTCTTAATTCACATTTTGAATCACCTCATGGATTAGATAGTACAAAACATTATTCTTCTGCATATGATTTAGCAATATTAACTTCTAAAGCTATGGAATATGATGAATTTAAAGAACTTGTTGGAGAAAAGGTAATGTATAAAGACAAGTATAATTTTACAAGAGACTATCAAAATATAAATAAAATACTATATAAGATACCAGGTGCAAATGGTGTAAAGACAGGATATACTGGTGGAGCTGGCAAATGTTTAGTATCTTCAGTAAATCATAACGGAAGAAATATAATAATAGTCGTATTAAATTGTGTTGACAGATGGAATGTAACAGAAAAAATATTTAATTATGTTATTAAAGACAATGAATTTATAAATAGAAACAATAAAGAATTATTAAATAATGAAAAGATTGCAGGCTTAGGTAATCTAATTAACGAAGAAGATATTACCTATGGATATAAGGAGAGCGATAGATTAGAAATTGAAGTATTTAATCCTAGTTTAAATATTGAAGTAGGAGATATACTTGGTAAAATATCAATTAAGGATAAAGAAAATGAAAAAGGTAAATTTCCGCTAACTAGTAAAATTAAGATAAGTAAAGAAGAATTTGAAAAAGTTATAACAGGAGAAAAGTAGGGGTTGATGCCTCTATTTTTTATTATTTAGAAAATTATATCTATGACAAGATGTAGATGATTTTATGAGAGTAGCAAAGTTAGTAGTTGAAGAGGTAGAGTTTTTATAATTTCCTTCCTTCAGTTTGCAAAGAGATAAACATTATATGAAGTCAACTTGGAGCGCATGCGACGGAGCAAGGAATATAACGTTTATCTCTTTTTTATTTCTAAATATTGTAACAAATTATATTATAAAAAATAACTTAATATTGTATAAGAAATCTTTTAGGAGATATATAAATGAGGGAAATTGTAGAATGTATTGATTCTGGAACAGAATTTTGTCCCTGTAAACTTGCAGAGGCGGGTGAATGTATAATTTGCTCACAATTACAAGGTGGGTGTTTTTGTGATTGCTTAAATTGGAAAGGGGTATGCATATATCACGAGTATATAAATAATGGATCAAAGGCAAAAGAAGGTAGAAAAACATATGGTTGTTTAGTAAAAGAAACAGAGATTTTTGAAAAAGATTTAATTTTAATTAAATTTGAAGTTCCTCATAAATTAGCAATAGATTTATCTAAAGCAGGTAGCTTTATTTTTATTAGACCAAATGAAGATAACATTTATTTTGATGTACCTATATCTATAATGGAAGCTAATATAGATACAAATGTAGTAGCTATTATGATAGAAGTAAGAGGGATAAAAACAAAGAATTTATTAGATATAAAATCTGGAGATAAAATAACAATTAGGGGACCATATTGGAACGGAGTATTTGGACTTAATAACTTAAGTGTTCAAAAAGATAATAATGTATTGGTTTTAGCTAGAGGAATTGGTATGGCACCAATGATACCATTAATCAGAAAGCTTTATCAAAGCAATAATGATATTAGTTTAATATTAGATACTTCACCTTATAAAGATTATTATGTTAAAGATTATTTGAAAAATTATAATGTTAATTTAATGCAAGAACTCTTGCTAGATAAAGGAGATTTAAGTGACGAAGCAAAGGTGAAAATAAAAGCAATTATAAATGAGAAAGATATTAAATATATTCATTTATCTGGTGCAGATATATTGACGGTGAAATTGATTGAGTTTTTGAATGAATTAGATAGAAAGGATATAAAACTTTCCTGTTGTAATAATATTAAAATGTGTTGTGGAGAAGGCATTTGTGGAAGTTGTACAGCAAGATTTTCTGGACATAGGGTTAAGAGATTTTGTAAAGTTCAAATAGATCCAAGAAAGGTATTTGAAGGGAGAAGATTTATATGATTAAGGTTATTATAGTAGGTGGGGGCTGGGCAGGAGTTTCAGCTGCAATTACTTCAAAGAAAGCTGGAGCAGAAGTACATCTTTATGAAAAAACAGATTTGCTATTAGGTCTTGGTAATGTTGGGGGAATAATGAGGAATAATGGTAGATGGACAGCCTCTGAAGAGTTAATAGAACTTGGAGCTGGAGATCTTATAGAGATAGTTGATAACACTGCTAGGCATAAAGATATAGAATTTCCAGGCCATAAACATGCTACACTTTATGATGTGAATTTAATTGAAGGAAAAGTAAGCACATATTTAGAAGAGATAGGGATTAATATTCATATAGAAAGTAGAGTAACAGATATAAAAATTGAAGATAAAAAAATAAAAGGAATTTTTTTAAGTGATGGAACTTATGAAGAAGGAGATGTATTTATAGAAACAACAGGAACAACAGGACCTATGGGGAATTGTTTGAGATATGGCAATGGATGTTCTATGTGTGTACTAAGATGTCCAGCTTTTGGACCTAGAATAAGTATTAGTGAAAGATGTGGAGTTTCAGATATTCAAGGAGAAAGAGATGAAGATAATTTAGGAGCATTTTCAGGATCTTGTAAATTAGTTAAGGAAAGTTTATCTGAAAAAATAGTAAAAGAATTAAATGAAAAGGGATGCGTAATATTAGAAGTTCCAAAGGAGGATATTAACTATGATAAACTTAGCTCAAAGGTTTGTCAGCAGTATGCACTAAAGGAATTTGCAGAAAATATAATTCTTTTAGATACTGGTCATGCTATGAGAACAGAAATGCAACATTAGTTGTTGCATCTCGTCAATTGTAAAATTAATCTCTTTTTGATTATCATCAGTGCCAACAAACTTAATTTTTATTTTTCCTTTACCTGGTCCATCACTATACCAATAAATAGTATCGATTAGGTTATCTATAATTAATTTTTGTTCAGATCTATCAAGCTTATCTATAGTAGCACACTTATCTAATAAAGATTCTATAAGATCTAAATTTAATAAGTTATTCTTTAAAGTTAAAGTTTTAGTTTCTAACTCAGTAAGACTTTTCTCTATATTATTACATTCTTCTTTTAAAGCTTTTATTTTAGTTAATAATATATCTTCAATATCATTGCATAGAGATAGTTTTGTAACTAAGTTATCTATTTGTAGTTTCTTTTCTTTAAGTGATTTATTTAAAGATAATTTTTCTAAATCTATATTTTTATAATCATCATCTGTTTTATATTTATCTCTTATCTTTGATAAGAAATCTTTTTTATTTAAACTAAGCTGCTTTAAAGATATTAAAACTAATTTTTCTAAATCAGCTGCTTTTGCATTACCATTATCACATAACTTTTTACGAGATTTTTTCTTTAGCGAACAGGTATAATAAAATAATTTTTCTCCTGTAGTCTTTGAGATTCTACCATGACTAATTAGCATATATTCTTTACATTTACCACAACGTATTTTACCTACTAACAAAGCATTATGAGTTTTACCTAACCTTGGGAAAGTATCTTTATTTTTATCAAATTGTTTTTGAACAGCTAACCAAAGATCTGGTTCAATATATCCTTTAATAGAACTTACTGCAGCTAAACGCTCGGATAAGTCTTTTTTTACTTTAACATATTTACCATCCTTTTTTGTTTGTTCTGTCTTATTATAAGTTAATAGGGAGTGAATATTATCAGGTTCACCATATACGGTCCAACTTGAGTTATTAAGATATTCAACAACATCATCATTAGCTTTAACATAGATTGGATTTTGTAGTATTGTCTTTAAAGATGATTTTTCATATAAAACATCATTTCTAGATCTAATATTATTTTCATGAATATAAACTTCTAATTTATGAAGACTACCTAGTTCTAAATATTTATTATATAAGAAGTTTACGAACTCCATTTCTTTTTCATTGATAATTAGTTGGGGAGAAGTACGAATAAGACCTTTTTCATCTATATACTCAATCTTTTCAGAGTTAAAGCCTATAGGAATTTTCCCGCCTGTCCATTTACCATTCTTAGCAATTTCAAGCATATTGTCCTTAACTCTTTCAGCTATAGTTTCTCTTTCAAGTTGAGCAAAGACACTAGCAATATAAATCATAGCTCTACCCATTGGACTAGATGTATCAAATTGTTCTTTAATACTTATGAAAGAGCAATTATTAGATTGGAGTATTTCTAAAGTTCCAGAGAAATCAGCAACATTTCTGCTAATTCTATCAAGCCTGTAGCATACTAAGATATTAAACTTTTTATTCCTAATAGAATTCATTAACTTTTTAAAATTAGGTCTATCAAGATTACCACCAGAAAATCCTTCATCTTCATATATAGTAAACTCAACATCTTTACCAATGGTATTAGTTATGTAATCTTTACACATTTCAATTTGATTTTCTATAGAATCACCTTTACCAGTAAATTTTGATTTTCTTGAATAAATTGCTACTTTAAGCAAAAGATCACCCCCATTAATAAGTTATAACATTTAATGGCTCAAATGTTAGTAAGTATTTTTTACCAACATAATAAATGCCATATTTACTTTTATAATGCTCGATAGACTGAGTTAGGAAATCTACTGTAATATTTAAATAATCAGCTAGATCATATATATTATCTATTCCAGATAGAATTGCATCAATTATATCAGCTGGAGATACTAGATTTTCATAACTCCATCTACGAGCTATAGCTTCTTGTTTCTTATTATTTAAAATACTTTGATTAGTTATATCACCAACAGTAAGTTTAAAGTGTCCCAATTCTTCGTATAAGACACAAAGCCTCTCACATTCATTAACCCTATTATTTATAATAATTAAATTACCTATGCATTTCCCAAATGGTTTATCTATACCCAAGTCTGATTCTATAACTTTAATACCATGAGAATATGCAAGGGATATTAAATTCTCATAATTACTCATCTGTACTCCGTATTAAATTTATTAATATTTATCTATATTTTTTTAAAATCTCATTTATTCTTTCATCAACTATAACTTTTTCTTCATCAGTAAGATTATCATCATGACAAGCTATAGGCATTAAATGTTCTTTACCGTCTTCTTCCCATATTTGTTTTTCTTTTTTAGGAAGATCAATAATTTTATTACTTTCTAAATACTTTGGAGTTTCAATTAAATCATTACTATATTCAATTAGTTTTGACTTTCCATCTTTGTTAAGTATATTAAAATTTTTTAATAATAATATTTCATTTTCAGATAAAGATGTTTTTTCAATGGTATATTGTTTTTCTTTAGGAAC
The DNA here is from genome assembly GCF_014836325.1 of Clostridium gallinarum. Taxonomy (GTDB): domain Bacteria; phylum Bacillota; class Clostridia; order Clostridiales; family Clostridiaceae; genus Clostridium; species Clostridium gallinarum. Next base: position 33,863 of record NZ_JACSQZ010000012.1, read on the forward strand.
ATCATAGCCCATTAACCAAGTTTCATTTATATTTAAAGCCATTCCTAACATTGAAAGTTTTTCTTGTCCTGGTTTAACTTTTCCAGATAAATATTGGCTTATATCAGATTTATTAATTTTTACATTATATTTTTCGCAAAAAGGTTTTACCATTTCTAATAAATCTACTTGCCTTAAATTCCTTTCTTTCATAATTTGTTTTAATCTAGTTGATGTATTTTCATTATTCATAACAACATTCCTTTCAATGATATTATATAGTATTTTGAATTAAAGTTCAATACCTTAAACATAAAAGTTAAAAATTTTGAACAAAAAGTGTTGACAGACAAAATATGACATGATATTATCAAGTTGTTCAAAAAATTGAACTTGATGACAGGAGGTGACAATATGGCTTTTAACTATAATAAATTAAGGGGAAGAATAATTGAAAAATATGGAACTCAAGGACGTTTTGCTAAGGCTATGGGAGTTTCTGAAAGAACTTTATCATTAAAATTAAATAATAAAATATTTTTCTCTCAAGATGAAATAACTAAGATTTCAGAATTGCTAAATATAGCATCAAATGAAATTCAAGTATATTTTTTTGAAAAAGAAGTTCAATAAATTGAACTTAATAAATTAATAAGACAATGAACATAAACAAATATTCAGCATAAGATATTATAGAAAATTTTAAGGAGGATTTGTATGTATGAAGTAACTTTGATATTACCAGAAGATACAAAGGAATTAGAAAATAAATTTGCTGAAGTAATGGCTGATATAGTTTCTAATAAATTAACCCATGAAGAGTTAGGTGTATTTATAGACAAGCTAGAAAACCTAGATAAAGTTCAATTATAACATATGAAAATAGGCTTAATCGCCTTTAGTACAAGCTATATAACATAATAAAAGTTAAGGAGGATAAACAATGATAGAAACAAGAATTATTGGAGGACAAAAAGTCCCATATCTAAAAGGTGAAGTTGAGATTTTCAAAAATGAACACTTTGGAGAAGTAAGAGTTATATCTAAAGAAAATGAACCATGGTTTGTAGTAAAAGATGTATGTTCTATTTTAGATTTATCTAATCCAACAGTTGCAATACAAAATTTAGATTCAGATGAAGTGACTAAGTTAAACTTAGGCGGTCAAATTGGAGAAACTAACTTAATTAATGAAAGTGGATTATACACTTTAATTATTAGAAGTAGAAAAGAAGAAGCTAAGAAGTTTAGAAAATGGGTTACATCAGAAGTTCTACCTTCTATAAGAAAACATGGGATGTATGCCAAAGATGAATTATTAGATAATCCAGATTTATTAATAGCAGCAGCAACTAAATTAAAAGAAGAAAGAGCTGCTAGGTTGGAAGCAGAAAAGCAAAGGGACAAGCTATTACATCAGAATAAATTATATACAACTTCTGAAATTGCTAAGGAATTAGGTTTAAGTAGTGCTACAAAACTTAATAACTTACTTTCAGAGAAGAAAATACAATATAAGCAAAATGGAACATGGCTTCTTTATAGTAAGTATTCAGAAATGGAGCTCGTAAGTATTAAACAGCATCCTTTGGATAATGGGAAAATTATTTACGATAGAAAGTGGACCGGAAAAGGTAGAGATTTTATTTTGAATTTGTTTTAGGGGGTGTCTAAATGACTACACAAGAGAGGTTATATGCAGCAATAGAAAAGTACGGCTTAAATGATGAAAGAACATTAAAGATAAGCCAAGAAAGAGATAGAGAAATAGTTAAAGAAATGAAGGATTTGAATAAATGGATGCAATAATTCAAGTTTATATAATGATGTTTTTATTAATCTTATACGCCTTCATAGGCTCAATACCATTAATGATATATATGGCAGTAGTTACTTATAGAAAGCAAGATAAAGCTTATTTTAGAAGAAAGATAGATAAGTTTATAGGGGAGTAAGGGGGTGAGATTATGGAAGTTACTTATGATAAATGTGGAAGGATGAATTATAATCCAGAGCTACATTTTAATCAAGGAGCATCATGGAGTGATGATGAATTAGAGTATCTTATGAATTGGTATGACATTATCGGAATGGAAGAAATGTCTTTAGCACTAGGAAGAACTGAAAAGTCAGTAGCAGGGAAAGTACATGAATTAAAGAAAAAAGGACTTATGAATAAAGAGAAAAGAGGTCACTTAATTAGATTACTAAGATTAGAAGATAGTAAAACTATTTTAACTTACTAGGAGGAAACATGGACAAGATATTAATTTTAAATAGTAATGCTATTACACCAGGAAGGAGGAAAGAACATTGGATAATAAAGAGCTTGAAATTGCTAAAGAAATAGAAGAAATTGCATTAAGACATAATGTTTCAGTAGAAAGATTAATTGAAGAATATAAAAAAGCTCACTCTCTAGCTACCACACAGGAGAATGAGCACTGTAAAAATAACGTTAATGATATTTTACCACTTGAAGCAGATTTAGACAATGGAGAAATTTATGACATAGAAACAGGAGTAACTATAAGGAGGTTAGAAGATGAACGCATTTAAAGTATTATTAAGAATCCTTATAGCAATTATAAACATACTCAATGAAGAAGGATTTAAGATTTATGATTCAGATAATCAAGGTTGGTATATAAATAACATTAGATATGATGGCATGGATAATAATTTATATTTTGATACCAAGGAGGATAAATAGATGGCAGAGGAAAAGAAGCTTAATATTTTTCAAAAGATACAAAGAGCTAGAGTTGAACTTCAAAAAAGAGATATTAAGAAAACAGGATTAAATAAATATTCTGGATACAAATATTTTGAATTAGGTGATTTTTTACCACACGTGAATGAAATTTGTGATTCATTAGGTTTATACACAGAGTTTAAATATGGAGAAGAGTTAGCGTTTCTATATGTTATAGATTGTGATAATCCAGATGTAAGAAGAGAATGGAGTACACCAGTAAAGATTCCTGCATTGAAAGGTTGTAGTGATATACAAGCTATAGGAGGGTCACAAACATTTGCTAGAAGGTATTTATATATGATGGCATTTGAAATAGCTGAAACTGATTTAGTTGATAATGTAGAAGTTGATGAAGAGAAAGCAGCTGGAGAGCAAAAAATAGGTACAGTACATCTTAATGTTATGAAAAAACTTATAGAAGAAACTGAAACGGAGATAAATAGCTTTTTAAGATATGCAGATGTTAAAAAGTTAGAAGATATAAAAAATAAAGATTATCCAGAGCTTCTAAAATTATTAGAGAAAAAGAAGAATGATAATAAAAAGAAAATAGAAGCAGAGAAAGCTAGAAAGAAAAAAGAGGAAGAAGAAAATAAAAATAGAGTAAGCGAAGAAGACTTACCACTATAGGGGGATTTAAGAATGAAAGAATTAATAGTAAAAACAACAAACGCTACAGTTAATGTGAATTTTGAGGAAGTTAAAGCATCTTTAGTTGAGAATTTAGAAAAATATAAAGGAATAGTTGTTACTGATGATAACTTAAAGGATTGTAAGGATATCCAAAAGGGTTTAAGTAAATTAAAGAAGGATATAGATTCTAATCGTAAAGAGATTAAGAAGCAGTTAGAAGCACCAATAAAGAATTTTGAAGGGCAATGTAAAGAATTAGTGTGTTTAATATCAGAGGTTGATGCACCAATAAAAGAAGGTATAGCAATTTTTGATGAAATGAAGAGAGAAGAAAAGAGAGAGTATGCTAGAGAAATTATTAAAGATGCTTTAGTGAAATATCCTTTAGATGATAAATATTCTAATTCACTTACTGTATTAGATAAATATACTTTAGTAGCTACAAGTAAGAAAGCAATAAAGGAAGATATATTTAATAGAGCAGAAGGACTTTATAAGATACAGGAGGATGAAAAGAGAGTTTATCAAGAGAATTTGGTTATTATAAAGGAAACTATAGATCAAGCTAATTTAAATCTTATATCTAAACTTAATGCAGATATATATATCAAAAAGTTAGAGGAAGGAATGAATCCTACTTATATTATAAGAGAAATAAATGATACAGCTAGTAATCTAAGAGAAGCAGAAGAAAGAGCTGCTAAGATTGCAGAGGAAAAAGCTAAGAGAGAACAGGAACAATTAGAAAAAAAGGGTGATATTAAGGAAGAACCAAAAGAGGAAGCTAATAGCTCAAAGGGTACTTTAGAGAATATTAAAAAAGATGATACTCAATTATTTCAAGTCAAAATTGAGTTTGAATTAACGCTTAATGAAGCTATAAAACTTAATAAATTTTTAGAAAGCAACAATATTAAATTTAATACTATTTCAAAGAAAAAGTTATAGGAGGGACTAATGGCAGAAGTAAAGTGGATAAAGATAGTAACAGATGTATTTGATGATGAAAAGATGTTATTAATAGAAAGTCTTCCAAGTGCAGATAGCATAATAGTTATTTGGTTTAAACTTCTATGTTTAGCTGGCAAGAATAATAACTCTGGAGTATTTATGCTAAATGAAAGAATTGCTTATACTGATGAAATGTTAGCAACTATCTTTAGAAGGGATGTAAATACAGTAAGATTAGCACTAAAAACTTTTGAAATGTACGGAATGATAGAAGTTATAAATGATGTAATAACTATCCCTAATTGGTCTAAACATCAAACTTTAGACCAATTAGAAGAAAGAAAAGAATATATGAAGGACTATATGAAAAAGTATAGACAAAAGCAAAAGGCATTAAGTGAAGGTAAAGTTAACAGTAAAGTTAACAGTAAAGCTAATGTTAACTCCCTAGAAGAAGAAGTAGAAGGAGAAGAAGAAGTAGATATAGATAAGAGTAATAATACTATATCTAAAGATATAGTTAGTAGTAATAAATTACAACCTATCATAGACAAATGGAACTCACTAGGATTACAAAAGTTAATATCTATTAATCCAGGTACTACTAGATATAAATTATTAAATGCAAGAATTAATGAATATGGAGAAGATAAAGTTTTAGCCGCAATAGAGAATATAAGATCTAGTACATTTTTAAAAGGTCAGAATAGTAAAGGCTGGACCATAACTTTTGATTGGTTAGTAAAGCCTAATAACTTCCTTAAAGTTATAGAGGGTAACTATGAAGATAAAAAAACAACTAATAATGGAAATAAGAATAAACTAAGGTTTGATAATTTCAAAGGTAGAGATTATGACTATGACGATTTAGAAAAGAAATTACTAGGTTGGGATAAGGAGGAAGAAGGTGAGTAAGGAAATACATTTTTGCAAAGTGTGTGGTACAAGCTATGGAATAGAATTACATCATAGAGTTTATAGGTCACAATGTAAGCAACTAGAAGATTGTAAATTAAATCATGCTTATTTATGTAATATACACCATAGAGATCATAGAGTGGGAGTTCATTTTAATAAAAAATTAGATAGAGAAATTAAATTAGAATTCCAAGGGTGGTTAGAAATATTATGGAATAAACCATATTTAACAAGAGAAGAAATTAAAGAAGTTTTAGAGATTAAGGACAAGACATTAGAAAGCCTATTAAAACCTTTGAATTTACACAACGGTAAATATGTTAAGGAAGAAGTAATAAGGCGCTGTATGGGCGGAAAATTAATTATATAGAGGTGTAAAAATGAGAGAGATTAAATTTAGAGCTTGGTGTAAAAAACATAAAGTTATGATTTACCATATTGGAAGTGTAAACTGGAATGAACAAAATGAAATATTTGTAAATCAAGATATTAAATGTGCTGGTAATGAAATTTTAATGCAATACACAAGACTTAAAGATAAGAACGGAAAGGAAATATATGAGGGAGATATAGTAAAGCAGACATACCATAAAGTTATAGGGTTTGGTGATGAAATGGAAAGTTTTGAAGGATGCCATGTAGGTGAAGTAGTTATTGTTTCTAGTGGCGTATGTTTAAGAAATCCTTTAATTTACGATACAGATACAGGAAAAACTAAAACTAAAGGATATAAAAATATAGCGAGTTACAGATGTGAGGTTATAGGTAATATATATGAAAATCCAGAATTATTAGAAGGTAATTAAAGTGGAAGAATTAAAAAATCAATATCCAGATGATTGTATTATCTTAGGAAACATAATAAAAAGAAAAAATAATCTAAATGAAAATGACATAGTAGGAGCATTTAGATTAATGCAAGATAGCTTACAAGCTTATTTTAGATGGTCAGTTATAAGATGTGAAATAAGAAGTAATCTAAAGCGTGGAGAAAGAGCAGAGCTTAAAGATTTACTAGAGAATATAGTTAAGTATCTAGATGAAGTTCATAGAGATACAAGAGTACTTTATAAGCTTGGTAGAGAAGATTTAAGAAATAATAGGGAAGAACTTTAAATTGATTATATTTAGAATTAAAAAGGGGAGTTAAAAATGCCTAAAGGAACAAATATTTCATTACCATGCGACATAGGTGATATTGTATATACAATTTATTGTGATGATTGTCCTTGTGATTTATGTGAATATGGGATGGAAGCTGATTTTAATCCTATTAAATGTTCTCAATTAAGTAATGAATATGAATGTCCAACACCACATTATTCAATTGAAAAACATATCTGTGAAGGATTTGAAATTAGTAAAGGTGAATACGGAGAAATTATTATTTCAAATCCTGGCGAATGGGGTCCAGAAGGACTTGAACAATTCTATGGATACGATAATAAAGTTTACTATTCATATGAAGATGCAGAAAATGAATTAAGGAGAATTAGAGAAAAATAGTAGATTAATTCGCACTTCAAGAAGGAGGAAATAAAATGATAAATGAAGATTTGTTAAGAAAATATATATTTCATGTTCAAGTTTTAAATGAACATACAGAAGCAGTTGCGGAAACTTATTTAGAAGGTGGATATGGAGATACAGAAGAAGTTGAAGCAGATATGAAATATTCACTTAAAAAAATAAATAAGATAAGAGAGATAGAAGAAGAAATATTAAAAGTATTAAATAAAAATTAAATAAATAGGAGAGTAAGAGTAATTTAGTTAAAGTTATAAACTCTTATTCTCATATACTAATGAAAATCAAGTGATAAGAGGTGATGAAATGACTAATAGTAAACAAAAAGGAGCTAGAGGAGAAAGAGAATTATCTTCTAAGCTAAAAGAATATGGATACCAAACAAGACGAGGGCAACAATATTGTGGTGCTAATGGTGATGCAGATGTAGTTGGATTACCTGGTATTCATATCGAATGTAAGAGAGTAGAAAGACTTAATATATATGATGCTATAAGCCAAGCTAAAGCAGATAAGAAAGAAAATGAATTAGGAGCAGTATTTCATAGGAAAGATAGGTCAGAGTGGCTTGTAACAATGACATTAGATGAATGGATGAAATTATATAAGGGGGAATTACCTAATGAAGATTAAACTAGGAGATTATTTTATAGAAACAGATGAAAGACAATATAAAGTTAAGAAGTATATAGGAAAAGATAAGGACGATAAAGATTTATATAAAACATTATCTTATTGCACAACACTTACTGGAGCACTTAAATTCATACCAGAGCAAGTGATAAGAGAGAATGAGGATATAAATATCATTAAAGATAAATTATCTCAAATAGAGCAAGAAATGAAAATTTTAGAAGAGTTAAAGAAATTAGTTGATGAAAACTATGATAGTGAAGATTGTGGTCTTACTGAGGAATATTCTAGTGGAAATGAAAATGACATTTTTAATGATGGAGAAAGATTTGGAGCTAGTTGGTTAGCTTATCGAGTAGGAGAAATAATAGGAATGGAATTAGAAGAACCGAAAGAACAAAAATATAGTTGGGAGTAGGAGTGATTATTATGAATGAGGTAGATGAAATTAAAATAGCGATAAATAATTGCAGGTGTGATGTATGTTCTTTAAGAGAAGCTTGTGATTTATATGAATTATACACTGATGAAACAATATGTTCTACAGCAGTAGATAATGTGGAGGGATTTTAGATGAATAAGGTACTTTTAATAGGAAGATTAACAAGAGATCCAGAGTTAAATTATGCAGCAGGAACAGGAACAGCAGTATGTAAATTTAATTTAGCGGTAACAAGACCATTTAAGAAAGATGAAACAGATTTTATAAACTGTATAGCTTTTGGAAAGATTGGTGAAACAATAGCACAGTATATAACTAAAGGAAGGCAATTAGCAGTTACAGGAAGTATTAGAACAGGTAGTTATGATGCTAAAGATGGCACTAAGAGATATACAACAGATGTAATAGTAGATTCATTTGAGTTTATAGGAAACAGTAACGGAAATAACAATAATCAAAGTAATACATCATATCAAGATAGTAACTTTGACCAAGGTGGTTTCTATGAGGATATGGCTCCAGTAGATGATGGGGATTGTCCGTTCTAATGGACCAAATAGGCTTTAATTTTATAATCTTTAAAGTTGATTGTACGGAGTTACATAAGAGTTTCTTATGTGGCTCTATACACCAGTACCTATTTGAACATGAGAATAATTTTATTATAAAAATAGATGGAGTTTTTTATGGACCATTAAAAAGGAACTGTGAAAAACTTTAGGAGGAGCTATGAATAGACAGGAGAGAAGAAAAAGAGAACGACAGGTAGAGAAAAAGATGGATGTATTAAGAAAGCTACCAGAAAAAGAAATTCTTAAGATAAATAAAATCATAGATGAAGTAAGTGGATATAAAACTGGGCAAATGATGGAACTTGTAGATAAAACCTTAGAAGCAGTTTTAATAAATATAGGATTTACATTAAAAGAAGTAAGAAAAGTAAAGTTGATGTTAGCAGAGTTTTTAACAGATGAAGAGAATAAATTAAAAATGATAAGTAAGGAGAATGTGAATATGGCTAAATTACAAAAAGAAGTTACAGAATTTATGAAGGGATTAATAGAGCAAGGAAAAAGTAAACCAGATGTTATAGAAGAAACATTATATAAATTTCCCAAAGCATCTAAGAATTTAGTTAATAGAGAATTTGGAAAGTTAAAAGATGAACAAGATATAGAAGATGCAACTAATTATATATTTGGAGAAGAAACTAAGAAGTTAAAAGAAGAAATAGAAAAAGAATCATCAGAAAAGATAAAAGAAGAAGCTAAGAAAGTATCAGAAGAAGTGGCAAGACAATTAGAGAAAGAAGAACATATTGCCGAAGTTAGCCAAAAGATAGAAGAAGTTAAGGAGGAAAAAGAAGTGTCAAAAGGATTAGAAATAATAGAGAAGGAAGTAATAAAAATAGTAAAGGCTAAAGGAATACACGGTATATATGAAGCAAAAACAGGTATAGGAGTAGCATTAGAGAATGAAGGATATAAAATAGCATTTAAAGATGTGAATGAGTTAGAAGTATTCTGTAATGAATTTAAGAAAATATTTGAGGAAATATAGATGAAGATATTTTTAATATGGCTTATAGGAGCTTTAGGGATATGGTTATTTTTCAAAGGAGCTAGTAGGAAATGAAATTATTAATGCACATATTAAGAGAGAATAAGAAATTAAATATAGATAATACAAGAGCTAATGATATAACAATTCTAAATAAGTTAGATGAAGAGTGTAAAGAAGTTATTAAAGCTACTAAGGATTATCATAAAGATAAAACATTAAGTAATTTGAAAGAGATAGTTAGAGAAACATTTGACTTGATTCAGGTATGTATATTAATTCTTTGGAGATGCCACAGAAGGGCAAAGACCATGGGAGAGGATAATCTAATTCAAGAAATTAATATAGAACATAAGGACAAGCTATCTAGTAGAGGTTGGATAATAGAAACTGGTATAGAGATAGATGTAAAAGAATAAGGGTGGCTAGTATATCTAGCCTACTCTAAAGGAGGTAACGGAAATGGAGAATGTAGTTGAGGAAATCTTATATAAAATAAAAGAAAAATGTGATTTTGAAACCTATAACTTTTTACAGAGTTATATAACTGTAAAGTTAAATGGATACAAGTTAGTAAAAGAAGAAAGTAATATAGTTTTATATGAAGAAAGCAAGAATGTAAAAGCTTTAAAGATGTTTTTAATATCTAAGAAACTTCAAGGATTATCGGATAGAAGTTTGAAAGTATATAGAAGAGAAATAGAGAAAATGCTTTATTCTATTAATAAAGAATACACTCACATAACATCTGATGATATAAAGTATTATTTAGCTTGTATGCAACTTAAAGGGACCTGCAGCTCTGTAACTATAGATAATACTAGAAGATTCTTAAGTACATTTTTCCAATACCTTGAAGATGAAGAATATATAAATAAAAGTCCGTTGAAGAAAATCAAAAAAGTAAGGATTAAGAAAACTGTAAAACCACCATTTTCTTATGATGAAATAGAAAGATTAAAGTTAAGTTGTGAAAATAAATTTGAAATAGCATTGATTGAATTTCTAATAAGCACAGGAGTTAGAGTTGCTGAACTTGTAAATATAAAAATAAATGATGTTAGATTAGAAAAAAATGAGGTTAAGGTACTCGGAAAAGGTGATAAAGAAAGAATAGTTTATTTAAATTCAAGCTCAAAGATAAGGTTAATGGATTATTTAAATAACAAAAAAGAGAGTGAATACTTATTCAGTAAAAGACAGAAACCTTATGACAATCTAACAACTGACAGAATAAGAGAAATAATAAGAGTTATAGGAGAAAGAGCAGGAGTAAAAGATACTCACCCTCATAGATTCAGAAGAACATGTGCAACTATAGCTCATAAAAGAGGAATGGCAATAGAAGAAATATCAGTATTGTTGGGACATGCTAATTTAAATACAGTTCAAAAATATGTAATAGTAGATGATTCAGAAGTGAAGAAAAGTCATGAAAAATATATGAATTAGGAGGAATTTATGAGTAGATATGCTAATTGTAGTAAAGTTGCTAAAGCGAGAGCAGTAGACAGTAAGTATTTTGGGAACTTAGATAAATTTGAAGAAGATGTAGCAAGAAAAATAGAAGCTACTAAGAAGTTTAAAGAAAATATACGAGGGTTAATATTAGAGAATCCTAATCTAATAGAGCAAAGATATTTTAATACTGTAGAAGTTTTAAGAGAGCTCAAAGAAGAGTTTAGGATTTGAGTTAAGGAGTAGTTATGATAGAGGGGCAAGTATCTGTATTTGATATATTAGGAGAAAGTAGTAAAAGTAATAGTTTAGAAAATGTAAAAAATCAAATGAAGAAAGCTATTAATAAAGGAATAGTACCAGGAGCAGTAGTTATAATTGATGGAAGTAATAAACATAAATATTCAGTACTAAATTTATTTCTAGGAAGTGAAGAGAAATTATATGTTCAATTAATAAGTGAACTTGGAATGATGAGCTGGTTAGCATTAAGTAAAAGATTAAGTGTTATTGGGTTTTATAAATAAGGTGAATGAGTATGAGAGAAGAAATAGAGAAAGCTAATAAAATTATTAAAAGTGCAAGAGATAAGAAAATTAAAACTAATAAAGAGTATGAAGCGATTATTGATTTATCATACTTAGTTGTTATAGCTTCTAAAAATGAAGAAACTGAACAGGCTAATGACATATTAGATAAACTAAGAGCGGGATATTATGATTTAGAAGCTGATAAAGAAGAATGTAAAGAATTAAAATTAAGTGATGATAATATTCAGTATTGCTTTTTCTGATTATATAAAATCAAATAATCTTAACTTCTTTGAAGGTAATGTAATAAAGTACATCACTAGATATAAGGAGAAGAACGGATTAGAGGATCTATTAAAGGCTAAAACATATTTAGAAGAATTAATAGAACAGGAAAGTTAAGAAATAATTATACTATTTTCATTAAGTAAAGGAGCAAAATATGAATTGTTTTTCAATAAATGTATTTGTGTATGGATTAAGATTTAAAAAGTATATTCCAGGAGATAGAAATGATTATACCGATGAACAGATAATTAAGTTTAGGGAAAATTATAAAAAAGAAATAAAAGATAAGTTAGATGCTTTAGGTTATATGAGTTATTAGTAAGGAGATAAATATGGATAGATTTGATTTTCAAAAAGAATTTGTAGAGTTGATGGATAAAGCTATATCTAATCTTCCACCTACTGAATTTGATACATTTGTAAAAAGAGTAGAGGAAGAATTAAAAGAATATAAAGATCTATAATTTTTAAACAGTAATTATATTACAAAAAAAATGGAGGAATAAAAATGGTTAATTATTCAGTAAAAACATTTGAAGATGATGGACTTTATAATTTGGAATTAAAAATAGAAGCGTGGTTATATGAGAATAAGGATATAAAAATAACCAATATATCACATTCAACTCATAAAGCAGGGTATTCAACATATTATACAGCTATTGTTTTATATGAAAAATAATAATTCTCAATTCAATAAAAGGAGATAAGATGATATATATAACAGATGAACAATATGAGATTGGAATTAAAAACGGAATAAAAAAGTTTACAATTTACTCAAGAGTTTACCATTATGGATGGGATATAGAGAAAGCTATAACAACTCCACCAATAAAAAGAGAATGTAAGGCAAGGAAATATCCTAAAAAATATACAGATTTAGCATTAGAAAATGGGATATGTTTAATAACTTTCTATGCTAGGGTAAGAAAAGGTTGGAGTTTGGAAGATGCAGCAACGGTAAAACTATTAACAAATAGAAAAACTGGGGGTAAAAAATATGCTAGTAGTAACATATAAGGAATTAAATAAAGATGGAGTAGTACATTTACCTTTCAGAGTAGAAGGTGGTATGTCTAGTGCTAAGAAATTAGCAGATAGATTATATAAAGAAGGTTACTATAATGTGAAAGTAGTAGAGATAGAAGAAAAGGTATTGTATATACCAGGAGGTAAGTAGATGGATAAAAAGGAGTTTAAAGAAACAGAAGAAAAAATTAAAAGATATTATCAAAGAGAGAAGAAGATAAAATCAATAGAAAAAACTATTAAGATATTAGATGAACAAATAGATAAAATAGAGAAGGATTTAAGGAATTGTAATTTTAATATAGATCCAGAAGAAAGTATGTCATCATCTTTTGAAGAAAGAGTACAAACATCTGGAAGTGGAATAAGTTATGCAGAAAGAGAAATAATGAGAGTTACAGAAATGAAAATAAGAAGAGTAACTGAAAAGAAACTTGAAAGAGAAAAGCAAGAAGAAATACTTGATAATATAGAAAGAGATGTAAGTGAAATAGAAGATATAATAATTCAATTAAGTACAGAGCATAGAAACATTTTAGAAATGAAGTATAAGAAGAAATACAATGAATACAAAATAGCTGATGAGGTCCATTTAAGCCAAAGCCAAGTTAATAAAAAAATAAAACAAGCTATAAGAATAATAGGAGAGTGGAATAGGTGGAATAATTTTGGAATAAAACTCGAATAAATTAAGCATTAAAATATGATTTAATTATATTGTGAAGAAATTGGACAGGATTTTTTCATTGTTTGGCATCCTCCTGTATGAATAGGAGGCACCTGGCTTAAAGCTGGGTGCAACATGGAGATATAGTTCAATGGTAGAACAATAGGCTGTTAACCTATATATGTAAGTTCGATTCTTACTATCTCCGCCATAAGCTAACTATGACTTTTATACTAGCGTAGGTTAAGGTATAAAACGAGTGAAGCAAGAAATAATCTATCGACAGGCGGTAAGACCTCACCTACAGGCACATAGTCGGATAGATTTGGTTATTAACCATATAACCTCTCGTAAATTCCCAATACCCTTTTATACCATGAAAGCACTTAGCATAATAAATGTTAGGTGCTTTACATTTTTTACAGAAGATTGTAAAATTATAGGGGAGGGGGGTGAAAATATGAGAGTAACAAAAGTAATGAATGCGAGTTTATTAAGAGTTATAAAAGAATATGGAACTATAAAATATAGTGATTTAAGGAAGATATATATAACACCTGACCCACCAGGAATTATTTCGGCACATAATGCATGCTTTGATAGTGATTTACGAGTTCTTAAGGAAGAAGGAGAAATAACTATTGAAGATGGGGTAATAAAATATATCCAAAGATAGAAGTAAAGAGCTCTAGAAATAGGGTTCTTTTCATTTTATTATATACCCTTACCTTACTAAATATTGAAAAAAATCTAATTATAATATAAAATTGTAAAAGTAAGGGAGGTGTATAAAATGGGTTTTTTTAATAATGTACAAAAATCAACATCAGTTAGTATTTATGAAAGTCAAATAAAACCAATACTAAAAGAAAAAGATGGATATACTCATATAGTTATGGTGAATAGTTTTAGTAAATGGTTAAATCAAAACTTTGGATGTGAAGATAAATATACAACTCAAATAGATGAAATATTAACTGCTATGCAAATGGATGGATACGAGATAATAGATGTTAAGTTTAATAGTATTCAAGGACAAGGGATAACAAAGCAAATGGAAGGTTATCACACATTAATAACATATAAGTAAGAACTCTATTACTAGAGTTCTTTTTTTATTTATGAGGGAATATAGTATATGGCTAAAGAATTTAGTAAGAGTTTCTATAAGAGCAAGGCTTGGAAGGAAACTAGAAGATATGTATATATAAGAGATAAAGGATTATGTCAAGATTGTTTGAGTAAAGGAATAATAACTCCAGGTAAGGAAGTTCATCATATAGAGCATCTAACACCAGATAATATGAATGATACTAATGTTACGTTAGGAGAAAATAATTTAAGATTATTATGTAAAGAATGTCATCATAAAAGACATGATAAAAAAGAATCTGTAGAAAAAGGATTAGCTTTCAATGAATATGGAGAATTAATAAAATTATAAGCCCCCTTAAAAATATATTTTAGATTTCTTGGGAGACCGAGGTGAGGACATTCAGATAATACACAAGTATTTTCACAGTACCCCCTCCCCTAAAAAGTATCTATTTTTGAAAGAAGGTGAAAGTAAATGGAGAAAGATAAAAGGATTAAGAAAGAAGAAAATAGACTTAAAAAGATTTATAAAAATATAGAAGATAAAAAGAAAGAAACAGTTATAGGGTTAATCCAAAGGTTAGCTTATTTACGAGTAACCTTAGAAGATTTTGAAAAAGACCTAGATCAAAATGGTTTTGTGGAATTGTTTCAGCAAGGAGAAAAACAGGCTCCATATGAAAGGAAAAGACCAGTAGCTGATTTATATAACACTATGAATACTTCATATCAAAAAGGATTAAAACAATTAACAGATTTACTGCCAAAAACAATAGAAGATAAAAAAGAAGATGATGATGGTTTTAATGAATTTATATATGGACGTGAGGATGTATGATAAAATATCCAGATGATTATAATCCTATATTAGAATATTGGAATCAAATTGAAAATAAAGAAATAGTAGTTTGTAATAAACTCTACAGGACTTATAAAAAAGTTATTAATGACTTAAATAATCCTGGAGAGTTTTTTTATTCTCATAAGAGAGGGAATCATATAATTGAATTTATTGAAAATTTCTGTAGACATTCTAAAGGTAAAATGGGTGGTAAACCGGTTATTTTAGAATTATGGGAAAAAGCCATGTTAGCTACTATTTTTGGGTTTATAAACATAGAAGGTATTAGAAAATATCAATTCGCGGAATTGATAATAGCAAAGAAAAATGGGAAATCATTATTATCTTCATGCGTTGGATTATATCTACAAGTTGGAGATGGAGAAGCGGGTCCGGAAGTGTATAGTGTAGCCACTAAAAAGGATCAAGCTAAAATTATATGGCAGGAATCTAAAAGGATGGTTAAGAAGTCACCAACTTTAAGAAAAAGAATTAAAACATTAGTTTCTGAAATGGATAGTGAATTTAATGATGGGGTTTTTAAACCATTAGCGAGTGATAGCGATAGTTTAGATGGTTTAAATGTTCATGGAGCATTAATGGACGAAATACATCAATGGAAAAATGGTAAAGCTTTATATGATATTATAGCTGATGGTGTTACTGCTAGAGAACAACCTTTAATTTTTGTAACTACTACTGCAGGTACAATAAGAGAAGATATTTATGATATGAAATATGATGAAGCAGAAATGTTGATAAATGGATATGATGATGAAAATGGATATAAAGATGAAAGAAGTATTTATTTTATATATGAATTAGATAATAGGTCAGAATGGATAAAAGAAGAATGCTGGCAAAAAGCTAATCCGGGATTAGGAACAATAAAAAATTCTAGAACATTAAAGGAAAAAGTTGAAAAAGCTAAAAAGAATCCTTTATTAGTCAAGAATTTATTATGTAAAGAATTCAATATAAGAGAAACTTCTAGTGAAGCTTGGTTGAACTTTGAACAAATAAATAATATTAATACATTTGATATAGAAAAGTTAAAACCTAGATATGGAATAGGTGGAGCAGATTTATCAAGCACAACAGATTTAACTTGTGCAACTATAATATTTAAAGTTCCCAATGATGATACTATTTACGTTATGCAAATGTATTTTTTACCGGAAGATTTATTAGAAAAAAGAGTTCAAGAAGATAAAATTCCTTATGATATTTGGAGGGATTTAGGTTTGCTAAGAACAACCCCGGGGAATAGAGTTGATAAAACTTTTGTTACGGAATGGTTTTTAGAAATTCAAAATGAATATGATATATACATTTATAGTGGTGGTTATGATGCGTGGAGTGCTGAATATTGGGTTCAAGAAATGAAAGGTATTTTCGGAAAAGAAACTTGGGAACCTGTATATCAAGGTAAGAAAACTTTGAGTGGTCCTATGAAAGCGTTAGGAGCAGATTTAGAAAAGAAAGTTATTAATTATAATAATAACCCTATTCTTAAGTGGTGTTTAACTAATACCGCAGTAGATTTTGATAAAAATGATAATATACAACCTATAAAAACATCTAATCAACGGAGAAGAATAGATGGGTTAGCATCACTTTTAAATGCATATGTTCAACTAGAAAGAGTTTACGAAGGATATATGTCTGTAATATAGAAAGGGGGTGAAAAAATGGGGATAATAAGTAGGTTTTTCAATAGAAGTATTCCTAAAACAAGATTTGAAATGATAGAAGATAGAGGTAATGGGTTTTATGCTTGGAATGGAAGTATTTATAAAAGTGATGTAGTTAGAGCTTGTATAAGACCGAAGGTTAAAGCTATAGGGAAATTAATACCACAACATATAAGGAATAACAGTATGGAGGGATTTAAAGTTAATCCAGAACCGTATATAAGATTTTTATATGAAGAACCTAATCCGTATATGTCAGGGCAAGTATTTAGAGAAAAAATGGCTACTCAATTGGCTTTAAATAATAATGCATTTGCTTTATTAGTAAGAGATGAAAATGGCTATCCTATGGAAATGTATAATATTCCATGTGTTGGAGTTGAAGCTATCTATAATTCGTATGGTGAGTTATTTTTGAAGTTTACTAATAGAAATGGTGTAGTAGTAACTTATCCATATACAGATATAATTCATTTAAGACAAGATATAAATGAGAATGATATATTTGGAGATAGTCCTAGAGAAGCTTTATTACCATTAATGGATATAGTAAGCACTACAGACCAAGGCATAGTTAAAGCTATAAAAAATAGCGGAATAATAAAATGGTTATTAAAATTTAATACCAATATGAGAAAAGAAGATATAAAATCTCAAACAGATGATTTTACTGAAACTTTTTTAAATATAGAAAATAGTGGGGGAGCAGCTGGAATAGATAGTAAAGCAGATGCTATACAAATAGATCCAAAAGATTATGTTCCAAATGCAGCAGTAATAGATAGAACAACTCAAAGAATTTACTCTTTCTTTAATACAAATGAAAAGATAGTTCAAAGTAAATATAATGAAGATGAATGGAATTCTTACTATGAAAGTGAAATAGAACCTTTAGCTATGCAATGGAGTAATGAAGATACTAGAAAGTTGTTCACTAGAAGAGAAAGAGGATATGGTAATAAAATAATTTATTCAGCTAATAATCTTCAATATGCTTCTATGTCAACTAAATTAGGATTACAAGCTATGGTAGATAGAGGGGCAATGACACCAAATGAGTGGAGGGAAGTTTTAAATTTACCGCCAGTTGCAGATGGTGATAAACCTTTAAGAAGATTAGATACTATAGCTATTGGGGAAGGAGGTGAAGAAGAATAATGGTTTATATTGATGTAAAAGGTGAAGTAGTTCAAAGTGGAAATGAATGGCTTTATGATTGGTATGGAATCCAAGCAACATCACCTAAACAAGTAACAAGAGCTTTAAAAAATGCTAATGGTCAACCAGTAACTATTAAAATAAATAGTGGTGGCGGTGATGTATTTGCAGGATGTGAAATATATAATGAATTGAAAAGTTACAGTGGAGAAGTAACAATAGAAATACATGGTTTATGTGCAAGCATAGCAAGTGTTATAGCTATGGCAGGCAAGTGTAAAATGTCTCCTTTAGCTGAAATAATGATACATAATGTATCTACATCAACAAGTGGAGATTATAGAGATATGGAGCATACTGTAGAAATATTAAAGAAAGCTAATAAAACTATAGCTAATGCTTATATATTAAAAACTGGAATGTCAGAAGAGGAAGCATATAATCTTATGGATAAAGAAACTTGGCTTACTGCTGATGAAGCTTTAGAAATGGGGTTAATAGATGAAATAATGTATTCTGATGATAAAGTAGACAAAAGTTTACTTAATTCATTAAAAAATAATGCTATTACTTTTTGTAATAGCATAGGGAAGTTAGATAATAACTTATTAGCAAAATTTAAAAACTATGAACCTAGAGAAAATCATCCAGTTCAAAGTAATAAGGATGATTTTTTATTTTTAGAAAAAAAAATATTACAAAATGAAATAAATAAAAAGAGGTGTAGATAATGAAAACAAAAATGAATAAAGAACAACAAGCAAAATATGATCAACTATTAAAGGATTCTCAAGAATTGCTTGATGCAAATGATACAAAAGGAGTTAAGGAAAAATTAAAAGAAATTGAAAAATTTGAAAATGAGTGTGATGAAATAAATACACTCCAAGCAAATATTAACTCACTAAAAGACAAAAATACAGTTAGTCCAAAAGCACCAGTAAATAGAGAGGAAAATAAAATAGGAGAAATAGTTGGAGAAGATTTTTCTAATACAACTGAATATAGAAAAGCATTTATGAATTATGTAACAAAGGGTATATCAATACCTGGAGAATTTAAAAATGCAGCAGGACCAACAAAAACTACAGATGTAGGGGAAATGATACCTGAAACAGTATTATCAAAAATAATTGAGAAGATGGAAGCTACAGGAATGATACTTCCTTTAGTTACTAGAACATCTTATAAAGGTGGATTAACTATTCCTACTTCAACTGTAAAACCAACTGCAACTTGGGTAGCTGAAGGAGCAACATCAGATAAGCAAAAGAAAACTACTGGATCAATAACATTTGCTTATCATAAATTAAGATGTGCTATATCGAATTCATTAGAAGTAGATACTATGGCTTTACCGGTATTTGAAACTACTTTTATAAATAATGTAGTTGAAGCTATGACTAAAGCTTTAGAATTAGCTATTATAAGTGGTAGTGGTTCTGGACAACCAAAAGGAATATTAAAAGAAGATGTTGTAGAAGGTCAAAATGTTGATGTTGCAGCAACTGGAAAGTTAGAATATCAAACTTTAATAAAAGCAGAATCAGTATTACCGTTAGCTTATGAAAATGGAGCAGTATGGTTTATGACTAAAAAGACATTTATGTCATTTGTAGGAATGGTTGATACAAATGGACAACCTATTGCAAGAGTAAATTATGGAATCAACGGACAGGCTGATAGAAGTTTATTAGGAAGAAGAGTAGTATTAAATGACTATATGGATTCATATGCTGATACTGTTGAAGCAGATAAAATAATAGCATTCTTATTTAATCCTTCTGACTACGTACTTAATACAAATTTAAATATGACTATAAAGAGATATGAAGATAATGATACTGATGATCTAGTAACTAAAGCTTTAATGTTAGCTGATGGTAAAGTTGTAGACAAAAATTCATTAGTAACTATAACTAAAAAAAACGCTTAATTAAAGCTAAATTATATTCAAAAATAGATTATTCGAATAATACGGTTGCTGAACTTAAGCAAATAGCAAAAGAAAATAATGTTATTGGATATTCTAGTATGAATAAAACTCAACTTATTGAAGCACTTAGAAGTATATAAGTGCTTTTATTTGAGGTGAATTATATGATAGATAAAGTAAAATTAAGTTTAAGAATAAAAAATTCAAAATTGGACGATGAAATAAATGATTTAATAGAAGCTTGTAAGATAGATTTATCTATAAGTGGAGTAAGGAAAGTAGAGTTAACAGATCCTATAATTCAAAGAGCTATTATATTATATTGTAAAGCGAATTTTGGATTAGATAATAAAGATGGTGAAAAATATCAAAAGTCATATGATTTACTTAAACAAAGTCTAAGTTTATGTGGTGATTATAATGTGGTGTGATATTTTAGAACTAGCAACTTTATCAGTTATAGCTAATGATAATGGTGTAGAAGATAAAACTTTTATAACTAGAGAAGTTTTTTGTAATGAGAAATCAGTAACTACAAATGAATACTATCAATCTAGTCAAAATGGAAATGAAATAAAGATAATATTTGAAGTAAAACAAATTGATTATGAAAAAGAACAATATATAATTTATGAGAATGAAACTTATAAAGTTGTAAGAACTTATAAAACTAATTCAGAAGATATAGAATTACATTGTGCTTTGAAAGAAGGATTAGTATGAGTGTTGAATTGGATTTTTCAGATATAGATAAACTTCAAGAAAGATTAAAAGATATGGGAAGAAAAGGCGCTACTTTAGAAAATAAAGCTTTAATAGCTGGAGCAGAAGTAATCAATAAAGAATTATTAAAAAATGCACCAATAAGAACAGGTAAATCTAAAAAGTTTTTAAAGGTATCAAAAGTTAGTAAAGAAAAAGGTATTAAAGTTGTTAAAGTTGGAGTTAGTAAGGAAGATAATTCTGAAGCTTTCTATTTAAAGTTTTATGAATATGGAACTTCAAGAGGACAACCAGCAAGACCTTTTATGAGACCTGCATTTGAAAGAAAAAGAAAAGAAGCATTAGAAGTTACACATAAAGTTTTAAAGGAGGGGTTAGAACTTTGAGTATAAATAAATTAATCATAGATACACTAAGACCTTTAGGTTTGGATGTGCGCTATAGAGTGTATAGTGGTTCTAATTCAACTTATATTACTTTTTTTGAACTAAACAATATGGATGATGATTATTCAGATGGTGAAAATGAAACGGAGGTACATTCATTACAAATAGATCTATGGTCTAAGAATGATGTAACTCAATTAAAAAAAAATATTAAACAAGCACTTAAAAGTAAATTTGAAGATGTTACGTATCAAGATTTATATGAGAATGATACAAAAATATTTCATATTGCTTTTAGGTGCTATTTTTATGAAGAAAAGGAGAGTGAATTAATTGACTAGAATAAAAGGAGCTAAGAATTTTCATTTAGCTGAAATTACAAGTAACACAAGTGAATCATATGCAGCTGGAAGTCCTGAAAAGGCAGAAAGATTAATTTCTATTGAAATAGAAACAAAGTCAGATTCAGAAGATGTTTATTCAGATGATGAAGTTGAAGAAACAGTTTATGGAACTGTAGAAAGAACAGGAAAGGTAACTTTAAACTACTTAACTCCAGAAACAAAACTAAAGATGTTCGGAGGAGAAATAGATAAAGATGGTGTTTATTTCCCACCAGGAGAGGTAGAAGTTAAACATCATGCTTTAGGTTTTCAAATGCCTACAACTGGTGGAAAAAATAAATATGCTTGGTACTATGATGTTGTTTTTGAATATCCTAATGAAAAGGCAGAAACAGCGGAAGGGAAACCTAAAATACAAAGTGTAGAAATTCCATTTAAATGTTATAAAAATAAACAATTAAATACTCATGTAGCTGAATTAGATATGAATGGGAAAACTGCCAATAAAGAAAAAGAGAAAAAGTGGTTTACAGAAGTGCCTACAACAAAAGCACAAAGTCCAACAGCAGCAGGATAATACTTGACTAGGGTAGAAAACCCTAGTCTTTTATTTTAGTAAAATGAGGTGAAATGATGAGAGTAAGAGATTTAAAAACTATTTTAGTACCTTTAGAATTAAGTGGTAGAACATTCAATATCGCATTTGATTTTAACTGTATGTGTGAATTAGATGAAGTTTATGGAGATTTTGATATAGCTATAAAAGCTATAGATTCTGGAAAAGGAAGATTAAAAGCTATAAGAGCATTAATTTATTCAGCAATCAAACCAAGATATGAAGATATAACATTGTTAGAAGTTGGGGATTTACTTACAGATGTTATGAGAGATACAAAGAAAGCGGAATATCTAATGCAACAAATAGATAAAGCATTAACTTTATCTATGCCAGATAAAGAAGAAGTGGGGGAATAGATGCCACAAACAATGAAGAGGAATATAAAACTTTTGATTGGGAGTGGCTTTATTATATGGCAACTATAGAACTTAGAATGAGCGAGGAAGAATTTTGGAATTGTACTCATAGAAAACTTCAATCTTTATTAAAAGTTCATTACAAAATACATAATCAAGAAGTAAATAAAGAGGAAGTTTATGGAGATACGATTTCTCTTTAAGGAGGTGATATTTTGGCAGTAGATGAATTGGTTATTAAATGGTCTATGGATAGTCAAGAATTTGATAAAGGTATAACAAGTATGAATAGATCTATGAATTTATTAAAAAGTGAATTTGGTGCAACTTCCAATAAATTAAAACAATTTGGAAGTGAAACTGACCAATTAAAAAACAAACAAGAATATCTAAATAAGGCTATGGAAATTCAAAAGGCTAAAATAGATACTTTAAAAAAATCTTATGATAATCAAGTTAAAGCTACTGGAGAAAATTCTAAAGAAGCAGAAAACTTAGCTATAAAGTTAAATAATCAAATTAAATATTATAATAATTTAGAAAATGAATTAGATAAGACTAACGCTGAATTAGAGTTACAATCTAATAAGTGGAATAAAGTATCTAAGAATTTAGAATCTGTAGGTAGTAAGGTTAAGGATTTAGGTGGGAAAATATCAAGTATTGGAGGAAGTTTTAGTACAAAAATAACAGCACCTTTAACTGCTGCATTTGCACTTTTAACTAAAGGAACTCAAGAGTTGAGAATGGATATGTCTAAATTAGAAGCTAATGTAAATAGTGCAGGATTAAGCATAGAAGAAACTAGCAAACAGTTTACTTATTTAAGCGCAATAACAGGAGAAACCGATAGTAGTATTGAAGCTTTATCTAATTTATTAAATTCAGGGCTTACTCAAACTCAAATGCAACAAGCGGTAGATAATTTAAGTGGTGCTATTGTTAAATTTCCAGATACTTTAAAAATAGAAAGTTTAGCGGATAGTTTACAGGAAACTTTAGCAACTGGTGAAGCAACAGGTCAATATGGGGAATTATTAGAAAGATTAGGAGTAAATTTAGATGATTTTAACCTAGGACTTCAAGAAGCTACTGTAAACGGAACAGCTCAACAATATGCGTTAGATATTTTAGCTAAAAATGGACTTGCAAACTTAAATGAAGAATATCAGAAAAATAATGAACAAATGATTAAAAATGCTCAATCTCAAGAAGAATTAAAAAATAAAGTTGCTGAATTAGGTGAAAAATTAACGCCTATTTTAACAACAATTACTGAACTAACCTCTAAAGTAGTTGGAACTTTTAACAATTTAGATAGTGAAACTCAAAAAAATATAATAACTATAGGACTATTTTTAGCAGCAGTAGGGCCTGTAATATCTGTGATAGGAGGAATTGTTTCTATAGTTGGTACAGCTATAACAGTATTTAGCACTATAAGCGGAGCAATAGCAGTAGTAACTACAGGAGCAGCAGCGGCAACTCCTGCAATTGGAGCTTTGGCAACTGCTTTCACTATTTTAACAGGACCAATAGGGTTAGTAATAGCAGCAATAACAGCAGTAATTGCTATAGGGGTTTTACTTTGGCAAAATTGGGATGTAATAAAGGAGAAGGCTACACAACTAGGTAATTGGTTAGGGGAGAAATGGCAAGGCATAAAAGATAAAACATCGGAATCATGGAATTCTATAAAAGATAAAACATCACAAGTTTGGGGGAATATTAAGTCTAAAATAGAGGAAAATGGCGGAGGTATAAAAGGAATTATAGGAACTTACTGTGAAGTATACAAAACTGGATGGAGTACCGCTTTTAATGCGATGGATTCTGCAACAGGTGGTGCTTTAGGAAGGATGAAAACAACTGTAAGCAATGGGCTAGGCTCTATAAAAAACTTTTTTTCGAATTTGAGTTTACCAGAAATAAAACTACCTCATATTAAACTACCTCATTTTAGTTTAAGTGGATCATTCAGTTTGAAACCTCCTAGTGTCCCTAAATTGAATGTAGATTGGTACCATACAGGAGCTATTTTCACAAAACCTACAATATTAGGGGGAATAGGTGTAGGAGATGCTTATAAAGGAACTGGATCAAACGCAGAAGCGGTAATTCCTTTAGATAGTATGTATCAAAATGTTAGGAATATAGTAAGGGAGGAACAAACCACTCAACCTATTTATGTTGTAGTTAATGTTGCTAATAATATGGATAACAAAGCTATTGGTAAAGCGGTTACAAGTGAAGTAAAAAAAGAAATAACAAGAGGTACTACTAATTATAGAAAAGGGAAAGGAGGTCTAACTTTTGGCTAAATATTTTGTTTTATATAATAATAACACTAACTTAGATGTTAATTTATTAGTAGCTAGTAGACCTTCTAAACCTGCTCCAGAAATGGAATATGAAGAAGTAAAAGTTCCTGGTGGAAAGACTTTATATAGAGAAAAAGGATATAAAGATATTCCAATTAAAGTTCCTTTTAATTTTTTATCTAAGAAATCTTCTGATTGGAATAAAGACTTTAGAGTAATAAAACAATGGTTATTAAGTGAAGTGAATAATAAATTGAAGTTTAGTGATGATTTAGAAGTTTATTATAAAGTTAATAAAGTTACTATTGATACTCCAGAAAGAATTATGAAACAATTAGGAAAATTTGATGTTACATTTACTTGTGAACCTTATGTTTATATAGATGAAGAAGAAATAGAATTAAGTACAACTTTATATAATAATTATTTAGTTTGTAAGCCTATTTATAGAATTGTAGGGGAAGGTTATTTAACTCTTAATATAAACAATAAAGTTATTAAAGCTAATGTAGGACAAGAATTAATAATAGATACTGATAAAGGCTTATGTTATAGAGAAGGAATAATTAATAATGTAGCTTTAGAAGGAAAATATGAAGATATGTATTTATTAGAGGGTGAAAATACTTTTAGTTGGACAAATGGATTTAAAATTTATATCTTGCCTAATTGGAGGTGCTTATAATGATAGAAATATATTTAAAAAGTAATACCAATTATAAAGGTAATGGGAATATAACATTAAATCCTACTTCTTGTATTTATAAAGATAGTGAAAAAGAATTGACTTTAGAACATTTTTTAGATGAAGAAGGTAGATGGAAATACATTGAATATGAAAATGTAATTGCAGCAGAAGAGAATGGAAAGAAAAAACTTTATAGAATTTATAATGTAGTTAGGTCTTTGTATAGTGTAACAGCTTATGCAAGACCTATTTTTTATGACTTAGCAGATAAAGTTTTGCTGGATGTAAGACCTACAAATAAGTTAGGAGAAGAAGCTTTAAATATAATTTTGCAGGATACACCATTTACAGGACATAGTAATTTAACTACGGTAAGCACTTCATATTATATCAGAAAAAATATAGTAGAAGCTTTACTTAGCGATGATGAAAACTCTTTCTTAAACAGATGGGGTGGAGAATTTTATTGTGAAAACTTTGATGTTTATATCAATGATAGAATAGGCTCTGATAATGGGGTAAGAGTTGAATTTGGGTATAATCTAAATGAAATAGAAGAAGATATAAATATTGAAAATGTAGTTACTAGGATAATACCAGTTGGATTTAATGGAATTATGTTAGAAGGAATTACCCCTTGGGTAGACAGTCCTTTAATAAATAAATATACTCAACCTAAAATGAGAGTTATTGAATTTTCAGATATAAAAGTAAAAGAAAATTCAGATGATGAAGAAGGATTTAACACTATAGAAGAAGCTAGAGAAGAATTAATTAAACAATGTAATTTGCTTTATGAAAATGGAATTGATAAACCTGCAGTAAATTATAAAATTGATATGATTAATTTAGCAAATACTACGGAGTATAAGAATTTTAAAATGCTTGTAAATGTAAATAAGGGTGATACAGTAACTTGTTATATTCCTCATTTGGCTATAGATGTTAAAGCAAGAGTTATTGACTATGAAAGAGACTTAATAACAGGAGAATATATTTCTATAGAATTAGGGAATGCAGTAGATAATTTTTTTAATGAGCAGGCTGATATACAAGCAACTGTAAATAAGATAACTAACAGTAATGGAACTGTTAATGCAGGAGAAATACAAGGCGTTATTAATGCTATTCAAACTCAATTTAAAGCACTTAAAGATATAGCTCAACCACAAGATGTTAGAGCTATGCTTTTTGAAGATAAAGTAGAAGGAAGTCCCACTTTTGGGTGTCTCTGTATCGGTACATCTGGATTTGAAATAGCAAGTAGTTTTAAACCAGGGACTACAGAATGGGATTTTAGAACTTTTGGTACTGGACAAGGTTTTATAGCAGATTGCATAATAGCTGGAATTCTAATGAGTAGAAATGGAGTTAGTTGGTTAAATCTTGATAATGGAACATTTGATTTTGCAAATGGAAATCTTGCTTTTGATGGAATAGATTTAACATTTATAGGAAAGATGATAAATATTTTAAATGGATATGGCGTTCAATTAGATCGTGGGGGATTAAGTCTTACTACAAGCGGAGAAAATGTAGGAGGATTAAGAGCATCTTATCTACCTTCTGATACAAATATAAACGGTGTTACACTAACTAATCTAAAAAATGGTGACTATGTAGAAATAACAACAACTGAAAGTGAAAATTTCGATGGAACTGTAAGTTATAGCCCTAAGCTAAGAATTACTAGAATAGAACATGAAAACATGAAAAACTTTAAAGGAATACAACTTTTAGAGAATGTTTTATTGATAAGTGGTAAGAAATTTTGGTTAGAAAGTAATGATACCGATAAAAATAACTGGCATGAAGTCTATAACTCTACAAGTGGTCATTTGTGTGTGTTTGGAGATAATGGAGTAATATTAGGCTATAAAAATGGTTCTGAAAAGATTAAGGTTATTGAAATAGATGAAACTGTAAGCAATGGGATACAGGCATTTCTATATAAAAGTTTAAACTTAACTAATAATAAAATTACAGGGGTTAGTGATATTTTTGTAGGTGATAATACTGGTCGATATATGAATGAAGGTTGGTGTGGAACTATTCAAAAAATAGCTAAAAGAGTATCTAACTTAAATGTAAGTTATGAGAGTGGATGGTACGCTTTTGGTAGTGGAACAAATGGAGCACCTTGCAATTATGGAGTTATGCTTAATATAAAATGGGGGAATGCAGATATAGCGGATGGAGCACAATTAGTAATAGAAATAGGAACAGGAAGACTATTTACTAGAGCAACTACCAATAATGGGGCTAATTGGAGTGCTTGGGTAGAAAAATAGGAGGTATTTATGCAAAAGATATTTATAAATAAAGAAACAAATATGGTAGAGCAAATCTTAAAAATTGAATCTGAAAATGAATTACCTGATAACTATTTTCCTACTTGCTACGCTGCATTAGATATAGAAAATAATATAAATGGCTACAACTTAAGATATGATTTAGAAACTAAAGAATTTGAAGTAGTTGATGGAATTCCCGCTAAAGATGAAATTATAATAGAAAAAGTTCCTGGTATAGAGGATTATAATGATTTGAAAAAAGAGAATGAAGAATTGAAAAATAGATTAGATAAATTAGAAAATCTTATAACAAGATCTATAAGTGAGGTGAAAATAGATGGCAAGTAAAATATTAGTTAATTTAGATACATCTAAAGAAATTTTTATTAATTCTAAATGTAAACAGAATGATGATTTAATTTTAGAAGCTAATATTTATGAAAATGGGTTAGCTAAAGATCTAACTAATTGTTCTATATCTATACAAGCCTTAAAGGCAGATAAGACTTATATAATACAGAATACAGATATATCTAAAGAAAAAAATAAGTTTATAGCTAATTTAGTAAAAGATTTTACAAGAGTAGCTGGGAAAACAGAAATAGAGGTAGTTTTAACAGAAAGTAGTAAGCAGAATACTACTTTTTCTTTTTATATAGAAGTTGTAGGAAGTGTAATTAAAGGAGCAGTAGAAAGTTCTAATACAGTTACTATACTAGAAAATCTACAAGATAAAATAGAAGAAGCAGGGCAAGTTAAAGCAGAAACCGAACAATTAATAGAAAAAGGTGGTGCTGCTACTAAGGGAGATATAGCAGAAGTTAATTCGCATTTGGAACAAATTGATGACAAGAGTTCACAAGCTTTAGGAAAAGCTGCAAATCCACTTGGAGCATTACGTGAAGCTGGATATAAAGTTGAAAAGCAAGATTTATCTGAGGAAGTGTTGAATTTTATTAGTGGTGGAACTATTACTGATGCCAAGGGGTTAGAAAATAATAGAGGAATAGATTATCCATTGAAAGCAGTTACAAGGAATAATGAAATAACACAGATAAATGAGATTTTAAAAAAGGCTATATTAGATGTAAAAGTAATTGGAGCTAAAAAAGGTAAGATTTATCGAATACAATATATAGGAAATGGAACTACAGCATGGGGAGATCCATACTATGGAATTATTGTTTACGAACATGATAAAGTAAGCTTTTCAAGTGATAGCAATGCTAGTATAAAAGCTATAATTAGCAGGATAGGTAATTATAAAGAGAAGCCAAATGGAATAGTAACTTGGATATTTAGAAATGATATAGAAGATATAACAGTAAATATAACAATAGATTTTTCTGTACTAACTGCAGATAGATATAATTTAGATGATAAAACTCTTGGTTATTCATCTATAATAGATGAAAGTTGTTATGTTATGACAAATGGAGAAGTAATAAATTCTATTTTTATTAATAAAGGTAAAGAGTATCCATTTAAAACAGTTGATAGAAATGGTGAATTTTTACCACTTAAAGATGAAGTAAAAATGGGTATTTTAGATGTAAAAGTTATAAATGCTAAAAAAGATAAATATTATAAAATTGACTGGATAGGAAATGGAACTACTGCTTGGGGAGAGCCAGAGTATGCTATATACTTACAAGAAATTAGTAAGGACTTTTCAAATATTGTGCAAGTTTTTAGTAGATATAATGCTCATTTAGATGCACCAACTGATACAATATGTACAAGAATAATAACTGCACCTAAAACAGATATAGTACTATCAATAACTATAGATTATAATGAATTAAAATCTGAAAGTTATACCATGAATAGTACAAATTCATATGGATATAGCACTATAATAGATGAGAGTTGTTATATTTATAAAACGGATAATGATGTAGATAAAACAAAGATGACTTTAAGTAAAAAAGGAGATAATTATTTTATAAAGTCACCTTATGATGATGAAAAAAATATAGTTTGGAAGTTCAGTAGTCTGGGTATAAACGAAGTTTTGCATCCGACAGCAATATATTTTCAACCTATAGATAGTGTTGAGTTTTATGACTTGGAGTTGTTTCAAGCTATAAGTACAGATTGGATTAGTCCATATAATTTTAGTGCAAAAAATAATACTGTGAATACTTCTATGATAACCACAGGTGGAAACCATGGTACTAATAGTGGGGCAGGTTTTAGAACTGCATATCCAGAATTTAAAAAATGTTATATAGATAATAACGAAATAGTGGATGATGGTGTATATTCTAATATAGATTGTATCGTATTAGAAGCTAAAACAAATGTAGCTAGTTCTAATGTTATTAATTTAGAAACAGGGGAAGGTTTTAGGGGGGTTATAACTGAATTTTTAACATATACAATAACTCCTAGAACTATAAGGGCAATGGTGACTATTTTATGTAACGAAGATGTTGTATTTAGAACATACGCAGGGCCACAAATAAGCGGACTTGCAAACCCATATAAAAATATTTCTTTTGGTGGAGATTTAAACCCAACAATCATTACAGAATTCCCTAATACTTATAGAACAGGAACAAAATCAGATGGAGCAAAAGTAGATAGGTTTGTATGCGAACATGATAATGGTTATGTTGTAGCATATAAAGAAAAAGAAGTTGATATAAATGATTTAAGGTATTTTGATGATGATACTGGAATAGGACATGTAAGTGGTTCTAAGGCATACTTAAAGAACTTTGAAAATAAACGAACAGATTTCAATCAAGGTGATACTTTCTCCTATAACTGTATTTATAGTTTTAATAAAAAATACGAGTGTGAAGGTAGTATGAGAGCTTATAAAGTTGATGATATTTATATAGCTGACTTTGATAAAAGTAGTTCAAATACTTTCTTTAAAATTGATAAAGAAGATATAAATAAAAAAGTTGAGGTAATAGATTCTAGTAATGTAAGTATAGATAATTATTCATCTAGCTTGGGAGTCAAATTAACTGCTGCTGATAAAGGGTGGATTAAATTTAGGTTAATTTAGAATAGAATAATGAGAATTTCAAGAGTAGTGAAAGCTAGTCTTTTTTTATTGCTTAAATTTATCTTTGATTACTTAAGCGAAGAAATCTAAAAATTTACAGTTTGAAATAAAAAAATACCAGCTAGGCAAAAACAGTATGTAATATCCTAGCCGGTAAAATAATAGTTAACTCCAATAAAGATATTAGTTTAAAGACAAGTATTATGTCAATAAAGAGCTTACAGATGTAGGCTCTTTTTTATATAAAAATAAGAAAGAAGGTAAAAGAAAATGCAAAATGTATTAAACTATTTTAAATACTTAGTTGCGGGGGGAGGAACGTTGCTGACATGGTTATTAGGTACATGGGATACTGCAATAATAGTGTTAATTTTATTTATGCTCTTCGATTATGTTACAGGACTTTTAAGAGCTTATATTAATAAAGAGGTTAGCTCTGATGTAGGACTTAAAGGGATAGCTAGAAAAGCTGTGATTTTTATAGTTCTTATTGTAGCTGTACTTTTAGATAGACTATTGAATACTGGTAGTTGGGTATTTAGAACATTGATTTGTTATTTCTATATAGCAAATGAAGGTATAAGCTTATTAGAAAATTGTGCTGGATTAGGGTTACCTATACCAGATAAATTAAAAGATGCATTAGCACAATTAAAAGATGGCGAAAAGAAGGAAATTAAGGAGCAGGAGTAATCTTGCTTCTTTTTTATATTAAAAATAAATTAATGAAAGGATGATAATATGAAAATAGCAGTAAGAGGAGGACACAACTTCCAAGCAAAGGGAGCAAGTGCCTTAATAGACGAAACAACAGAAGATAGAAAAGTCAAAGATAGTGTTGTTAAATATTTACAACAACTAGGTCATAGTGTTTTAGATGTTACACCAGGAAATATGGATAGTGATAGTGATCTTGTTTATGGGGTAAGCAGAGCAAATAACTGGGGAGCAGATTTATTTATATCTATTCATTTTAATAAAGCCTATAATTCCTATAATGGAGCAATAGGAACTGAAACATGGGTATATTCAAAAACTGATAATTTTAATGATGAAGTTTACGCTCAAAGAATAGTAGATTCAATATCTGGTTTAGGATTTAAAAATAGAGGAGTTAAAGAGAGCCAAGTTTTATATGAGTTAAAAAATACTAAAATGCCAGCAGTAATTGTAGAAGTATGTTTTGTAGAAGCTACAGAAGATGTTGCTTTATATAAAAAGTTAGGTCCAGATAAGATAGGTCAAGTTATAGCAGAAGCTATTAGTAATAAAAAAATAAATAATGTAGTAGAGGAGAGAAAATACGATATGAAATATTTAGTATGTTATTGTAACCAAGTAGATAAGAGAGCAGCAGAGTATTTAGCTGATTATTTACAATGTCCGTGCATAGATGCAACATTACCTTTTAATTATGATGGAGTAGCAGAAAATATAATTGCAGTAGGTGGAGATAATCCTAATAAAGGTGTAAATGGTCAAGTTGGGTTTAGTGGATATACTACTAAATGTATAGCTGGAAATGATAGATATGATACTGTAAAAGAAGTATTAAAGTTTATAGGTAAGTTATAGTGTTAAGCCTAGTAGGTAGGGAATATCCTTACTTGCTAGGCTTTTTTGTTATGTTGAATATTGGTAAGTTTTGTCGAAAATATTGCATATAAAATTGGTAAGAAATTATAATTAAAATTGTAAAAAGGAGGTGGGGAAGATGGATAGAGTGTATGCAGTTGTAAAAAATGATTTTGAAAATAAGCACGTAAAAGAAGAAAGAATTGACATTTCATTTTCAGAAGAAAAATATGAAGAATTAAGAGAAATAGCTATAGAAGTTGATTGTTCAATTTATGAAGTTATAGAGTGTATTGTAGATCATAATCTATTAGATGATATAGATAAGGAAAACTTTAAAGAAATTGTAATCAATGCTTATTATAGCGATGTTTTTATTTAAATTATTTAAGTTTGGTAAGTAAGGGTAAAAGTAGACAAACTTACCAAAAATATTGTAAAATAAAAGAAAAAGAACTCGAATCTGACTACCAATCAACACGAGTTCTAATCATCAAATATATTCTAGTAAATTTACTTCTATTATAGCATATATTTGATGAAATATAAATATAATAGGAGGATTTTATGAATTTATATGATTTTTATGAAGAAGCAAGTAGGTTAAATGAAAATATAAAAGTATTTGAAAATGAAATTTTTAGCTTACAGGAGATTATAAGTAGTGATATTTCTTTTGTAGAAGATATTTCGAAATTTGTATTAAATAATAATATAACAGGAAGTGATACCCCAGCTTACAATGCCTCAAGGGAAGTTAAAATTAAAATAAAATCTTATCATAAACTTTTAAGGAGAGAATTAAGGAATATAGATTTTACAGATAGAATATTTGAAATATCTAATTTGCATAGAAATTATAAATTGATTAATGTAGATAAATTTACTCAATCATATTTAATAATGTGCAAACAAATAAATTTATTTTTACGAAATATAGATGAAAATTTATTAGCAGATTTATATTCAGAAACAATTAGTGCCATAAGTGAAGCTATAAGTGAATATGAAAATATGAAATTTAATATAGAATCAATTTTTAAAATTAGTACTACATTAAATGTAGTGAATAATGATAAATCATTAAAAATAAGACTTTTAAAAGAGGATAATTCTTTAGATAAATTAATTGAAAATATGACAACTATTAATAATATATATAATATAGTTAATAGTATAGTTGGAGATGGAAAAGAGAAATTAGAATTTAGAAGAGTAGAATCTGGTACATTCTTAGCAGATCTTATAGGAAATGTAGACACATTAGTAGTAATGCTACCATTATTAACATTTACGTATAAGATTTATTCAGAACAATTTAGTCCTAAAGCTAAGTTAGAAATAGAAGCTAAAAAACTAGAGAATAAAGATAAAAAAATTGAATTAATTTCTAAAGAAATAAAAGCTAGAGGAGAATATATTCGTTTAATTAAAGAAGTAATTCCTGATAATAAAATTGATTTTTCTAATCAAGATATACAAAATAAATTATTAAATTTAGAAGTTAATTTAAAAAAATTATATGCTGATAATCCATGTATAGATATTAATAATAAAGAATATGGAGTTTCTTCTTTAAAAGATAATGTTATTCCAATAAAATTTTTAGATACAGTAGATTCAGATAAGGAAGATTAGTTTTTTATAAGGAGGTGATATCTTATGTTTATATTAAGAATAAAACTAACAAGAATAGGTGTTATAATTTTTAAAAAGCTTAATTTTTTACCTCTATCTATAAAAAATAAAATTGCAGAATTTCTTGAGAATCAAACTAAATATATAACAAAAGAAATGATTAAAAGAAAATATATATAAAAACAAAGCACTTGGATAACACCAGGTGCTTTTAAATATAAAAACAGTAAAAAAACTGTACAAAATTTATTGACTACCAGTATAAGGATAAATTATAATTAAATAGTAATATTAAATAAAACCCAAGTTCCCGTACATAAAGTACAGAGCTAAAACACCATAATTAAACATAAAAATAACACCTAGTTAATTATAGCTAGGTGTTATTTTTGGTGATTATAAAATATTAATTGTTATTTTAATTCTAGACAGTAAAATTATTTTTTATACATAAAAAGGAAAATAATTATTAAAATAAAATGAGTGTCGAAAAAAATAATAATATTAGAACGTTTGTCGAAAAACTTGAATGTAAAAGTGAAATATTTTATTATTCAAAATGAAAAAATTATGTTTTAGGGGGAGTACTTCTATGAAGAAAATGAAACAATGCAAAGTTTGTTCAAAAGAAATAGCTGTTGATGCTAAGAGATGTCCTGAGTGTGGAGGTAAAAATAAGAAACCTATATATAAAAGAGCTTGGTTTATAATAATCGCAATTTTTATAGTTATTGCAGCTGCTTCAGGAGGGAATGATAACAAAGAAAATGGAAGTTCTGAAGAGTTGGCAAATAATGCAACAGTAGAAACTACAAAAGATAATAGTACTGAAGTGAAAGAGGATACTACACAAAAAGAGGAAAGTGTCCCAACAGAATATAAGTCTGCATTAAAGAAAGCAAAGATATATAGTGATACTATGTATATGTCTAAGGCGGGAATATATGAGCAACTAACATCAGAATTTGGAGAGAAATTCACTCCAGAAGCTGCACAATATGCAATAGACAATTTAGTTGCTGATTGGAATAAAAATGCATTAGAAAAAGCAAAAACATATCAAGATACTATGGCTATGTCTCCAAGTGCAATATATGACCAATTAATATCAGAATATGGAGAAAAGTTTACTCCAGAAGAAGCACAATATGCTATAGATAATTTAGAGTAATAATTAAAAACTATTTTAAATTAAAAAAAAAGAGCACTTAGAGTAATGTCTAGGTGCCTTTATTTTGATTACAGTATTTTATATAGTGTTTCTTGATATATTTAAGGAGTTATATTTTAAACATATATTGCTAATAAATATACTAAATAAAATTGTGGTTATACATATATGAGATTAAAGTTTTAAATATATAAATTAAACTATAACTAATAAGAGTGTTCTATATATAAAATATAGATATTATAATTTATCAATATAAATAATCAAGTGGAATATTTAATGCCTTACATATCTTTTCTTTATTTTCTTTAGATATATTACGCCCAGATTCATATTTACATATACAAGAATAACTAACTCCTGTTTTAACTGCAAGCTCTCTTTGAGTAAGACCATGAATCATTCGAACTTTATAAATCTTATCTTTTAGACTATCCTCGGGTAGATTATAATATATACTAGATTGAGTATTTTCAAATGTTTTGAATATCTCTTTATATGTTGTCTTTTTATTCTCATAGAACATGCAAAGCTTATGACTACTTATTATCCATTAAAAAAATTAAGAAAAATTAAGGGCTTAGAATCAGCAAAATATGTTGATCCTTATGCAGGAAGTAAAGGAAATTCTATAAGATATTTATCGGTTGCTCCAAGAACTAATGATTTAAAAGTTCAAGGAGTTGATAATCTTTTTTGTGCTGGTGAAAAATCAGGACTATTTGTTGGGCATACAGAAGCTATTGCAACTGGAGCACTAGCTGGGCATAATGCTGTGAGATTAGCTATGGGGATACCTTTATTAATATTACCTTCATCCATTGCTATAGGTGATATAATTTCTTATGCAAATGAAAAGGCAGCTACTAGAGAAGGTAGAAAAGATAGATATACATTTGCTGGAGCTGAATATTTTAAGAGAATGAAAGATTTAGGATTATATACTATAGATAAGACAGAAATTAAGGAGAGAATTAAAAAAGTTAATTTAAATGATGTTTTTAGTCAAAAACTTATATAAAAAAAGAGATAAACATTATATTCCTTGCTCCGTCGCATGCGCTCCAAGTCAACCTCATACAAAGTTTATCTCTTTGCAAACTGAAGGAAGGAAATTATAAAACTCTAATTCTTACACTATGAATTTTACTACTCTTATAAAATTATCTCACCTTGTCCATAGATAGAATTTCCTAAAGAATAAAATGAGGGCTGTATTTTTGACAGCCCTCTATATATTAATACTTATAAATCTTAAATAATATACTCGTAAATAAGTATTAATAAATTATAAAAGTAGAATATTATTAATATTAATGTTAAAATAATATATATGTATATATAAAGGAGTTAATAT